>CAZYWK010000206.1:0-1563 GCA_964651825.1 uncultured Ilumatobacteraceae bacterium | reverse complement strand
TGGCCGATCCTGCGCACGTGGCCGGTGATCGAGGAGTCGTGGCGGCGGATCCTCGACGGGCCAGGCCGCAATCAGTTCATCCTCACCAACGTCGCCGTCGCGATCCACGGCGACCTGGCCTGGGTGACGCTCGACGAGAACCTGGTCGACGCCGGGGGGACGGGCACCGTCGCCGCGACGAACCTGTTCGCCCGCACCGCGGCCGACGGCTGGCGCCTCGTCGTGCACCACGGGTCGCCGGTGTTGCACGCCTGAGTACGGTGGCCGCTCATGAAGGTCGGCGTGCAGCTCCCGGAGGTGGAGTGGGAGGTGCCGTTCCCCGAGTTGATCGCGATGGCGCAGCTCGCGGAGGAGGTCGGCTTCGACTCGATCTGGCTCGGTGATCACCTGCTCTACGACCTCCCGGTCGGGCCGCGTGGGCCGTGGGAGGTGTGGACGTCGCTCGCCGCGCTCGCCGCCTCCACGACGACGATCGAGCTCGGACCGCTCGTGGCGTGCACGAGCTTCCATGCGCCGGCGATGCTCGCGAAGCAAGCGGCCACGGTCGATGCGATCTCCCGCGGGCGCCTGATCGTCGGGCTCGGCGCAGGGTGGAACCGGCCGGACTATCGGGCGTTCGGGTTTCCCTACGACCACCGGATCGGGCGCTTCGAGGAGGCGTTCACGATCATCCGGACCTTGTTGACCGAGGGTGCGATCGACTTCCACGGCACGTACTACGACGCGACCGATTGCGTGCTGCATCCTCGATCGCCGCGAACGGGCGGGCCGCCCCTGATGGTCGGATCGATCGGCGACCGCATGCTCGACATCACCCTGCCCCACGTGTCGGCGTGGAACATGTGGTGGAGCCAGTACGGGAACTCGGTCGAGGGGTTCGCTCGGGCGAAGCAACGCGTCGATGGGCTCATCACGGCCGCTGGCCGTTCGGTCGATGACGTGGCGGCGACCGCGGCCGTCTACTTCCGCCTGCCCGGCGGCGTGCGACGCCAGATGGGCGACTACGACACCGACATCCCCACCGATCCGATCGAGGGCTCGACGCTCGAGCTCGCCGACCACCTCCGCGGCCTCGCCGCCGCCGGATGCGCCCACGCCCAGATCGTCGTCGATCCCATCACCCGCGACACGATCACCACCCTCGCCGACGTCCTCACCGAGTTCCACCGCGCGCGCTGACGCCGTTCCGGGCTCGCTCGCTCGGGCGGTCGGGCGACGGTCCCGCGCTCGTACGTTCCGGTCTGCAACCGTCGCCACCCACGTTCCCGGTGTCATGTTTCCGAGGATTACCGTGAGCCGATGCGATCGCTGATCGTCGCCGTCTTGACACTGACCGTGCTCGCCACGGCCGGCTGCTCCGGCGACGACGACGCCACCCCGACGACGACCGTCGCGTCGACGGTGGCGTCGACCGCGCCGAAGACCGCCGGTACCACCACGCCGCCCGACCCAACGACCACCGCTCCGACGACCTCATCGACGACGACCGAGGCTCCCCCCACCACCGTCGACCCGACCGAAGCCCTCATCGCCGACATCGAAGCCGACCTCAACGCCGGCGAA
>CAZYWK010000205.1:0-1575 GCA_964651825.1 uncultured Ilumatobacteraceae bacterium | reverse complement strand
TGGTCGAGCGGCGTCGAGGTGCCGCTCACACCGCGGGAGTACGACCTGCTCGAGTTCCTCCTCCGTCGCGCCGGCCAGGCCCTGACGAAGGAGGCGATCATCCGCGGCGTGTGGGAGTTCGACTTCGACGGCGACGAGAACATCGTGCAGGTGTACGTCCGGCACCTGCGCTGCAAGCTCGACCTCCCGTTCGGCACCGACCACATCCACACGATCCACGGCATCGGCTACCGGCTGAAAGGCGACCCCCTCGTGGAGGCCGATGCCAGCTGAGCTCTGGCGTCACTCACGGTTCCGCCACCTCCGGTCGGTGCGCGGGCGCGTGACCCTCGCGGCGTCGGCGATCGTCGCGATCGTGCTGGTCCTCGTGAGCACCCTGCTGTTGCGGCTGCAGGAGTCCTCGGCGATCGAACACCTCGACGAACTGCTGTCCGACGAGGCCGAGGCGATCGGGATGGCGATCGTCGAAGGCCACGAGATCCCGGCGTTGCTCGACGACGACCGCGTGCTGCTCGTGATCGGGCCCGACGGTGGGGCCATCGCCACCGAGGGAGACACCAGCGAGCTGGAGCTGCTCGATGTGCGAACGCCCGACGACCGCGGCGTCGACGTGACGTTCGCCGGCGAGCGGCACCGGGTGGTGACCGAGCCGTTCTTCCCCGAGCCCGGCGCCCAAGCCGGCTGGGTCGTCATCGCCGAACCGCGCGACGAGCTCGACGACAGCGTGACCGACCTCGACCAGACGCTGCGCTGGATCGTGCCACTCACGCTCGTGCTGCTGATCGTGATCATCTGGTTCGTCGTCGGGCTGACGCTGCGCCCGGTGGAGAAGATGCGCCGACAGGTCGCCTCGGTCGGCATCCGCGAACTCGACCGGCGGGTACCCGTGCCGCCCGGCGACGACGAGATCTCGCGCCTCGCCGTCACGATGAACGACATGCTCGGACGGCTCGAGACGTCGGTGCGGCGCCAGCAACGCTTCGTCGCCGACGCATCGCACGAACTGCGCACCCCACTGGCGCGCATGCGCGCCGAGGTGGAAGCCGACTCGATCGACCCCGGTGCCGCCGACGTCACGCGGACACTGCAGAGCCAGCTCGACGAGATCGACACGTTGCGGCGGCTGGTCGACGACATGCTCGTGCTCGCCCGCAGCGACGCCGGCTTCGGCGAACTGCCCACCGACGACGTCGACCTCGACGACCTCGTGCTCGACGAGGTCCGCCGGCTCCGGCTCACCACCCCGCACACCATCGACTCGTCGCGGATCTCCGCGGCACGGGTGCACGGCTCGGCCGACGACCTACGCCGCGTCGTGCGCAACCTGCTCGACAACGCATCCCGGTATGCGGCCGGCCGGATCGCCGTGTCGCTCGCCGAGCACGACTCGTTCGTGGTGCTCCACGTCGACGACGACGGCCCCGGCATCCCCGACGAGCGCCGCGGTGAAGTGTTCGAACGGTTCCGGCGCGTCGACGACTCCCGCGACCGGGCCTCCGGCCAGTCCGGCCTCGGCCTGGCCATCGTCGAGGAACTGACGACGCGACACTCCGGCACCGTCGAGATCCACGACTC
>CAZYWK010000204.1:0-1577 GCA_964651825.1 uncultured Ilumatobacteraceae bacterium | reverse complement strand
CGCTTCGAGGGGGCTCATGTCCACCAGGCTACCTAGGATCGCCAGACGTGACCGATGGCAGCCGCAAGGCGATCCTCGCGGCGTTCCTCGCCAACATGGGGATCGCCCTCAGCAAGTTCGTCGGCTTCCTCCTCACCGGCTCGGCGAGCCTGCTCGCGGAGACCGTCCACTCCCTCGCCGACACCGGCAATCAGGCGTTGCTGTTCCTCGGCGGCCAACGGGCGAAGCGGACCGCCACCCCGATGCACCCGTTCGGGTTCGGGCGTGAGCGCTACTTCTGGTCGTTCGCGGTGGCGCTGGTGCTGTTCTCGATGGGCGGCATGTTCGCCCTCTACGAGGGGATCCAGAAGCTGCGCCATCCCCACGACGTCGAGAGCCTGCCGATCGCGGTCGGCATCCTACTCATCGCGATGGTGCTCGAGTCGTTGTCGTTGCGCACGGCGGTGCGGGAGAGCCGGCATTCGAAGGGACCGGGCACGACCTGGTGGGGATTCATCCGGACGACCCGTCAACCGGAGCTGCCCGTCGTGCTGCTCGAAGACGTCGGCGCGTTGTCCGGCCTGTTCGTCGCGCTGGCGGGCGTGGTGCTGGCGTCGGTGACCGGCAATGCCCGCTTCGACGCAGCCGGATCGGTGGCGATCGGCGTGCTGCTGATCGTGATCGCGATCGTGCTCGCCACCGAGATGAAGAGCCTGCTGATCGGCGAGTCCGCCACACGCGGTGAGTCCGAGCGCATCGTCGCGGCGATCAACGCGGCACCGCACGTCGAGCGCCTGATCCACATGCGCACCGAGCACCTCGGACCCGACGAGATCCTGATCGGAGCGAAGATCCAGTTCGCGTCGACGCTCGACGGCAACGGGCTCGTGGAAGCGCTGAACGCCACCGAGGATCGGATCAGGGCGGCGGTGCCGACGGCGACGGTGATCTATCTCGAGCCCGACCGGTTCGACCCCGAGCGCACTTCGTGATCCGCCGCACCCGCGACGCGCTCGCCGGCCGCTCGCTCGGCGCTCGGCCGCTCGGCCTGGCCGTGATGGTCGTGGCGATCCTCGCGTTCTCGGTCAGCTCGCCGTTGATCAAGTGGTCGGGCGACCCGGGATCGGTGATCGCGTTCTGGCGGATGGTCGGGGCGCTGGTGGCCTGGTGGACGGTGATGCTCGTCACCCACGTCCGGCGCGCGCAGCCGTTCCCCTCACGTTCGACGTGGGTGACGGTGCTGCCTGCGGCCCTCCTCTTCGGCGCCAACATCGCGACGTTCTTCACCGCGATCACCAAGACGAGCATCGCCCACGCCGAGTTCATCGGCGCGATGAGCCCGCTGATCCTGCTCCCGGCCGGCGCGCTCTTCTTCCACGAGCATCCGAACTGGAAGGCGTTGCGCTGGGGCGCGCTGTCGATCGTCGGCATGGCTCTGGTGCTGTTCCTCGGGCCCGCCAACGGCGTGGCGACGGTCGCCGGCGACGCGCTGATGCTCCTGGTGCTGCTGTTCTGGGCCGGCTACCTGCTGATGTCGAAGCGCGCCCGCAACCGCGGCGTCGGCACGATCGAGTTCATGGTGTGCCTCGCCCCGCTCG
>CAZYWK010000203.1:0-1614 GCA_964651825.1 uncultured Ilumatobacteraceae bacterium | reverse complement strand
CGGACGATGCCGGGCTGCCGGTCGTGTTCGTGCGGGTGGGCGCCGAGGCGCTCCAGGAGATCCCGGGAGTGCGCCGCATCGCGTTCCACGACGGTGAGCGCACGCCGTACTCGGTGCTCGACATCCGTGACCGCGCCGTGGCGGTGTTCATCAGCGACGACGGGGTCGTACCCGGACCGCTGGTGATCGACGAGGTGCCGGTGGAGGGGCCGTGATGGCGGCCGACACGCTGGTCGACGTCGTCGTGCCGGTCTACAACGAACAGGAGATCCTCGAATCCAGCATCGACCGGTTGCGCACCCACCTCACCGAGCAGTTCCCGTTCCGCTGGCGCATCGTGATCGCCGACAACGCCTCGACCGACGACACCTCGGCGATCGCGGCGCGCCTCGCCGCCGACGACGAGCGGGTCCATCACCTGCACCTCGAGCAGAAGGGTCGGGGTCGTGCCCTGCGAGCCGCCTGGTCGGGCTCCGATGCCGACGTCGTCATGTACACCGATGTCGATCTCTCGACCGGTCTGACCGGTCTGCTGCCGCTCGTCGCCCCGCTCGTGTCGGGCCACTCCGACCTGGCGATCGGCTCGCGTCTCAGCTCCAGTTCGGTCGTCGCGCGGGGCCCGAAGCGGGAGCTGATCTCGCGTTGCTACAACCTGCTGCTGCGGCTCGTGTTCGCTGTGCGGTTCCGCGACGCGCAGTGCGGTTTCAAGGCCGGCCGGGCCGACGTCGTCAAGCTCCTCCTCCCGGCAGTGGAGGACCAGGCCTGGTTCTTCGACACCGAGCTGCTCCTCCTGGCCGAGTACAACGGCCTGCGGGTGCACGAGGTGCCGGTCGATTGGGTCGACGATCCCGACAGCCGCGTCGACGTCCGCTCGACGGCGATGGCCGACCTGCGCGGCATCCGGCGGATGGCGTGGCGCTTCGCCCGCGGCCAGGCCTCGGTCGACCTGGGCGAGCACGAGCGCGAGCCGCTGGCCGACGACTTCGGCCGCCAGACGGTCACCTACGCGATCATCGGGCTCGTCTCGACGGCGATCAGCCTCGTGATCTTCCTGCTGCTGCGCGAGCAGATCGGCGCGGTCTGGGCCAACGTGGTCGGCTTCACCGCCACCGCGCTCGGCAACAACTGGGCCAACCGGCGCTGGACGTTCCGCCGCCGCAGCGAGGATGACCGGCGCTGGCGTTTGGCCACCTCGTTCGCCGTGTTCGCCATCTCCCTCGCCGGCACCTCGATCGCGCTGGCCCTCGTCGACGGCCGCCCGACCGCCGAGCTCGTCGTGCTGGCGGTCGCGTGGACCGTGGCGGCGATCTTCCGCTTTGTAGTGTTGCGCGCATGGGTGTACCGCCGATGATCTGGGCGGGTCGGCGATGAAGGTCGGGGTGCTGGTCGTCGCGTACAACGCGGAGACGACACTGCGATGGGTGCTCGACAGGATCCCGTCGCCGTTACGGAGTGAGCTGGTCGAGGTGCTCGTGATGGACGACCACTCCGGCGACGCCACCTTCGACGTCGCCCACGAGTACGTCGCCGACGGCGCCGACATCCCGCTGACGATCGTGCGCCACGACGCCAACCTCGGCTACGGCGGCAATCAGAAGGCCGGCTACCGGTACG
>CAZYWK010000202.1:0-1621 GCA_964651825.1 uncultured Ilumatobacteraceae bacterium | reverse complement strand
ACATCTCACTACACGAACCAGACTCGCCCAAGGTTCCCTCGCGAACACCACGCCGTGTTGTTCTCTGCTGACGGGCAACGACGCTTCATTGTCGTCGGCTGCAGCCCCCGCCCAGTGAGCGCGGGTAATCCCTGCAATCGGCACTGCACCGACGTCGCGAGTCGACGAAGGCAAGCCCCAGCGAGCGCAGATCGAGGTATGTGCACCCGACGCAAGTGTCGATCTCGACCGGGGCATGGCCGCTCGGTGGTTCGGCGTCGTAGTTGCCTATCTCCCCGAAAGGGTTCCCCGCTGATCGGGACACGAGGAACCTGCCAGCGCAGGACCGAGCGGCAAATCGGTGCGGGTTCGCTCAGCGATCGACAAGTCGTTCGAACCGTTGACGGGCTCCTTGGCGAGTCATGCCGAGTTGAGCACCGATGACACCCCACGACAGCCCGGCACGGTGTGCGGCGAGGGCGGCGGCTTCGATTCGCCCGTCTGCCTCGCGGCGTGCGGCGGCGGCGGCACGCAGCTCGCCGAGCGTTCGTGATGGCTCGACGTCGTAGTCTTCGGCGTCGTCGAACTCGACGACGATCGCTGCCGCCTCTGCTTCGGACGGGTCCTTGGGGTGCTTTTGTGTCTTCATCGTCGATCACCTCGGGGCATAGTCGTTGTCGTCTGCGGCGAGCACTCCGACTTCGAGTAGACGAGCGGAAGCGTCGGGGCCGATCAACGACAGCGACAACCGTAGTTGTCGCGCACTCCTGCGGCAACCCGCGGTCAGCGATGGCTTCGCCGAGCTTGCCGACGCTCTCGAAACCCTGGAAGGTGCGAAGGAGTCATGCGAGCCTGCACTTGCTGCGCACTCGATCTCGTTGCCCTACTCGTCCAGGCCGATCGGCTCGGCGATTGATAGGAGATCAGGCGGTGAGAAGCTCGACGTTGCACCGGATGCCGGGTGCTCGGGCGAGGCGCCCGTCGCCGGTCACCAGCGTGCAGTCCAATCCTTCGGCGAGCCCGACATACGCGGCGTCGTAGGGACTGACGTTTGCGCGTAACTCGTAGGCGCGGATCATCAACGGGCCGGTCGGGAAGCGAACGATGGGGAGTGCGCGGAGATCCTCGATTGCAGAACGAAACCGTCGTGCCGTCAGATCACCGGCGAGCCATCGCTTGCGAAGGACGGACACGGTCTCAACATCGACGAGATCCGGTGCTGAGACACGATCTGCGGCGGCGAGTCTCGCTCGCCCGACTCGTCCCGCTGTACTGTCATCGCCGACAACATTGGACAGCACTGATGCGTCGATGACGATCAACGACCGCTGCGCTCACCGTCGAGGTCATCCACTGCGGTGTCGAATCCAACGCTGCCACCGCGGCGTCGAGAGACTCGGGCGAGGACCTCGTCCATTGTCGGGGTGCGTGCGAGCTTGGCCAGTTCGCCGGCAAGGTACTGCTGCAGCGACTGGCCCGCAGCCTCGGCTCGGCGCTGAAGGCTCGCGTGGACTTCGTCGGGAACATCTCGGACCAGAACGTTCGGCATGCTTACATCCTGCTATCAAGCCGAGTCAGATGCAACCGGCCATACCCCAGCCAGATCGGTAGTTCGGCGCGGGGTTTCGATGCAGGTTCCCTC
>CAZYWK010000201.1:0-1636 GCA_964651825.1 uncultured Ilumatobacteraceae bacterium | reverse complement strand
GGATTTGTGGCAGACACCCTGCCTGCAGCGGTCGTCTCGGCTGCCACAAACCGGCGCTCGGAAGTTTGTGGCAGTCGATCGGCCGACCCGTGGGCGTTTCGACTGCCTCAAACCTCTCGGTGTCCCCGTGTCTCGGTGTCTCGGTATCCCGGTGGCCGGTGGGGGCCGGTGGCCGGTGTTGGCGATCGTGACGTCGGCACCGCTCCAGTTGAGGCTCGAGTTGCCGGGCCAGGCGATCACCCCATGGCAGCGGCCGCGCACGTAGGGCGACGACCGTACACCCTCACCGAATCGAGGTCGGACGAGATCGGCCGGGCACGGACCGGGCGCGGCCAGCCATCTGGCCCGTGCGTTCGGCCCACGCCTCGAACACGAGCGTTGCTCCCGGCGGCACCGATGCCAGCAGGGCGATGACCAGCGTCCGGCTGCTCCAGCGGAGACTTCGAGCGGCGACGAACGTCACCACGAAGTACACGAGCACGACGACGCCGTGGATCGGGCCGAACACCTCCACGCCCACCTCCGAGCCGCTGCCGACGCGCTTCACCAGCATGCCGACGAGCAACCCGAGCCACGTGACCGCCTCGGCGATCGCGGCGACGCGGAACCACCGGGCCGCCGGCGGGATCTCGCTCCACGAACGTCCGTCGGCGCGGGTCGGGACCCGCCACAGGATCCACCCGACGCCGACCGCGCCGGCGGCGAGGATGATCGCCCGCAGCGTCCAGCCGCTCGTGGCGAGGAACGCGCTGAGCGAACAGACCAGCGCGATCGATGCGATCGCCGCGGTCTTCGCGTTGCGGGGCATCCCGAGGCCGGCGCGGTAGTCGCGAACCATCGGACCCACGCCGGGACGGTCGAGGACCCACTGCTCGAACCGCGGGCTCGATCGTGAGAAGCACGCCGCGGCGATGATGAAGAACACCGTCGTGGGCAGGCCGGGCACGACGATGCCGACCGTCCCGATCCCGACTGCCACCCAACCGCCCACGAACCACGCGCCACGAGTCAGCCGTCCGGACATCGATCGCAGGATACGGGCGAGCCCTCCGGGTCGGTTCGTCGCTACACCGGCATCCACCTCTACGGTGGCGGCAATGGCGAACAGCTCGTCGGTCCCCGGCATGACGAACGCTCGTCTGTGGATGGTGCTCGGCTCGCTGATGCTGTCGGTGCTGCTGGCGTCGATGGAGATCTCGATCATCTCCACCGCACTGCCGACCATCGCCGGCGAGTTCAACGCCTTCGAACGCTTCGCCTGGGTCGGCACCGCGTACATCGCCGCGTCGGCGATCAGCACACCGCTGCTCGGCCGGTTCTCCGACATCTACGGCCGGCGGATGATCCTGCAGGTCGCGCTCGGGCTGTTCATCGTCGGTTCGCTGCTGTGTGGACTGTCGCAGAGCATGAACCAACTGATCGGCGCCCGGGTGGTGCAGGGGTTCGGCGGGGGAGCGATCCAGGCGCTCGCGTTCGCCGTGCTCGGCGACATCCTCCCGCCCCGCGAGCGCGGGCGGTACATCGGGTACTTCACGCTCGCCTTCGTCGGCGCCGCGTTGCTCGGGCCGTTGATCGGCGGCTTCATCATCGAGCAGTGGTCGTGGCCGTGGATCTTCTTCATCAACGTCCCGCTGGC
>CAZYWK010000200.1:0-1660 GCA_964651825.1 uncultured Ilumatobacteraceae bacterium | reverse complement strand
CGATGAGCATCATCTCGAACCCGAACGACGAGCCGGTCGACTCGAAGTGCGGCTCGATCTCGTCGATCGCCAATCGGGTCAGCACCCGGAACGTGCAGCCAACATCGGACAGGTAGACGGTGTTGTACAGCACCTCGGCCAGCTTCGCGACCGCCCAGTTTCCCCAGCGCAGGAACCAGCCCATGTTGGCGCCGCTGAGGATGAACGTCTGGACCGTGCGGGAGCCGAACACGACGTCGACATCCGCGGTGAACGGCAGCAGCTTGACGATGTCGTCGGGGTCGAACGTGCCGTCGGGCTCGCAGATGCACACCAGGTCGGCGTCACGGGTCTCCACCAAACCGCGCCGGATGGCCGCTCCGTAGCCCTGCACCGTCTCGAACACCTCCCGTGCCGAAGTGCCGGCGATCGCGGGCGACGTGTCGGGGTGGGCGTTGTTGTTGATCACCACGATGTCGTCGACGATGTCGAGCGCCTCGAACGCCTTCACGCACGCTCCGATGCTCCCGGCCTCGTTGTAGGTCGGCAGCACGACCGCCAGTGTTCGTCCGTTCCACATGTCACCGAGATCCTGCCAGGTCATCCGGTCGGTGAGCCACCATGCCGGGCGGTGCGCATCACCAGGTTCCAGGCCGGGGCCGTCACTCGGGACCAAAGTCCCGAGTTCTTCTACTGGGAAGGTGAAATACTCGTGAGCGTCGGCACCGTCGAGAACATGCCGTCGAGAGGATGACCATCATGTGTGACTACTGCGGCTGCCGCCGATCCGGACCAACCTCCGAGCTGGCCGCCGAGCACGAGCGCCTGTTGGAGCTGGGAGAGCACCTCGACCGCTGCCTCGACGACCCGGACGCCGCGCGCACCGTCGCAATCTTCGACGAGTTCGTGCGGCTGCTCCAGATGCACGCGGCCAAGGAGGAGATCGGCCTGTTCGTACAGGCCAAGGCCACCACGCCTCTCGGCGACACGATCGACACGCTGTGCGGCGAGCACGACGATCTTCACGCCTGGCTCGCCCACGGCCCCGGCGGATCCCGCGTTCCCGACGCGCTCCGGCTGTTGATCACCCACATCGACGACGAGGAGCACGATCTGTTCCCCCACGTGTTCCATGCGCTCGATCCCGAGCAGTGGGACGAGATCGAATTCGCTCACCGCGCCGTCGAGGCCGTCTGGCAGTGATCCCGTCGTCAAACCCGGCACGACGGCCACCGGCCGTCACCGGCACAGCGACGCGGTCCGCCGAAGTGGGCTACCGGGTGGAGGTCACCGCGGCGAGGGGGATGTAGGCCACGATGTCGCCGAACACGTGCCGCTCGTAGTCGTCGAACGGGAGCGGCAGCTGCGACGGGTCCTCGTCGCTCGTGAGGAACACGATCGCCACCTCGTCGAGCGGAGTGGCCTCGACCTCCCGCTGGCGCTCGGGGAACCGGACCGGCCAGAACGGGAACACGCCACCGGTCAGTTCACGGTCGCCGACGAAGTCGACCGGCATCACCGCCCAGTAGCTGCCGTACACGTGCTCGATCCCGGCCTCGTCGAGCGTCGCCACCACCGCGTCGAGGTGGGCGTTCGGATCGCCGTCGGTGTCACGTACGAGCGGCTGCACCGTCGGGACGATGAGCCCGACCACCCAGATCGTTGCGACCGCGGCGAACAC
>CAZYWK010000199.1:0-1723 GCA_964651825.1 uncultured Ilumatobacteraceae bacterium | reverse complement strand
GCGCCGGGTGGCGGAGGCGAGCGCGGCCGACATCGAGGCCGAGCTCCTTCCAAGCTGACGGCTGCAGCACCTGGAGGTATCGTTCACTCATGACCACCGCTACCGAGTCGCTGCTGGATCAGGTGCTCGCGTTGCCCGACGACGAACGCCAAGAGTTCCTGACGCGGCTGCAGGCGCGGCTGCCGGAGTTGGCTGGCGAAGAACTCGGCGATGAGTGGATCGACGAGTTGGATCGTCGCTTGGCAGACGTCGAGTCCGGCAGCGTGCCAACTGTCAGGTGGGATGCCGTCAAGGAACGACTCCTCGCCAAGTACTCCGCCGAGTGAGCCGGGAGATCGAACTCCACCTCGCGGCGGAGGCAGAGATCGAGGAGGCCGGCGACTACCTCAACGAGCGCACGCCAGGAGAAGGTGCCCGGTTCGCATTGGCCGTAGATGCCGCGTTGGAAGCGGCGCTGAAGAGCCCCCGAACCGGGCAGTTGGCCGAGCTGAAACGCAGCAAGACCGAGGTCCGCCGCATGGCCGTGCAGCCGCACGACTACCAGGTCGTGTACGCGGTGTACGACGAGCGCATCCTCGTGTTGGCAGTCGCGCACAATCGCCGCAGGCCGCTCTACTGGCGCGATCGGGTTCCCAGGTAGCAGCAGCCGAGTTCGGGATTGGGCCGCTGCGTTACTCCCGGCCCTCACCCCCGCACCACCTCTGACCTGGGGCGGATCGATCCCCGACGCTCACCAGCGGAATCCCTCCCGTTCCGCTTGAGGGTTGCGGCGGACCGCGAAGGTTCGGTGTACCACGACCCGACCAACCGTTGTTGGTGGGCGACGTACCGGGTGCCCGGCGTGAAACGCGAGCGCAAGGTGCGGGCCAAGACGCAGAAGGAAGCGGTGGCGAAGCGGGACGACGTGCTGTCTCGTGTCGGCGCTCCGGTGAAGGCGTTACGGTTCTCCAAGAAGTCGACGGTCCACGAGCTCGCGCAGTGGTGGCTCACGAACGTGGCGGTCGATCGGGGGGGTCCGCCCGTCATCCCATGGCGCACTCGGCACGCGACTGACGAGGACTCGGCTTGGTGACCTGGCCGACATCCCGGTGGTCGAGCTGGCGAGCGAGACCGCGCAACCGTCCAACGACAGCGACGGATACCACGAGACGGTGAGAATCGAATCGGTCGATTCCGTCGCCGACACGGCGCTCAGGCGGCGAGTGGGATCGGAGCCAGCGCGGCCGCCAGGTCGGCGCGGCCGTTGACCGCGAGCTTGCGGTACGCCTGGGCAAGATGGTTGTCGACGGTTCGCACCGACAGGAACAGCTCCTCGGCGATCGTCTTGCTCGGCTGACCCGCGAGCGCCTGCTCGACCACATCGAGCTCGCGGTCGGTGAGCGGGGAATCGACCGGACGGGCGCGAGCGTTGAGTATTGGAGTGACGCGACGCCAGAGCGCCGATGCCGTTGCCGCCCGCCCCACCGTCACCTCGTCGGAGGCTGCGCGGGCAGCGTCGTCGAGCGTCTCCGCGACGAGGGTGCGTGCCCCCGTCGCCGCGAACGTCGCGGCGACATCGACCAGCGCATCCGCATCACCCTCACGTTGGGCGATGCCGTGGTTCACCATCGCGTTGACCAGCGGCGCGGCGTCCGACCCGCCGACCCGACGGAGGTCGTCGGCGACGAGGTCGGCGCGGCCGTAGCGCACGGCGTCGTGTAGTGAGAGGACGCCGAACTCCACG
>CAZYWK010000198.1:0-1819 GCA_964651825.1 uncultured Ilumatobacteraceae bacterium | reverse complement strand
GTGCCGAACGCCGTGGTGGCCAAGATCGGCGCGGGTGGCAAGGTGTGTGTGTTCGCCGAGGTGCCGACGGGGCTGCTGGTCGACGTCAACGGCTTCGTCGGGCCCTGACGCTTTCGACCCTCACCGCCCGGAGCCTCCGGCTCATTCGTAGCCGGGGGCCGGGTGGTGGAGATCGAAGCGGGCGCCCTGGTCGTCGCGGCATTCGACGCCGCGACCCGACTGGTACATCACGTCCTCCACGACCTCGCCGCCCAACTCGAGGACCCGGGCGATGACGGGGTCGGCGTCGGTCACCTGCATCCACAGCCGCACGCCTTCGCCGTGATCGGTCTGGAAGCCGAACGGGAGGTCACAGTTGCCCACGTGACCCGACTCCGGATCGACCTCCCAACCGAATGCCCGGGAGTAGAACGACGCGGCGCGGGCGATGTCGTCGGTGTGGATCGTGTAGTAGCCGAGCTGGATCGGACGTCCCGCCACACCACCCGCGACGTCCGTCGTGCTGGTGGTTGCCCCGGCCGGGGTGTCGGCCTCGATCACCGTGAAGCCCTCCATCGCCGCGTCGATCTCGGCGGTGGTGGGCGTCGCGATCGTCTGGCTCAGCATCCAGCGATGACCGAACGGGTCGAGCACGGTGGACGAGCGAGCGCCGTGGGCCTGGTCGGCCGGCTCCCGCTGCGAGGTGCCGCCGCGCTCGACCACGCGGGCGTGCACGGCGTCGATGTCGTCGACCTCGAGGTGCAGCGCGCACGATGAACCCTCGTAGGTGTCCGGCGACACGACGCCGATGTCCGGGTAGGCGTCGGACAGCATGATCCGCGCCCCGTTGACGAGCATCTCGGCGTGGCCGAGGCGGCCGTCGTCGCCGACGTAGCGGACGGTCTCGACCGCGCCGAGCGCGTCGGCGTACCACGCCAGCGCGGCGGCGCCGTCGCTCACGGCGATGTAGGGGACCAGCGTTTGCTGCTGCTGGGCGGGTCCGGCGGTCGAGGTGGTGGTGTGGGTGTCGGTCATGGCAGGTTCCTCCTGGGTCGGCAGTCGAGCGGGCAGCGAGATGGTGGGGGAGAGCGCGGCTTCGACCTGCGTCCGCAGGCGGGTCGCGAAACGCGGATCGGGCCGCGGCGTGGGGAAGTCGCCGTCCTCCCGGAGCTGTTCGAACGCGGTCACGCGGTCACCTCCTCGTAGCGGGCCCGGAACGCCGAACGCGCCCTGACGAGGAGCGCTTCGGTGGCGTGGGTGGTGCGTCCCAGCTCGGCGGCCACCTGGGCGACGGGCAGGTCGTCGACGTAACGGAGGGTCAACGCCGCCCGGTGGTGGGCGCCGAGCTCGTCGAGCACATCTCGGGCGGTCATCAGGTCGAGCTGGGCATCCCACGGATCGTCGTGGTCGGCGAGCCCGTCGGCGACGGCGTGGAGGCGGCGTTCGTCACGCTCGACGCGGCGCCAGTGGTCGACGAGCTTGTGGCGGGCGATGCCGATCAGCCAGGCGGTGGTGACGTCGCGGACCACCTCGCGGTGGATCGAGTCGACGGCGGCGAGGAACACCTCGGTGGTGAGATCCTCGGCGGTGGTGCGGTCGCGGCAGCGCCGGTGGAGGTACCCGTACACCTGGGGGAGCGCGTCGTCGTAGAGCGCGAGCAGCCGTGCGCCTCCGTCGGGCGCGTCGACGTCGGCGGCCGTCCCCCTCATGCTGGCGTCCTCACAACCCCTTCATCGTCGCAGACGCCCACGTTCCGACGCCCTTCGACGAAGAAGATGTTCGTTCGGGGACGGGGCCGGAACGAACGGGTCGTGCGTTTGGGGACGGGGCCGGAACGAAC
>CAZYWK010000197.1:0-1821 GCA_964651825.1 uncultured Ilumatobacteraceae bacterium | reverse complement strand
GGTCGGGTCAGCCGTGGGCGGCGGTGAGGGCGGCGAACAGATCGACGAGTTGGCCGTGGCGGGTGTCGAGGTCGTCGCCGAACGCCCAGTCGGGCACGATGAACTCGTCGAGACCGAGCGCGGCGTACCGGCCGACCTCGTCGACGATCTGATCGACGGATCCCGCGATCGTTCGCCGCGGTGTGAAACCGGCGCGGGCCGATTCGGCCGCCGCCGCGTCGTTCGCCACCACGACGAGCGCCTGCGCACACGTGCGCATCGTCTCCGGATCGCGACCGACTCGTTCGCAGGCGTCGTGCAGCTTCGCCGTGTTCTCGGCGACGAGGCCGGGATCGCCCCACGTGTTCCACTCGTCGGCGTGCTGCGCGGTGATGCGCAGCATCCGGGGACTCCCCGTCCCGACGAGGATGGGGAGCGGTGACTGCACCGGCTTCGGGTCCATCGGCGCGTCGACGATCGAGTAGTGCTCGCCGGCGAAGTTGGTGCGCTCGTCGGTGCACAGGCTGCGGATGATCTGGATCGCCTCCTCGAAACGGTCGACGCGAGCCTTCGGTGGTTCGAGTTCGATCCCGTAGGCGTGGTGCTCGTTGATCTGCCATCCAGCCCCGATCCCGAGCACGAGCCGGCCGTTCGAGAGGTGGTCGATCGTGCTCGCCCGGTTGGCGAGGACGGCCGGATGGTGGACGGAGGTGGGCGCCACGAGCGAGCCGATCCGGATGTGTTCGGTGACGGCGGCGACGGCGGCCAACACGGCCCAGCACTCGTGCATGTCACCCGGCCGAACTTCCGTGCTGCCGGTGTTCGGCATGTAGTGATCGGCGTACCAGAGGCCGTACCAGCCCTCGGCGTCGGCGAGTCGGGCCAGGTCGAGGACCTCGGACACGGGACGGCTCGGGTTGGGCCACACGGAGAACTTCATCGCGCCGACCGTAGTTGTTGCCCGCCGAAACATCCTTTGCGTCGGGATCCGGGGACACCTGCCGGTGCTGGATCCCGACGCAAACGCCGACCCACGCTCCGTAGGCTCGGGTCGGGTGAGCGACGAGTTGTGGGAGAGCCACGCCGACTGGTGGATCGAGGGGTTCACGGCTGGCGCCGACCCGGAGTACGAGGAGCAGATCCTCCCGCTCGCGCGAACGGAGCTGGCCGGCTATGAGCGGGTGCTCGACGTCGGGTGCGGCGACGGTCAGATCAGCCGCCTGCTCGCTGCCGACGGTGCGGTCGCGGTCGGGGTCGATCCGACGTGGAACCAGATCCGGGTCGCCGCCGAGCGTGCGGGCGGGCCGAGCTACTTGCGGGCCGGTGCGGCCGAGCTCCCGTTCGCCGACGCGAGCTTCGACGCCGCGGTCGCGTGCCTCGTGTTCGAGCACATCGACGACGTGTACGGCGCGATCGACGAGGTCGCACGAGTGCTGCGTCCGGGTGGCCGGTTCGGCTTCTTCCTCAACCATCCGTTGTTGCAGACACCTGGCAGCGGTTGGATCAGCGACCACACGATCGACCCACCTGAGTCGTACTGGCGCATCGGGCCGTATCTCGTCGAGCAGGACTCGATCGAGCAGGTGGAGCACGGTGTGTTCATCCGCTTCGTGCACCGCCCGCTGTCGGTCTACGTCAACGCGCTGAGCGAGGCCGGCCTCGTGCTGGAGCGGATGGTCGAGCCGGCGCCACCCGACGGCTTCCTCCAGCGCGCCGCCGAGTACGAAGCGGCCGCCGCCATCCCACGCCTGCTCTATCTCCGTCTCCGCCGACTCTGACGTTCCCGGCTGACGCCATGCGCCTGACGTCGTGCGTTTGGGGACGGGGCCGGAACGAACGACC
>CAZYWK010000196.1:0-1871 GCA_964651825.1 uncultured Ilumatobacteraceae bacterium | reverse complement strand
TCGCGAGATCGACGCTGATGTTGCGCTTGCCGACGTTCTGCTGCACGAAGTAGCTGGACAGACCGTGGCGCCGCGGGGTGGCGAAGCGCGTGAGGTCGCCGGCCGGGGGTTCGATCTTGATGACGTCGGCGCCCATGTCGGTGAGCATGCGCGCGCAGTGCGGGCCGGAGAGCACGCGGCTGAAGTCGAGGACTCGGACATCGGTGAGCGGGCGGGGTGACGTCACAGGTCCATCGTGGTCGATCAGGTGTCGGTCGCGTGCCATCGGCCCGCGCGTCTATCGGTCACACTGGTGGCATGACGCCGCCCACCCGACCATCGGAGCGGGCCCTGTGGCACGCCGTCGTCGAGACGCTCCGCGATGCCGTGCTCGCGCACGTCGCGGATCCGTATGCCGTGCTCCAGACCGAACGGCTCATCGGGATGGCCACCTATGCCCGCGATCGTGGCGACGATCCGACACCGCATCGCGACCATGCGATCGAAGCGTTGATCGGTGCCGACGATCCGGTGGCCGTGCTCGCCGATCCGGCCGATCCCCGCAGGGAACGGCTGCGGGCGTTGCTCGTCGCTCACCTCGGCGACGACATGGCGACCGAGCGCGTGTTGCTCCAACATTTCGGCGATCCGGCCGTCCTCGACATCGCCCCGGTGCCGTGAACGGCGAGCATCGATACCGGCTGGCGGCCTTCCTCAGCGACGCGCTCGGACGTGCCGTCGAGTTCACCGACGTGACCCGCCTCGGTGTGGGCCGGAGCCGGGCGATGTTCCGGTTGACCACGTCGCACGGCGACCGGTACGTCGCGCGCGTCGAGCAGGGTGGCATCTTCGGCACCCGGACGGCCGACGAGGTTGCGTGCACGACTCGGCTGCTCGCCGCTGGGGTGCCGGTCGCGCCGATCGTCGCGGTCGACGAGCACGGCCAGGTCCTCGGCCACCCGATGTTCGTGATGGACTTCGTCGAGGGGGTGGACCCGACGAGCGCGCCACCGGCCGTGGTCGACGACTTCATCGGCCAGCTCGACCGGCTCCACCGGCTGCCCGGATCCGACCAGCTCGGGATGTCCGGACGCGACCAGGTCGACGTGTGGCTCGAACGCGCGAGCGTCGCCGAGCTGTCCCCGCTGCTCGTGGAGGGCGCCGCCTGGCTCCGCGCGCATCGACCGTCCCACGCCGTCGCCACCGCACCCGTGCACGGCGACGCCGGCCCCGGGAACTTCGTCCACGACGGCAGGTCGGTGCTGATCATCACCGACTGGGAGTTCGCCCACCTCGGTGATCCGGCCGAGGACTGGGTCTACCTCGCCTCCGAGAAGGGGCGCGGCGCGATGACTCCGCAGGCTTGGCGGGAGCGCATCGAGTTGCTCACCGGCTGGTCGATCGGCGACGGGGAATGGCGCTACTGGGATGCGCTCAACGTGTTCAAAGGAGCGTGCGCGAACGTGACCGCCCTCGACGTGTTCGAGCGCGGTGTCACCCCACGACCCGACGTGCTCACCGTCGCCACTGCGCTCCACCACGCGTTCCTCAAGCGGCTCGTCGACATCGTCCACGCGACCTGAGTCGTTCGCGTGGGGTCTGACCCGACACGAACGAGTGGCGCGTTCTGCCGGTAGGGTGCTCGTCGCGCTGGTCGACCCCCCGACCGGTGAGTGCATCTCGGAATTGTCTGCTCCGGTCGTTGCGCTGTTGAGCTGAATTCTGAGGAGTACGAGACATGACCATGATCGATGACGCCGCGCGCGTCGTACCATTCGACGACCTGGGGCTCCCGCCCCGCATCCTGAAGGCGCTGGCGAACAAGGGGATGACCGATTCGTTCCCCATCCAGGCCGCCGTGATCCCCGACGCGCTCGCCGGGCGCGACGTCG
>CAZYWK010000195.1:0-1874 GCA_964651825.1 uncultured Ilumatobacteraceae bacterium | reverse complement strand
GGCAGCACCAGTTCGCCGGCGTTGAGTTGGTGGGCGTAGCGGCCGTTCGCCGCGACGAGTTCTTCGTGGGTGCCGAGTTCGGCGATGCGGCCGTGTTCGATGAACGCGATGCGGTCGGCGTTGCGGATCGTCGAAAGGCGGTGGGCGATCACGACCGCGGTGCGCTTCTCCATCGCGTGGTCGAGCGCGGCTTGGATCTGGGCTTCGTTCTCGTTGTCGAGGTGGCTCGTGGCCTCGTCGAGGATCATGATCGCCGGATCCTTGAGCAGCAGCCGGGCGATCGCCAGGCGTTGCTTCTCGCCACCCGAGAGTCGGTAGCCACGTTCGCCGACGATGGTCGCGTACCCGTCGGGCAGCGCGGTGATCGTGTCGTGGATGCGGGCCGCCTTCGCCGCGGCGACGATCTGTTCGAACGTGGCATCGGGATCGGCGTAGCTGAGGTTGGCGGCGATCGAGTCGTGGAACAGATGGGGGTCCTGTGACACCACACCGATCGCGGCCCGAAGGGAGGTGAGCGTGAGGTCGCGGACGTCGTAGCCGTCGATGCGCACCGCCCCACCTGTCACGTCGTAGAGCCGTGGGAGCAACGAGATCGCGGTCGACTTGCCGGCACCCGATGCACCGACCAATGCCACGGTCTCGCCGGCGGGAACGCTCAGCGTGAAGTCGTTGAGCACGTCGACGTCGGGATCGGCGTCGATCGTGAGTCCCGCGTTCTGTTCCATCGACGGCACCGCGGTTTCGCTCGCCGGTGGGTAGCGGAACACGACGTGGTCGAACTCGATGGCGCCGACGGGATCGACGAGGTCGACCGCACCGAGCCTCTCCTGGATCGATTCGGGCGCGTCGAGCACCTCGAACACCCGCTCGAAGCTGACCATCGACGTCATCAGGTCGACCCGCGCGTTCGTCAGGCCCGTGAGCGGTTGGTAGATGCGCGTGACGAGCGCAGCGAGCGCGACCAGTGTGCCGGTCGAGATCCCACCGTTGACGACCATGACCGCGCCGACGCCGTACACGGCCGCCGTGCCGAGCGCCCCGACGAGGCCGAGCGCAACGAAGAACACGCGCCCGTACAGGGCCGAGCGGATGCCGGTGTCGCGGACGCCGGCGGCGTGGGCCTCGAACGCCGCCTGTTCCCGCGAGCCGGAACCGAACAGCTTCACCAGGGTCGCGCCGGACACGTTGAAGCGTTCGGCCATCTGGGTGTTCATCGCCGCGTTGTGGGCCATCTGCTCGCGGGAGATGCCCTGGAGGCGCCGACCCACCCGCCGCGCCGGCACGATGAAGATCGGCAGCACCACCAACGTCAGCAGGGTGAGCTGCCATTGGAGCGCGACCATCGCCGTCACGGTGGTCACCAGCACGACGACGTTGCTGACGACGCTGCCGAGGGTGGAGGTGACCGCGGTTTGCGCGCCGACAACGTCGTTGTTGAGGCGCGACGTAATGGAGCCGGTGGGCGTGCGGGTGAAGAACGCGATCGGCATCCGTTGCACCTTGGCGAACAGCGATCGGCGCAGGTCGTAGATCAGGCCCTCGCCCACCCGTGCGCTCGTCCAGCGCTGGACGATGGCGAGGCCTGCGTCACCGACTGCGGCCGCCACGGCGAGGGCGGCGAGGACGACGATCTGGCGCTTGTCGCCGTTCGGGATGGCATCGTCGATGATCGCCCGGAACACGAACGGCGCCACGAGTGCGAGCAGTGCGGAGGCGAAGATCGCCGTGAGGAAGATCACGATCGTCGACTTGTACGGCCGGGCGAACGCCCAGACGCGGCGCAACGTCCCGGTGCGCAGGTGCACGCCCTTGACGGCCTCCGCATCACGCGGCCTGAGACGGGATCCCGGCTGTCGCACACGCTCACGCTACGA
>CAZYWK010000194.1:0-1899 GCA_964651825.1 uncultured Ilumatobacteraceae bacterium | reverse complement strand
CTAGTGGCGTCCGCGCATCGAGGTGCTGACGTCGATCGACGGCGTCGAAGCGAGCAAGCGGTCGAACGAAGGATCGACTCGACCTCGAGAACCTCCCGTGACGCCGCCTCGCTGACGCCGGCGATTCCGAACGCTGAGTACCATTCGGGCATGACCTCCTTGGACGATCGGCCCGACACTGCGGCTTCCGATGCCTACGCGAACGACCGCGAGTTCGTGTTCCACTCCTGGTCGGCGCAGGGCGCGCTCGACCCGGTCGTGATCGCCGGTGCGTCGGGCTCCAAGTTCTGGGACGCGCAGGGCACCACATGGATCGACTTCACGAGCCAGCTCGTGAACATGAACATCGGGCACCAGCACCCCAAGCTGATCCAGGCGATCAAGGACCAGGCCGACGTGCTGTGCATGGTCGCGCCGGGCTTCGCCAACGACCGCCGCGGCGAGGCGGCCAAGCTGATCGTCGAGCGGGCCAACCGGATGGGGGCAGTCGACCGGTTCGCCAAGGTGTTCTTCACCAACGCCGGCGCCGAGGCGGTCGAGAACTGTGTCCGCCTCGCCCGGGCCCACACGGGCCGCTCGAAGATCCTGTCGGCGTATCGCAGCTACCACGGCGGCACGGCGGCCGCCATCGGCCTCACCGGCGAGGCCCGGCGCCTCGACAACGAGCCGTCGGTGCCAGGCCTCGTCAAGTTCTGGGGGCCGTATGCCTACCGGTCGCCGTTCCATTCCGATTCCGCGGCCCAAGAATGCGAGCGGGCGCTCGAGCACCTGCGCGACACGATCACGTTCGAAGGCCCGACCAAGATCGCCGCGATCATCCTGGAATCGGTGGTGGGCACGAACGGCATCCTCGTGCCGCCCGACGGCTACCTCGAAGGTGTCCGGGCGCTGTGCGACGAGTACGGCATCCTCTGGATCGCGGACGAGGTGATGGCCGGCTTCGGCCGCGCCGGCGAGTGGTTCGCCTGGCAGAACTGGACCGTCGAGCCCGACCTGATCGCGTTCGCCAAGGGAGTCAACTCGGGCTACGTGCCGCTCGGCGGTGTCGTGCTGTCACGTGCGGTCGCGACCACGTTCGACGACCGCGTGTTCCAGGGCGGGCTCACGTACTCGGGCCATCCGCTGGCGTGCGCCTCGGCGGTCGCCAGCATCCGGATCTACGAGGAGGAGGGCATCGTCGACCACGCCCGCCACCTCGGCGCCGACGTGATCGGGCCCGCCCTGCGCGACATGGCCGAGCGGCACCCGAGCATCGGCGAGGTGCGTGGCCTCGGCGTGTTCTGGGCGATCGAGTTGGTGAAGGACCGTGCGACCCGCGAGCCGATGGACGCGGCCACGATGGGCAAGGTCGTGGCCGCCTGCAAGGCCGACGGGATGTGGCCGATGCTCGCCGTCAACCGCATCCACGTCGTACCGCCGTGCAACACCCCCGACGACGTCTGCCGCGAGGGCCTCGCCACCCTCGACGAAGCCCTGCAGCTCGCCGACGCCGCGACCACCGCCTGAGGAGCGAACCCCGTTCGTTTGGGGACGGGGCCAGAACGAACGACGTTCCCGCCGAGGGAAGCGCCAGCGACGAGACGGACGCTCGGCCGACCTCAATCAGTTGAGCGCTTCGACGGCGGCCTGGGGATCGGCTTCCATCAGCGCTTCGGTGTCGCGCTTGGAGTAGAGCACGGCGACGATCAGGATCACGGTCGACACGCCGGCGATGGCGAGGCCGCCACCCGTCGGCGTCGAGACGAGCGGGTTGTTCTCGTCGATGTTCGACAACGTGATGATCGCCGGGAGGATCAGCAGCGACACGAGGTTCATCACCTTGATCAGCGGGTTCAGCGCCGGACCGGCCGTGTCCTTGAACGGGTCGCCGACGGTGTCGCCGATGACGGCGGCCTTGTG
>CAZYWK010000193.1:0-1924 GCA_964651825.1 uncultured Ilumatobacteraceae bacterium | reverse complement strand
TCGGCGTCGGTGCGCTCTCGACGATGAAGGGCTTCCGCAAGCTCAACCTCAACACGCTGCTCGACGCGTACCGGCGCGTCGTCCAGGACGACTGGGATCTCGGGCCCGACTTGGAGCGGCCACGGGCGTGGCGGCTGCCGATGTCCGCGCAACGCCGGCACGGCCCCGGCTGGGTCGCGATCGGCGACGCCGCGGGCCTCATCAACCCGATGAACGGCGAGGGCATCGATTACGGGCTCGAATCGGGCATGCTCGCCGCCGACCTGTTCCTCGACGATCCCACCACCGCCCCGGCCCGGTACGACCGCGTGATCGGCGAGCGCTACGACGGGTTCCTCCGCACCGGTCGTCGCTTCTCGTTCCTGATCGGCCATCCGTGGATCCTGCGCCCCGGGCTGCGGCTCTCGGTCAGCACCGACGCCATCGCCAACATCACCCTCGCCGTGATGGGCAACCTCGTCGACAACACCACGCCCGGCGCCGCCGGCCGCGTGATGTCGGTCGCCGACACGTCGCTCCGCCTGGCCGACCCGATCCTCCGCAAGACCCGCGCCTCGGCCTGACCGCCGGCGAGCGCGCGACACTTGGGCCGTGGCTTCGACGAGCATGATCGCGCTGCTCCGGGGGATCAACGTCGGCGGCAAGAACCGTCTGCCGATGGCCGAGCTGCGCACGGCCGCGGCCAACGCCGGCTACGACGACGCCGTCACCTACCTCCAGAGCGGCAACCTCGTCCTCCATGGTGTGACCGCGTCGCGAGTCAACCGGGTCGCCACCGACCTCCACGACGCGATCGAGCAGGTGTCCGGCCTCGACGTGGCCGTCATCACGCGGACGGCCGAGGAGTGGCGGTCGATCATCGCCGCCAACCCGTTCCCCGACGCAGCTGGCGACGGGACGAAGTTGCACCTGGTAGTCCTGCCGGCGGCGGCGACCGAAGCGCTCGCCGCGTTCGATGCGTCGCCGTTCACCCCCGAGGAGCTCCATGTGGGTGAGCACGAGCTGTACCTCTCGCTGCCCGACGGCATGGGCCGCAGCAAGCTCGCCGTGGCCGTGACGCGCCTCGACAACGCGAAGTCCGGCACCGCCAGGAACTGGAAGACCGTCCTTGCCCTCGCCGAGTTGGCCCAACCCGGGAGAACTAACTTCGAAGACTGATGTCGACCACCGACGCCGAACGACTCGACCCACGGCACATCGATGCCGCAGCAGCGACGCTCGCCGCAGCGTTCGCCGACGATCCGGTCTTTGTGTGGCTGAACCGCGGACGGCCGATCGCAACCCGCCCGGCGATCGCTGCCTTCGCGACCGTGATCAACGGCGAGCTCCGCAAGGAGAGCCCTGAGCTGTTCGTCACCGACGGCCACGCGAGCGTCGCCATCTGGCACGGCATCGACGAGTGGAGGGGCTCGGTCGCCGAATCGATCCGGGCCCTGCCGGCGTTCGCCCGGGTGTTCGGCCGCGGTCTGCCACGGGCGTTGCGCACGGTGTCGATCATGGAGAAGGTCCATCCCCGCGAGCCGCACTTCCACCTCGCGTACGTCGGCACGCATCCGGAGCAGCAAGGCCGCGGCTTCGGTACCGCCGCCCTGCAACCGATGCTCGAACGCTGCGATCTGGAAGGCGTGCCGGCCTATCTCGAGAACTCCAAACCGCGCAACGAGGCGTTCTACGTCCGCCACGGCTTCGTCAGTCGCGGTCCGATTCCCCTCCCCGACGGCGCTCCTCCCGTGATGGCGATGTGGCGCGAGCCGCGGAGTTCGTGAATCGGCCGGTGATCATCTGGATCAACGGAACCTTCGGCGTCGGCAAGACCACGACCGCCGGCCAGCTCATCGAGCGGGAGCCGGGTCACTCGATCTCTTGCGCGCCGAGGCGCCACGCGGCGACCGCCAGCGCGGCGACCGCAACGACGAGCGGAACC
>CAZYWK010000192.1:0-1925 GCA_964651825.1 uncultured Ilumatobacteraceae bacterium | reverse complement strand
GCCCGCAACCGCGGCGTCGGCACGATCGAGTTCATGGTGTGCCTCGCCCCGCTCGGCCTGTTGACGGCCGGTCCGATCGCGGGGTCGATCGCCGGCGACGACCTGTTCGCGCTGAGCGCCAGGGGATGGATCGTCGTCGCCGTGCTCGCGTTGCTCACCGGAGTGCTCGGCCATGCCCTCCTCGTGTTCGCCCAGAAGCTGATCCCGATCGCGACGATCGGTGTGATGCAGTCGGCCCAGCCGGCCCTGGCGGTGATGTGGGGCATTGTCATCCTCGGTGAGGCCGTGACCGGGGCGCAGGTGCTGGGGATGGTGCTCGTGGTCGTCGGCCTGGCGTTGTTCACCTGGTCGAGCAACCGTGTACCGGTGCTGCCGACATCGGATCCGGCCGAGACGTTCATCCAGCCGTAGCCGGAAGTTCGCTCGGCGGTGCCAGGATGTCGGTATGCGCATTCTGGTGACGAACGACGACGGCATCGACGCGATCGGCCTGCACGTACTCACGCGTGCGATGTGCCGCCTCGAGGGCGACCACGAGGTCGTCGTCGCCGCTCCCGACTCCGAATACTCGGGATCGGGCGCCTCGCTCGGCGCGCTCCATGTGATCCGCCCCGAGGTCCGGGTCGCCAAGATCGACGGCTGTTCGGCGGCCGTGTGGGCCGTGACCGGCCCGCCGGCGTTGTGCGTGATGTTCTCGCGGCTCGGCGCGTTCGGTGATCCGTTCGACCTGATCGTGTCCGGCATCAACCCCGGAGCCAACGTCGGCCGATCGGTGTACCACTCGGGCACGGTCGGCGCCGCGCTCACCGGGCGGAACGGGTCGGTGTCGGGCGTCGCGATCAGCCAATCGGTGTCGGGGATGGCGGTCGAGGGCCAGTCGTGGGACGAGCTGCTGCGCGAACAGAAGTGGGAGTCGGCGGCCGAGGTGGCGCGCACGGTGGTGCAGGCGCTGGTCGACGACCTGCCCGGCGATCCGGTCGTCATGAACGTCAACGTGCCCAACCTGCCACTCGAGGAGATCACCGGCTGGAAGATCGGCGAGGTCGGCAGCCGGCCGCCGCGTTCGATCGGCTCGGCTCGTCTCGACCCGGTCCCCGGGCACGAGGGCGCGTTCTATGTCGCGATGTCGTGGGGTGACGAGGTCACGCTCGACCCGGACACCGACGGTGGGATCGTCGAGCGGGGCGAGGTGTCGATCACCTATCTGTCGCGGCTGGAGCACGAGGAGCGGTCCGACATGGCCCACGCCGAAAAGTCGCTCGGCGAGCTGCTCAGCCGCTGACCGGTCGCACCGCGACCGCCACGATGCGGCTGTCGAGCACCGTGTCGGGTGCGATGTGGGCGAGTTCGCCGGTGGCCCGGTCGAAGAAGGCGATCCCGCGACCGTCGACGACGAACAGGCCGGATCCGTCGGGCGCCCAGCCCGGCAGCCCGTACTGGTCGCTCGGTGCGACCTCGATGTCGGTCCCGGTGGCGAAGTCGATCAGGCGCCGGCTCGGTGAGCCGTCGGTGGCCGACCAGTCGTAGTAGCTGAGCGCGGTGCCGTCCGGCGACAGAGCCGCCGACGACAGGTCGCCGTAGCGACGAGCCACGTCGATGTCCGGGAGGTCGACCGTGACACGTACGCCGGTGTGCTGGTCGATCCGCACGTACCCGCAGTCGCGAGTGTCGCCGCATTCGCGGACCAGGTAGTGGTTCGCTCCGAGTATCGCCAGGTCGCCCGTGCTGACACGCGTCGCCTGGCCCGTCTCGTCGATCACGTACACGCCGCCGGAGTCGTTGACGATCAGCTCGCCGGTGGCCGGGAGGAACTGGATCTCCCACGGGTTGACATCGAGCATCGGTCCGTCGACCATGCGCGCCGCGCGATCGTCGGAGCCGATCCGCAGCAGGTACGGCGAGATCGGGTCGTACATGTTCGGCAC
>CAZYWK010000191.1:0-1941 GCA_964651825.1 uncultured Ilumatobacteraceae bacterium | reverse complement strand
AGGCACGTCACGATCGGGAGCAACCGCCGTCCGCCGAACATGCCGACACGCTAGACCCCAGGTGTCAGCACCCGCAACCACTCACATGATCTGAAAGACTATGAACCGACCCAGCGTTCTTACAGCTCGGACCCCGCAGCCGCGAACGTGTCGCACTGGTTCGGATCGGCCGTCTGGTAGCCGCGCTCGAACCAGCGCATGCGCTGCTCGGACGAGCCGTGGGTCCACGACTCGGGGTGCACGCCGCCGCCCATCGTCTCCTGGATGCGGTCGTCGCCGATCACCGACGCGGCGTCGAGCGCGTCGGCGACGTCGGCCCGGGTCAGCGGTTCGATAAGCCCTGTCGACTCGGCGTTGCCGGCCCAGGCGCCCGCGTAGCAGTCGGCCTGGAGCTCGGCCCGGACGCTGCCGGAGGTCGGCCCGGTGGTGCCGTCGCGGGAGCGCTCGAGGTCACCCGTGAGGTTCGAGACGTGGTGGCCGTACTCGTGGGCGATCACGTACGCCTCGGCCAGCGGTCCGCCCTGGGCGCCGAAGCGGTCGCGTAGCTCGTCGTAGAAGCCGAGATCGATGTAGATCGTCTGGTCGGCCGGGCAGTAGAAGGGCCCGACCGCCGACGTCGCGCGGCCGCACTGCGTGCTGACGGAGTCGGTGAAGAAGACCGTGGTGGCCTGCTGGTAGCCGTCGAGGTTCGCGCCCCAGTAGTCCTGCACGCTGTTGACGACCGCGACGATCCGGCAGTCGTCGCGCTCGTTCGCGTCGGCGCCGGTCCGGCACTCGTCGGAGAGGTCGTTCGGTTCGCCCTGCTCGACGCTGACGCCGTTGAGCGAATCGAGGAGCTGCTGGGCGTCGCCCCCGCCTCCGCCGCCGGAGAACAACAGGATCGCGACGACGATCAACCCGACGATGCCGCCACCGCCCATGGCCATGGAGCCGCCGCTCTTCATGCCGCGCCGGTCCTGCACCTGGGAGGCGTCGAGCCGGGCGTCGCGCTTGAACTTCACCGGGTCGCCACCGCGAGGAACAGGGGGAAGGTGCCGTTGTCGCGCTGCACGTCGGTGCAGTCGCCGACCGTCACGTCGACGTAGCCGGCGCGGGTGAGCCGGCCGGCGAGGTCGTCACGGTCGAAGCCCTTGTGCACCGGTGCGTCGTGGCCGTGGAACGAGCCGTCCTCGGCGTCGAGGTCGACGACGACGAGGCGGCCGCCCGGCGCGAGCAGCGCGGCCACGTTCGCAAGGACCGCGTCGGTGTCGGCGATGTGGTGCAACGCCATGAGCGACACGACCACGTCGAACTGCTCGTCGGGCAGCGGACCGGTGGCGAGGTCGAGGTCCCACACTCGGGCGTCGGCGATCGCACCCGCCGCGATCTTGTCCAGCATCACCTGGCGCATCCCCTCGGACGTGTCGGTGAGGGTCACCGGGCCCACGTCGTCGCGCAGCGCCTGGGTGAGCAGACCGGTGCCGGCGCCGAACTCGAGCAGGCGCATCGAGGTGTCGAGCGGGACGGCTCGCCGGATGGCGGCGGCGACCCGCGCGGCACGCTCGGCCTTGCCGGGGTCGTCGTCCCACGTGGCCGCCCGCGCATCGAAGTGGAGGCGGTCGCCGGCGCCGTGCTCGTGGCCGTCGTGAGGGTCGTGGCCCATGGGGCGAGACTACGGCGTTCGGGTGAGCGTCTCGCAGCCGATGCGAGCACATCGGCGAGCTCGGCGCGGACGATCTTGAACGAGGACGGGATCTGACCGCATGGTGTTGTTCGATGTCCGCATGATCCATGCACACGCCACCACGTTCGATGCCGTCGACGCCGCCGCGCTGGCGGGGTTCTGGTCCGACGCCCTCGGCCAGCCGGTCGACCCCGGCGGGTCCGAGGAGTTCGCCTCCATCGGGATGGGTGAGGGCGACGCCCCCGCCGGCCGTTGGATGTTCCTCAAGGTGCCCGAGG
>CAZYWK010000190.1:0-1961 GCA_964651825.1 uncultured Ilumatobacteraceae bacterium | reverse complement strand
CCTCACCACTGCCATCGCCGGCTCGCTGTAGCCTCGGCGTATGGGTAGCGACCGAGTGGTGACGGTTGACGAGTTCGATTCGATGACACCGCAGGAGCGCGCCGAGTCGGTGCGGGCGAGTGTGGCACGGTCGTGGGACGATGTCGATCCGGAGTTGCGGGCGCACATCGAAGCTCGGGCTCCAGAGGTCGAGCGCCGCCGCCGGCCGAATGGCTAGACGAAGAGTTGTCTTCGAAGACGAGTTCTTCGAGAGCCTCAACGCTCAGGTTCCTGCCCGTCGATCGGCTGCCGGCATGCCGTCTCGGACCGATCTTCTCGCATACGACATTCCGCCACTGATGGATCTGCTGGCGGACGACTACGAGCGGTACACACTTCCGGTCACCGGCTCAGCACACGTGCCGGTTCTCATTCAGATCAGAGTGGCCGGCTGGTCAGCAGCATCGTTCTCTGGACCGAGTTGCTCGACGAGGAGGTTCATGTGTTCGATGTCGAACTCGGCTTCCTCGACGACTTCACTGACGATCCGGCTTGAGCAGGGGGAGAGTTCCGGCTCCCGTCATGTCGGTCAGGGCGGGACGAGACAACACGCTCGGCGCTGTCGGGGCAGCACGATCGTGCGCTACGCCGTGGTCTTGGTGTCTGGTCCGTGGACGACGAGAACGTCGCGGTGCAGTTCGGTGAGCGAGCTACCGCCGAACGCGGTCACGATGTCGTCGATTCGGCGCTCGAACAGCGCCAATAGATCATCGTTGCGAATGTTCCCGGTCGCCACCAGTAGCAGCTTCCTTGGCCTGCCCGACACGGCGTGCGAGTGGCGAAAGTCTGCGTCCTTCGTCACCACCGCCCGGCGCTCATGGTCGGCATACGCGGCGATGTCGCCGTCGGGTTGACTCTCCCCGCCAGGCAGCGACGCAACGTGGGTCGCGTCGTGGCCGAGCGACACGAGATGCTTCGCGAGACGAGGTGGGAGTTGAGCGTCGACGACGAACTTCACGAGCCTGACAAGACGACCTGGTGCCCGCCAGCCACGACCGCCCCATACTCAAGTGCCGCGAGCAGATCGTCGCGTTCGAGGTAGGGGTAATCGTCGAGGATTTCCTCGAAGGTCATCCCGCTGGCCAACAGCTCCAGGATCGTCTGCACTGGCATACGTAGCCCGCGCACGGTCGGCTTGCCATGACAGATCAGCGGGTCGACCGTGATCCGACTCAGGTGGCTCTCCGAACTCACCGCTCCATCATGCCCCACCGACCGGGCACTTCGCACCCAAGTTCGGTTCTGGGTCATGACCCGGATTCGACGCGCTGCGTCGGCACCCGTTGCCGTCGCGCGAGGGGTTGGCCGTCGACGGTGATCTGAGTGCGGTCGGGATAGAAGGACAGGTGACCGGCGATCTCTGCGGCGTCATCGATCGGTGACTCGTAGGCCCTCCGCATTGCCGCCCGTCGACTCTCAGGGTCCGAGGACGCCGAGCGGCACGACGTGGACGCTGTCGGGTCGGGTGTAGGCCAATGAGGTCCCGGTGATGACCATCAACGCCCTCGGCTTGCGGGACACGCGGTCGGCCAGCCGCAGCAACGAACTGGACGCTTTGTCGATAGCGCCTTCGCCGAGCTTCACCTCCACTCCTACCCAATCCCCGTCTCGGGTCTCCAGGACGTAGTCGACTTCGAGACGCCCTTCGGCTTCTCGGTAGTGAAAGCACGTTGCACCCGCGGCCTCCGCGTAGACGCGCAGGTCGTGGGCGACGAGACTCTCGAACAGAAAGCCCGTCGTTTCCAGATCGGCCATCATCCGCTCCGTCGACATCTGCAACAGCGCGGCGGCGAGCGACGGGTCGCCGAGGTGCCGCTTCGCGCTGGTGGTCAGACGCTTGGACGATCGCACCGCCGGATCCCAGGCGGGGATCTCGTCGATGATCATCATGCGACGAAGCGCATCGAGATACTGCTGGGCGG
>CAZYWK010000189.1:0-2079 GCA_964651825.1 uncultured Ilumatobacteraceae bacterium | reverse complement strand
CGTGATCACGCTGATCGGCGCGTCGGGTTCCGGCAAGTCGACGCTGCTGCGCTGCGTCAACCTGCTCGAACCGATCGACGACGGCACGATCGTGTTCGACGGTGTCGACATCGCCGAGCCCGGCATCGACGCCGACCCGATCCGCCGCCGCATCGGCATGATCTTCCAGAGCTTCAACCTGTTCCCCCACATGTCGGTCACCGACAACGTCGCCATCGGCCCCCGCAAGGTGCTCAAGGTCGGCAAGGCCGAAGCCCGCGCCGATGCCCGCGCGATGCTCGATCGGCTCGGCCTGGCCGAACGCGCCGACGCGTATCCCGACCAGCTCTCCGGTGGCCAGCAGCAGCGGGTGGCGATCGCGCGATCGCTGGCGATGCACCCGGAGGTGATGCTCCTCGACGAGATCACCTCGGCCCTCGACCCGGAGCTGATCGGCGAGGTCCTCGACGTGGTCCGCGACCTGAAGGTCAGCGGCATGACGATGGTGTTCGCCACGCACGAGATGGCCTTCGCCCGCGAGATCAGCGACCGGGTGTGCTTCCTGCACCGGGGCCAGATCCTCGAAGAGGGCCCACCCGGCCAACTCTTCGACGCTCCGCTGGAAGCCCGCACGAGAGAGTTCCTCCAGCGCGTCATCGAGGCCGGACGGCTGTAGCGCGGTTGCTCAGTTCGTCACGCCGCAGACGCGGTTGGCGTTGAGGCAGAGCTCGACTTCCTGTTCCAGCTTGGCTTGGTCCCACACGTTCCAGAAGTCGGCGTGGGCCGTACGGATGTCGCCGGAGGCGAGCGACAACCCGCCGGGATCCGCCACCGAGGGGTAGTCGATCGCCAGCTGGAGCATCGGGATCGCGACGGGGTGCGACTCGGGGCACTCGCCGTGTTCGCTGTATGCCGTGTGATCGGTCGGCGCGGGCCGCATCGCCATCGTCATCCCGTCGATGTCCACATCGACCGGTTCCTCGTCGCTCCCCCGCAGGCGCTCGCCGTCCCAGCAGTCGGGGAAGTTGATCCACAGCCGCAGCGCGCCGTCGTTCGGGCACGTCGGCGGGGCGGTGGCGCGGACCGGGCTCGTCCCGCACGACCACGCCACGACCTCGACCGGTTGCGTCGATTCGGCCAGCGCGTCGCCGGCGACCAGCATCAGCCCTGCCGGGTACGGCTCGACGATGGCAGGGTCGACCCCGAAGCCCGGTCGGTAGTAGCCGGTCATCCCGATTGGCTCGACCACTTGGCCGGTGACGTCGAGCAACGCCGGCGCCCAGTACGAGGCGGTGTCGAGCCGCTGCTCGCACGACGTCGCCGCTCCGGCCACCCGGTCGTAGTCCGGCACCTCGTCGACGGCGTCGTTGCCGAAGAACGTGTGCAGGTGCGACGCACCCGATTCATCCGGGTACACGATCGGGTCGTCGTAGGCCTGGTGGCTGAGCTCGCACTCCACGACGAACTGGGCGACTCGACCTTGCGGCCCGATCCGCGCGGGATCGATCGACTCACGCCCCGCCGATGCCGCATCGTCGGATCCACATCCGGTGACAGCGATGACGGCCGCCACGACACCGACGAGCGCGACCCTGACCGATCCGGTCACGGCCGCCGAGGGCAGCGCCAGCGACGAGGCCGGCGCGAGGCCGACCTCGATCGGCGCGTCAAGTCGTGACGTGAGGCCGAGCGGATCATGACGGGTTCGCGGGCCGCGCCGGGACGACGATCGCCGCGAGGTCGACCGTGCGGGGCGGTCCGGCCGGCACGACCGGAGCGTTCTCCGGATCCTCCATGCCTTCGAGCACCGGCGGGTCGGGCAGCGGCGCGGTCTGGTAGTCGACCGACGGCGGACGGGTCTCGGCCTCGGCCAGCCACGACAGCACGTCGAGCGGGGTGTCGTCCCAGTCACCCGAACCGGTGCCGTCGCACGGTGCCAGCGTCTCGATGTTCGCCGGTGCCGAGGTGGTGAACAGGTTGGCGGACCAGCAGTTGCGCAGATCCTGGGTCGGCACGCCGACACCGGCCACGCCGAGATCGGCGACGCCGCTCTCGGACACTTCGTTGCCGATCACCCGGTTGTCCCACGAGTCCCACAGC
>CAZYWK010000188.1:0-2092 GCA_964651825.1 uncultured Ilumatobacteraceae bacterium | reverse complement strand
CGGAAGAATTGGACATTGCCGAGCGTGGCCGACATCAGCAGGAACTGGGTGTGCGGCAGTTCGAGCAACGGCACCTGCCACGCCCACCCCCGTTGCGGGTCGCCGTAGTAGTGGAACTCGTCGACGATGGCCACGTCGACCGGGGTCTCGGCGCCGTCGCGGAGCGCCCAGTTGGCGAGGATCTCCGCGGTGCAGCAGATGATGGCGGCGTCGGGGTTGACGGCTGCGTCGCCGGTGATCATCCCGACGCGGTCGGAGCCGAACTCGCGGCACAGGGCGAAGAACTTCTCGCTGACGAGCGCCTTGATCGGTGCGGTGTACACGCTTCGCTTGCCCTCGGCGAGGGCGGCGAAGTGGGCCGCGGTGGCGACGAGTGACTTGCCCGAGCCGGTCGGCGTGTTGAGGATCACGTGGTTGCCGACGAGCAGCTCGAAGATCGCTTCCTCCTGGGCCGGATAGAGCTCGAGACCGATCTCGGCGGCGTAGGCGTTGAACCCGTCGAGCACCGCGTCGGCGTCCGCACCGCTCGCCTCGCTCGCCGTGCGCACCGGCAGGTGCCGGATCAGCGGCGGCACGGGCGTCGACATCACGCCCGAGGGTACGGGAGAACGGTCGCTCAGCCGTCGAGGCCGGCCAGGGAGCGGAACTCCTCGGTCGTGTTGGTGTGCGGGAACGGCACGCCGGGGTCGGGGAGACCCAGCGCGGCGCACAGCGGCGCCCAGCCATCGCCGGGTTGGTACTCGAACAGGCGCTCGGGCGCGATCGTGTCGCGCACCGCCTGGTTGTGGGCCTCGTAGGCGGCGATCGCTGCGTCACGGTCGCGCCAGTCGGGACTCAGCCGTTCGAACATCGCGAGCGCCATGTCCCGCTGGGCCCGCCGTGACTCGTCGACGTCGGCACGGTCGGTGCTGGCGAAGATCGTGGCGCTGGCGCTGGTCCACCACTCCTCGGCCGACGCCCGCGTCGACAGGAGCACCGGAGCGTCGGGGAAGGCGTCGGTCAACTCGCGCCACACGGCCGCGCCGGGGTAGTCGACGATGGCGGTGTAGCCGGCGAGGAAGGCCGGCCAGTCGGGTTTGTCGCCCAGGATCGCGGCATGCCACACGGGCAGCTCGGCGGGGTGACCGAACACCTCGGCCATGTGATGGCAGGTTCCGCCGAGCAACGTTTCCAGGGCGAGCTTGAGCGACATCGTCCCGGTTCGCCCGAGCCCCGCCCCCACGAGTTGGATCGTCATGTGTGCAGTCTGGCCGCTCGCGGGGTCAGCCGATCAGTTCGACCAGCGCAGGACGCTGGCATCGTACGGACGATCGTCGGCCCACAGCTCGTGGCGAGGGTGCGCGTTCGTGCATCAAGCCTCATCGGATGCCGTGCCCGTTCCAGTGGCGGCTGCTCAAGATGTCGTGGTCGGAGATGTCGAGGCCCTCGTTGCTCACCATCTGCCGGATGTCCTCGACCTGGTCGGGTGCCTGGCGCCGGCCCGCTCGGGTCAGCCGCGTTCGCCGATGGTCTGGATCTCGTCGACGTCGTAGGCGACCGTGAGGGTGCGCTCCAGCGGCGGGATCTCGCCGCCGCCTTCGCTGGAGGTGTAGGGCAGTTGCCATGTCGTCGTGATCGTGAGTTGGTAAGGCTGGTCGTCGGGCGACGACCGACGGTACGTGTACCCGCACGTCGGCGACTGCTCGACCACGTCGAGATCGGGATGCACGTCCTCGATGCGCACACCCGTGGCCTCGCACGTCACGACGTCACCGTTGCCGAGATCGAATGTCGTCGTCGCCAACACCGGTGCGACCGTGATCCACACCGACGGGCCGGCCTGGGCCGTGATCGGGTCGATCGTCTGCGGCTCGACGGCGAGCCACAGTCCCAGGTTCACGATCCCGTTCACCTCCGCCGGCGGCGAGATCGACGGGATGGGCGGCTGCAACTGGCGCGTCACCTCGTCGGTGATCCCCGGGATGAGCTCGCCAACCCCCACCCCCGTCGGGATGTACCGCAGACTCGTCCCGTTCGTCGGGCAGGCCACCGAGTACAGCCGGTGCTCACGCCCGTTCATCACCCGTATCGCCGGCTGGACCGCCTCCTCCGG
>CAZYWK010000187.1:0-2182 GCA_964651825.1 uncultured Ilumatobacteraceae bacterium | reverse complement strand
CGTCGGAGCCGATCCGCAGCAGGTACGGCGAGATCGGGTCGTACATGTTCGGCACGACGATGAACTCGTCGGTGCCGGGGCGCGCGAGTACCTGGCCCGGCCCGCCGCTGATGGTGATCTTGGTGAGCGGTTCGCCGACCCGCGCCAGGAGCACGTCGTTGCGGTTGTACGAACCCAGCATGATGTCGTTGCGCCCGATGCCGAGCATCACGTCGGTGGTGGGAAGCTCGGTGTCGATCGAGCGGACCGAACCGGTGGACACGTCGATCAGGTAGAGCAGCCCGTTGTTGGTCAACGCGACGAGCTCGGTCGGCACCGTCAGGGCACCCAGGCGCGGGCTCAGTGCGACGCTCGTCAGCTCCCACTGCGGGACCGGCTCGGGGAGCACGTCGCCGACGGTGGTCGACGTGCGGGTGCGAGCGCGCGTCCGTTCCGTGGTGCTCGGCCCGGCGTCGGCGGTGGTCGTGGTCGCCGATGCTCCGGGTTCGGAGCTGTCGGCTGCCGGGTCGTGCGTGGCGTGGTCGTCGCTGCGCACGAGTTGCGAGCCGATGGCGGCAGCGGCCAGCAGACCGACGAGGCCGGCCACCAGGACCGCGCGGCGATGCGTGCTCGGCGGCGTCGGAGCGGGCTCGGCCACGAGCGCCGCCGGCGCGTCGGCGACCGGACCGCCGCTCGGCGGCTCGCTCGCCACCTCGCTCGCCACCTCGACGTCGGCGCTCTGCCAGGCCGTGGGAAGGGGCGACGGGTCGGCGATCGGCACGTCGCGAGCCCACGGCGAGTCCCCGCCACCGAGCGGCAGAGGTTCGACGTCGTCGGCCACGATGCCATTCGACCACATCCGTGGCACACTTTTCCCATGGCTGATCACACCGTTGCGTCCGAAGCCGAGCTGCGGGAACGGCTGACGCCGCTGCAGTTCGAAGTCACCCAGCAGGGGGGCACCGAGCGCGCCTTCAGCGGCGTCTACTGGGATGCCCACGACGACGGCACGTACCACTGCATCGTGTGCGACGAGCCGCTGTTCTCCTCCGACACGAAGTACGAGTCCGGCTCGGGGTGGCCGAGCTTCTGGCAGGCGATCGACCCGGCCCGGGTTACCGTCCGCGACGATCACGCGCACGGCATGGTCCGCACCGAAGCGTTGTGCGCGAACTGCGGGGCCCATCTCGGCCACGTGTTCCCCGACGGGCCTGCGCCCACCGGTGAGCGCTTCTGCATGAACTCGGCGTCCCTCAACTTCACGGCGAAGCAGTCGGGCGACGACGCGTCGAGCCGAGCACCCGCCTCATGACCTCGTCGGCGCGGGCGGCCGACCTGCGGGCCCGGTTCCTCGCCCAGCACACCGACCCGCCGGCCGAGCCGACGCCAGGCATCCTGGTGATGCCCAACCCGTGGGACATCGGATCGGCCAAGGTCCTGGCCACGATGGGCTTCTGCGCCCTGGCGACCACGAGCGCCGGGTTCGCCGGATCGCTCGGGCGCAACGACCAGGCGGTGACCCGTGACGAACTGATCGACCACGTCGTCGCCCTCACCACCGCGGTCGACGTGCCGTTCAACGTCGACGCCGAGGACTGCTTCGCCGACGACGTCGACGGCGTGATCGAGACCGTGTCGCTACTCGATGCGACCGACGCCGCCGGGTACTCGATCGAGGACTTCGACCCTCGGGCACGGGTGATCCGGCCGATCGGTGCCGCAGCGGAGCGGGTGGCGGCCGCCCGATCGGCATCACCGGACCTCGTGCTCACGGCACGGGCGGAGAACCATCTCCACGGCCTCGCCGACCTCGACGACACGATCGCCCGGCTGGTCGCCTACCGCGACGCCGGCGCCGACGTGCTGTACGCGCCGGCGCTGGCGGCGCCCGACGACATCCGGCGCGTCGTCGAGGCCGTCGAGTCGCCGGTCAACGTGCTGGCCCTGCCACACGTGCCGCCGGTGCCCGACTTGGCGCTGCTCGGCGTCGCCCGGGTCTCGGTCGGCAGCCTGTTCGCCTGGGCGGCGTACGGCGCCTTGGCCGAGGCGGCCAGCGAGCTGATGGGGCCCGGCACGGCGACGTACGCCAAGCACCTGCTGGCGGGCGAGGTACGCGAGCGCGCCTTCGGATGACCGGCGTCGCACCCGTCCACGAACGGCGGCTGACGCCGAGCGTCACGGTGCTCGTCGGCGACGACAACGG
>CAZYWK010000186.1:0-2242 GCA_964651825.1 uncultured Ilumatobacteraceae bacterium | reverse complement strand
GGGGACTGGGTCGCCTGATCAGGCGGGGGCGAAGCGCGCGATCGGGCCGTTGTTGGAGACGGCGTAGAGGTCGCCGCCGGCGCCGAGCGAGATCGCCGCCAGACCGGGGAGCTCGGCGATGGTGACCACGCGCGGCTCGCCGCCGACCGAGGAGGGATCGAGTGCCCAGATCTGCCCGCTGCAGTAGTCGCCGAACAGGTACCAACCCGCAAGTCCGCCGACGGCATCGGCGGGGGCGACCACACCGCCGCTCACCGAGCAGCCGCCGGTGTCCTCGTGGGAGTACACGTACACGGGAGGCACCGCACCGTCGGTCGGCTGGTCGTCGTTGAAGGGCTCGTCGCCCTCGAATGCACTCCACCCGAAGTTGACACCCTTGCCGGCGTCGACCCCGCCGGTCGCTGGTGCGTGATTGATCTCTTCGAACTCGTTCTGGCCGACGTCGGCGATCCAGAGGTCGCCAGTGGCCGCGTCGAACGAGAACCGCCACGGGTTGCGCAGCCCGTACGACCAGATCGCCTGGTAGGTGGCATCGTCACCCGCGAACGGGTTGTCGGCTGGCACCGCGTACTCGCGGCCGCTGTCGTCGGCGGCTGCCGGATCGATTCGCAGGATCTTGCCGAGCGGGCTGCTGAGATCGAGCGCCTCGCGGTCTGGGTCGTCGGCTGCGCCGCCGTCACCGAAGCCGATGTAGAGCATTCCGTCAGGGCCGAATGCCAGGTGGCCGCCGTTGTGGTTCGGATATGGCTGGCTCACATACAGGAGCTCGCGCTCCGAACCGAGGTCGATCAGCCCGGTGTTCGGATCGACCGTGTACTCGGCGACGACAGTGTCGCCGTTCTGATCGGTGTAGTTCACGTAGGCGAGATCGAGGCTCGGGTGGAACGCCACGCCCAGCAAGCCCTGCTCGTTACCGCCGGTGGTGATCCGATCGGAGAGGTCGGCGACCACCTCACTCGACTCGTCGTCGAACGCCACGATCGATCCGGTCTGCTCGACCGCGAACACCCTCCCGTCGTTCGGCCGTACGACGACGTCGACCGGGCGATCGAACGACCCGACCTCGACGAGGACCACCGCTGGGTCGACCAGCTGGGCGGGAGTGGTAGCGGGAACGGTGGTCGGCGCTGAGGTGGACGCGGGCGTGGTCGGCTGCGCGGCGGACGAATCGGACGACGCGACGGACGACGCGACGGTGTCGCTCGCTGGTGGCGCCGAGTGTGTCGAGGTCGGCACGGTCTCGAACGTGGCCGCCGTACCGACGCTGTCCGCGTCGTCACCCGAACAGGCGGCGAGCGCAAGTGCGGCGGCGACGACGAGCACCGTGGGGCGACGCATCGCCTGCGGACGGCCGGCGCGCAGCGGGCTCATCCGGGTTGGCCCACCCGGGCGAGGCCCTCCTGGACGACACTCACCGCGAGGCGGCCGTCGGCGGTGTAGATCGCGCCTTCGGCCAACCCCCGCGACGACGCGGTCGACAGGGCCCGCTGGTCGTAGAGCAGCCACTCGTCGGCGCGGAACGGTCGGTGGAACCACATCGCATGGTCGAGGCTCGCCATCTGCATGCCGGGGCTTTCCCAGGAGAGCCCGAACGGCAACACGGTCGTGTCGAGCAGCGTCATGTCGCTGGCATAGGTGACCACGCACGCGTGCAGCACGGGGTCGTCGGGGAGCCGGCCACTGGCGCGCATCCACACGTGTTGGGTGGTCGACGGGATGCCCTTGCGGCTGATCGGATCACCGTCGACGTAGCGCAGGTCGATCGGCCGGGGGCGGGTGTAGAGCTCGCCGAGCTGGTCGGCGTAGGGCGCCATCCGGGTCTGGAAGTCGTCGAGCTCTTCCGGGTCGCCCATGCCGTCGGGCATCGTGAGCTGGTGGTCGGGGCCCGGCTCGTCGTCGTGGAAACTCGCCTGCAGGTTGAAGATCGCCCGGCCGTGCTGGATGGCCACGACGCGACGGGTGGAGAAGCTGCGGCCGTCGCGGATCCGGTCGACCTCGTAGAGGATCGGGACGTTGGGGTCGCCCGGCCGCAGGAAGTAGGCGTGCAACGAGTGGACGAGGCGTGACCGTTCGTCGATCGTGCGGGCCGCGGCAACGAGCGCCTGGCCGGCCACCTGACCACCGAACACGCGCTGGCGGTTCTCGTCGGGCGAGCGGCCGCGGAAGATGTTGACCTCGATCGGTTCGAGGTCGAGCAGCGCCACGAGCGAATCGAGGGCGGGCTGCGTCGACTCCGGAGCGG
>CAZYWK010000185.1:0-2244 GCA_964651825.1 uncultured Ilumatobacteraceae bacterium | reverse complement strand
GCTCCGCGCTCGTGATCGGTGGCCTCTCCGCGCTCGTTGCCGCGGGCTGGGGCTACCTCGCCAGTCGCTCGCTCGGCGGTTCGACGGCGACCGTGCGCAGCAGGACCAAGCGGGGGGAGTCGGCCTCCTCGGCGAATGCATTGGTCGCAGTGAGCTCGCCAGCTGCGAGGTCGTCGGACGACCAGTAGATCTGCGACGTGTAGTCGTGCAGGAACCGCAACGCCTTGACGTACATCGACGGGTCGTCGTGGTGGCGGAGCAACCTTTCGGAGGTGCTCGTCGTCTGCTCCGGCATGGACGAGTCTGTCGGGGTGGCGACCGATGATCGACGACCGGTTCGCACGGATGCGGCGTTCCTCGATGCGCTGAGCCCGGGGCTCGACCGGATCCAGCGGATCGCGCTCCTCCTCGCGGGATCGAGGGCCGATGCCGAGGATCTGGTCGCCGAGGCCGTGGCCCGCACCTTGCCGCGTTGGCGTACGGGCGAGGTGGACGATGCGGTCGCATATGTGCGTCGGGTGGTGGTGAATCTCGCATCGAGCCGGTGGCGCCGGCGCTCCGTCGGCCGTCGGCTCGACCATCGGGCACTCGACTGGCTGCCACCGGCGGACGACGCCGCGGCCACGATCGCCGAGCGCGAGCGGACGTTGAAGGCCGTGCTCCGGCTTCCACCTCGCCGGCGAGCGGTGGTCGTGCTCCGGTTCTACGACGACCTCTCCGAGGCGCAGATCGCCGACGTGCTCGGGGTGGAGGTCGGCACGGTGAAGTCGCAACTCTCGCGCGCCCTCGAGCAACTTCGCACCGAACTCGGGAGTCTGGAGGGGACATGAACGAGGAACTGGAAACCCGGCTGCGCGACGGTCTGGCGTCGGTCGATCGGGCGCCAGTGGCTGCGCCGTCCCAGGTCGTCGAATCGGCTGAGGTGACGTCACGACGGCTCGAACGGCGGCCACGGATCGTCGGCGCCGCTGCCGCGGCAGCGCTGATCGTGGTGGGCGGGGTGGGCCTGTGGGCGGTGCGCGACGATCCGGCCCCTCCGGCATCGACGCCACTCGCGTCGACGCCGGAAGGCGCGTCGCTGCCTTCGGTCTCCGTGACCGAATCCGGCACGGGTTCGCCCGCGACGACTGCACCGCCGGCCGTCGGGGCGTGGGCGACGGTCGCGCCGGATCCTCGGGGCCCGACGGCGACGCCCGCGGTCGTGTGGACCGGTGAGGAGGCGATCGTGATCGGTGGTCTCGATCCGGCCGGGGCGACGAGGACCGACGCCGTCGCCTACTCGCCGGAGACCGACTCGTGGCGCACCCTCGCCGACCCACCGAGCACCGAACTCGAGCCACTCGTGATGTGGACCGGATCGCGCGTGCTGGTGGTCGGCGGCGAGCAACTGGACGGCACCCCACTGAAGTCGTACGCGCACGCCTACGACCCGGCGACCGACGCGTGGGGGCCGATCGCTCCGCCGCTCAGTTTCGTCACGGCACGCTCGCCATGGGCATGGACCGGGAGCGAGCTCCTCGTCTGGCCGATGGTGAACGGCGATCAGCCCCTCGCGCCGCTGTCGTACGATCCCGCGCTCGACACCTGGACCGAGCTCCCGCCGGCGCCGATCGCCACGCGTGAGTCGGCGGCGTCGGTGTGGACCGGGACGGAGTGGATCGTGTGGGGTGGTACGACCGGCACCTCCGAGCTCGACGACGGCGCCGCCTACGACCCGGCGACCGATACGTGGCGCACGCTCGCCCCGTCGCCGCTGTCGGCTCGGCGTGTCAAGGCGGTGTGGACCGGTACGGAGATGCTCGTCGACGCCGGCTCGCGCGGCGGGGACCGCGCGACCGGGAACGGCGAGATGGCACTGGCCGACGGCGCGGCCTACGACCCGGCCACCGACACGTGGCGCACGATCACGCCCGGGCTCGCCCACCCGGGCTTCGTGCCGGTCTGGACCGGAACGCACCTGGTGATGTTCGCCAAGGGGAGCGCGGTCGTCTACGACCCGGCGCTCGACGAGTGGATCGACACTTGTTGTTCCGATGACGGCGGCGGGCCGGGCGGGACGCCGGTGTGGACGGGGAGCGAAGTGCTGCTGCTCGGCAGCCATTCCGAAGACACCGGTGGCGCGGTCTTCCAGCCCCCGTCCTGACCGTCCCGCACAGCCCGTCCCGCACAGCCCGACTCACACGAGCAGGCCGTGCCGGGCGGCGTATGCGGTCGCCTCGGCGCGGTTGGCCGTGCCGGTCTTGC
>CAZYWK010000184.1:0-2244 GCA_964651825.1 uncultured Ilumatobacteraceae bacterium | reverse complement strand
CTACCGCTCGGCCGACCGAACCTCTGCGTGCCGAAAGCAGTCGACGGTGTGATCGTTGACCATGCCGGTGGCCTGCATGAACGCGTAGCAGATCGTCGGGCCGACGAACCGGAAGCCGCGTCGCTTGAGATCCTTGCTCATCGCTTTCGACTCGTCGGTCTCGGCCGGCACGCCCGGCTGCCCCGGCGGCGCCACCCAGCTGTTCTGGATCGTCGTGCCACCGGTGAACGACCAGAGATGACCGACGGGATCGTCGAGTTCGAGCCAGGCCCTGGCATTGCCGATCGCGGCAGCGACCTTGGCCCGGTTGCGGACGATGCCGGGGTCGGCGAGCAGGCGTGCGACGTCGTCGTCGTCGAAGGCCGCGACGGCCTCGGGATCGAACCCGGCGAACGCCGCGCGGTAGGAGTCCATCTTGCGCAGGATCGTCGACCACGACAGGCCAGCCTGGGCGCCTTCGAGGATGAGGAACTCGAACAGCGTGCGCTCGTCGTGCTCGGGCACGCCCCACACGTTGTCGTGGTAGTCGAGGTACGCGGTGCCGATCGACGAGCCGCCACCGAGCGCCCACGAGCAGCGCTGGCGACCGTCGGTCGATGCGTCAGTCATGGTGCGACGGTGGCGTCACAGCGGCTTGTACGCCCACGCCTCGACCTCGACGAGGAAGCCCGCGGGCAGACCGGCGACCGCCACCGTTGAGCGTGCGGGCCGGTGGTTGCCGAGCGCCTCGGCGTACGCGGCGTTGAACGCGGCGAAGTTCTCCATGTCGGTGAGGAAGCAGGTGGTCTTCACGATGTCGCTCAACTCGGCACCGACCGAGGCCAGCTGCGCGGCGACGTTCTTCATCGTCTGCGTGGTCTCCGCGGCCACGCCGCCGGGGACGACGGCGCCATCGGCCATCCCGCCCTGGCCGGACACCACGATGAAATCTCCCGCCCGGATGACCGGGCTGTACGGACCGAGTGGCTTGCTCATCGCGCCGACACTAGACCGAACCTGTTGCATCGACGGATGGGCGACGACGCGCGCTCGGATCGGAGGGCGCTCACGTCGGCGATGATCCGATCGATGTCTGCGGTGGTGTCGGCCCAGACACGATCGGATGACTGTCACCCCGACACCGTCGGCCGGACCGCGGCCGACCACGACCGCCACACCCGTATCGTTCGTGCTCGCATGAGCCCTCAGACACCGACCCACGACTCGTTTCCCCCGTCGATGTGGTCGCGACGCAACTTCATGATGACGTTGCTCGCGACGGGCGCGCTCGCGGCGTGTGGGAGCGGTTCGGACGACGCCACGGGCGAGACGGACGCCGGGAGCGTCCTGTCCGGTACCGCGCCGTCCGCTGATGGGTACACGATCGTGCAGCGCTTCCCGCAGGCGGTGCAGGTGCCCGGAGCGATCCGGCTCCCGGTGAGCCTGTCGACCGGCGAAGCGACGTTGGTCCAGGACGGCCCGGCGAGACTCGGCGCCCAGGTGTACGACACCGACGGCACTCCGATCGGTGAGCCGATCGAGGCAGAACGCCGCGATGCGGTGCCGGCGCCGTACTACGACTTTCGCACGACGATCGACACGCCCGGGTTCTACGTGCTCGTCGTCGAAGGTGGCTCCCCGGACGGGGCGACCTTCGACGTCGCCGATCCGGCCACGGTCGAGATCCCGACGGCCGGTCAACCACTCCCGCCGTTCGACACGCCGACGGTCGATGACGCCCGCGACGTCGACCCGATCTGCACGCGCGAGCCCGCAGCCTGTGCGTTCCACGACGTGACGCTCACCGAGGCCCTCGCCTCGGGCAAGCAGGTCGTGTACTACGTCGGCACACCGGCGTTCTGCAGCACCGGCAGCTGCGCACCCGGGCTCGAGTCGCTCATCGAGGTGCAACCCGACTACGCCGACACCCACGTGTTCGTCCACGCCGAGGTCTACGCCGACACGACCGCGACCGTCCTGGCGCCCGCCGTCGAGGCATTGAACCTGTTCTACGAACCGGTGTTGTTCATCACCGACACCGCGGGCGTGATCCTGGAGCGGATCGACGCGGTGTGGAACACCGACGAACTCGCCGAGGCCCTCGCGCGGACAGTCTGAACTTCGCTCGGCCTCACGCCGAGTCTCGTCGCGACCTTCGAGGTCGGCCTTGCGTCAGCTGAAGCTCTGGCCGCACCCGCAGGTGCGCGAGGCGTTCGGGTTCGTGATCGCAAAGCCGGACTGGTCGAGGCCGTCCTTGTAGTCGAG
>CAZYWK010000183.1:0-2337 GCA_964651825.1 uncultured Ilumatobacteraceae bacterium | reverse complement strand
TGCCGAACAGCGGCGACCAGAAGACCGCCTCGAGCGGCATCCCGATCTCCCCGCCGTCGCTCAGCTCCGCGAAGATGCGCTGGCAGTCGTCGGCGGTAGCGGCCGTGTAGGAGATCGACACGCCCGTCACGGGGCCGCCGGTGCCGGACGGATCGTCGCTCGCCAACAGCACGTCGCCGTCGGGGAACGTCAGCGCAGCGTGCATCACCAGGTTCGCGTCGACGCCCTCGGGCACGTCCTCGCCCGGCGGCACGTCGCCGAACCCCAACACGACCAGGTCACCGCCGAAGATCTCCTGGTACCGGGTCATCGCGTCCCGGCAGTTGTTGCTGAAGAAGCGATAGGCGTTCAGTGTCATGATGTCTCCTCTCGTCGGGCCCGACTCCGGTGTAGCAGACCAGCAGAACGGACTCGAACGGGCTCAGGTGGCGAACGACAGGCCGAACAGGTTGTCGTAGGCGAGGCCCCAGGGTGGGCGGAGGAAGCCGAGCGCGCGGACGTCCTCGTACCAGTGGGCGAACGGGCTCCGGCGGGAGAACGCACCGCCGCCGATCACTCGAACCAAGCGACTCAGTGCCGCTTCCGCCAACTCGGCGACGCCCTCCTTGGCGTTGAGCGCGGCGAACGACGCCGTGGGGTCTCCGGCCTCGATCGCCCGCAGCGCTCCCTCGTAGGCCTGGACCGCGAGCCAGTGCTCGTTGACCGCCCGGGTCCACTCGACCTGCTCGAAGGCGCGCATCGTCGGTGCCTTGCCGGCCAGCTGCTGCTTGGCGGTCGCCATCGCCTCGTCGACGACGCCGAGGATCACGGCGGTGAACGTCGTCGCCACGAATGCCCCGGCGCCGCTGGTGATGTCGGTCAGCGGACCGTCGTACTCGAAGCGCACCGCCAGCGCGCCGTCGAGCCGCATCGCGTGACTCTGCGTGGCGGCCATGCCGACGCCGTCCCACTCGGCCGCCATCGACAGCTCGGGTGTACCTGGCGGACTCCAGTCGCTCGTGTCGAGCACGAACATCCGCGGCTCGTCCTCGCCCTCCGGGCGGGCGGTCGTGATCATCCGGTCGGCGATCCCCGACCCGCTGCCGAAGTGCTTGTCGCCGGTGAGCGCATACGTGCGCCCGACGAGGAACGGGTCGCCATCCGTCGCCGTCGCGGTCGTCCGGGTGCGGCTGATGTCGCCGCCGCTCCCCGGCTCCGATGTGACGGTGCCCCACTGTTGGCCGGCCGCCGCACTGGCGAACACCGCTTGCCGCTGCGCTTCCCAGGCAGGCTGTCCGGCAGCGGGGTTGAACAGCCAGAACGCGACCACCGCTGGGTGCATCGCCGACACCAAGGCGACCGACGGATCAGCCGAGCCGAGCATCCGTAACGTGTCGCATATCGGCCGCGCCGAAGTTGCTGCGTCATGCCACGTTCCGCCGCTGTCTTCCGGCACGATGCTCCGCAGGAACCCGGCGTCGCGCAGCGCGTCGAAGTCGACCCGATCGAGATGACGCCGCGTCTGGCGCTCCGCGCGTTGCGCCTTCCACTCCGCGGCGATCGGCCGGCAGTCGTCGCACAGCGAGACCCGGTCCGCGGGCATCGTCCCAATGTATCTCTCGCTCGGGCTACCAGCAGTACGCCGGCCGGCGGGTCGCGGACGCGCGCATGTGCGTCGCGGCCCGATCGGACCCCGTACTGTTGCTGGGCACCCGACCCGAGGCGTCGGCCTGCACCGAAGGAGCACCGATGTCCGACAGCAGGACGGACGATCCGGGTCGACGCAAGACGGCGTGGCTGATCGGTGCCTTCCTCGCGCTCGTGCTCGTCGCGGTCGGAACGCTGCTCCTCGTCGAAAGCTCGGACGGCGAAGGCGACGAGTCCGTCGCGGACACGACGGCGCTGCCCGCCGGGTGGCAGCCGACCGACGACCCGTTCCCACCGCTCGCCTACATCGCATGCTGCGGCAGCAACTGGGACGGCGAGCCCTCGCCTGCCGTTCCCACCGATCCCACGGTTGGGCTGGCACCCGGCATCTACAACGCGCAGGCCACGCCCGATGCCGGCGGCGACCCTGACAGCGGCGCCGACGGCGTGCTGAGCATCGACGTCCGGCCGTATGAGAGGTGTGCCGACCTCGCCGAGTTCGACTGCAACGACCCGTTCACCGATGCCGAGCTGGGCGTCGCCCGCGAGCCGGCCCGGACGATCGAGTTCGGCCTCGACGACAGCCTCGACGTGGCGGTGGCCGGGTTCGTGTGCGACGCCGACGAGGGGCCCGCCAACCACACGGGCACGGGACTCGATCTCGAGGCCCTGTCCGTCGAGGTCGATGCCGACTACGAGTCGGTGGTCGCC
>CAZYWK010000182.1:0-2378 GCA_964651825.1 uncultured Ilumatobacteraceae bacterium | reverse complement strand
GCGTCTCGTACTCGTCGATCGTGAACGACACCCCGTCGACCGCGTAGACCGTGCCCACCTGGCGGCGCAGCAGGCCCGCCCGGATCGGGAAGTGGGTCTTCAGGTCGGTGATCTCCACCAGGGTCCGCGCGTCGCTCACACGCCCACCGTCCGTCGGAGCTCCAGCGGCGGGAGCTCGTCGTGGTGGTGGCAGCGCGTCCAGTGCTGCAACCCGACCGGTTCGAGCTCGGCGGAACGCTCCTCGCAGATCTCGGTGCGGAACACGCAGCGCGGCGCGAACGCGCACCCCTTCGGCATCGACAACAGGCTCGGCGGCGACCCCGGGATCGGCGTGAGCTTCGTGCCCTTCACGTCGCTCAGCCTCGGGATCGATTCGAGCAGCCCGCGGGTGTATGGGTTCCTCGGCTCGTAGAACGCGTCGCGGGTCTCGCACTGCTCGAACACCATCCCGCCGTACATCACCAGGATCCGGTCGGCAGTGCCAGCCACCAGCCCTAGGTCGTGGGTGATGAGGATCATCGCCGACTGGGTGGCCTCCTGGACCTCGGCGAGCACCTCCATCACCTGGGCCTGGATGGTGACGTCGAGCGCGGTGGTCGGCTCGTCGGCGATCAGCAACGTCGGCTTGTTGGCGATCGCCATGGCGATCATCGCCCGCTGGCGCATGCCGCCGGAGTACTCGTGGGGGTACTGGCGCACCCGTCGAGCGGGCTCGGGCACCCCGACCTGGCGCAGCAGGCCCTCGACCTCTTCCATGGCGTCGCGCTTGGAGACCTCGGGCCGGTGGATCCGGATCGCCTCGGCGATCTGGTCGCCGATGGTGTGCACCGGGTTGAACGCCGTCATCGGGTCCTGGAAGATCATGGCGATCGGCCCGCCACGGACCTTGCGCCGCTGCTCCTTCTTCATCGTGAGCAGGTCGTCGCCCTTGTAGCGGATCGACCCCGTCACGGTGGCGGTGCCGGGCAGCAGCCCGAGGATGGCAAGGGCCGACACCGACTTGCCCGAACCGGATTCGCCGACGATCGCCAGCGTCTCGCCGGGGTTCACGTCGAACGAGACGCCACGGACCGCCTCCGCGGGCCCCTTGCGGGTGCGGAAGCTGACGGTCAGGTCGTCCACCTGGAGGATCGGCGTCGCCATCAGTTCCTCGAGCTCGCCTGGGGGTCGAACGCATCGCGGAGCCCGTCGCCCATGAAGTTCAGGCTGAGGATGATGAGGGTGATCATCAACCCGGGGAGGAGCACCGCGGTGGGCTGGGCGGTGAACTGGCCCTTCGCGTCCGCCACGAGCACGCCGAGCGAGGTCTCCGGCGGTTGGATGCCGAGGCTGAGGAACGACAGGGTGCTCTCCAAGATGATGGCGAGGCCGGCGGTGAGGGTGAACTCCACGGCGATGGGTCCGACCGAGTGCGGGAGGATGTGCCGGAAGATGATGCGGCCACCGCGCGCTCCCGCCGCCCGCGCCGCCTGGACGAACTCCTGTTGGGACAGGGTGAGGAACTGGCTCCGCACGATGCGAGCGGCGCGGGTCCAGATGAACACCGCGATCACGAACGAGATGCTGAACGGATCGGCGCCGTACTTCTTGCCGAACACCAGCAGCACGGCGTAGAGCGGGATGGTGAGCACGAGGTTGGTCAGGAACGAGATGCCCGCGTCGAGTGCCTTGCCGAAGTATCCGGCGATCGCGCCGAGGGTGACCCCGACGCTCACCGCCATGACCGCGGTCACGAAGCTGATGTAGAGCGATGTGCGCATGCCGCGCGTCGTGCGGACGAACAGGTCGCGCCCGATGGTGTCGGTGCCGAACCAGTGATCGGTGCTCGGGCCCTGGCGGCGGGCCAACACGTTGCGCTCGTCGAACGCGAACGGGCGCATGCCCGGACCGAAGATGGCCAGGAGCACGAGCACGACCAACACGACTGCACCGAAGATGGCCAGCTTGTTGCGACGGAACGCCCGCCAGGCTTGGCGACCGAACGACTCCGACACGTCGGACAGGTCTCGTTCGAGGCTCTCGACCTCGAGCTCGGCGAGCGTGGGCTCGGAGATGGGCGCTGGGTGGGCGGCGGAGTCCCGCGTGCTGATCGGTTCGGCGTCCGGATCCGTGTCGGTGGTGTCAGTCATAGCGGATCCGAGGGTCGAGCCAGCCGTAGGTGAGGTCGGCGATGAGGTTGAACACCACGACGAGGATGGACAGGACCACGACGACGCCCATGACCATGTCGAGGTCGTACCCGAAGATGCCGTCGATCAGCATCCGGCCCAGCCCGGGCCAGCTGAAGATGCTCTCGGTGACGACCGCTCCACCCATGAGCGCTGCGGCGTCGAGCGCCCAGATCGTGGCGATGGGGATCATCGCGTTGCGGATGAGGT
>CAZYWK010000181.1:0-2380 GCA_964651825.1 uncultured Ilumatobacteraceae bacterium | reverse complement strand
TGAACGGCGCCGGGTCGGTGTAGTCGTCGGCGGGCACGTACACGGCCTGGAGCGACGTGATCGAACGGCCACGGGTCGAGGTGATGCGCTCCTGGAGCTGGCCCATCTCGTCGGCGAGCGTCGGCTGGTAGCCCACGGCCGACGGCATGCGGCCGAGCAGCGTCGACACCTCGGAACCGGCCTGCACGAAGCGGAAGATGTTGTCGACGAACAGCAGCACGTCTTGGCCCTGCACGTCGCGGAAGTACTCCGCCATCGTCAACGCGGAGAGGGCGACGCGGAGGCGCACGCCCGGCGGCTCGTCCATCTGGCCGAACACGAGGGCGGCCTTCTCGAACACGCCCGACTCCATCATCTCCAGACGGAGGTCGGTGCCCTCACGGGTGCGCTCGCCGACACCGGCGAACACCGACACACCACCGTGCTGCGAGGCGACGCGGTTGATCATCTCGGTGATGAGCACCGTCTTGCCGACACCGGCGCCACCGAACAGGCCGATCTTGCCACCGGCGACGTACGGAGTGAGCAGGTCGATGACCTTGATGCCCGTCGGGAACACGCGCGCCGACGGCTCGAGGGCGTCGAAGTCGGGGGCGTCGCGGTGGATCTCCCAGCGCTCCATCTCGGCGAAGCCTTCGGGGTCGTTGTCGAGCGCCTGGCCCCACACGTTCCAGATGTGGCCGAGCACCTTGTCGCCGACCGGCACCTGGATGCCGTGGCCGAGGTTGCGCACCGACGTGCCGCGCACGAGGCCGTCGGTCGGCTTCATGCACACGGCGCGCACGCGGCCCTCACCGAGCTGCTGGGCGACCTCGGCGAGGCACGTGATGGTCTCGCCTTCGAGCTCGATGTCGAACTCGACGGCGCTGTTCAACTCGGGCAGGGCGCCGCGAGGGAACTCGACGTCGATCACCGGCCCGGCGATGCCGACGACGCGGCCGTCCTTGCGGCCGGTGTCGGTCGCACCAGTGGCAGTGCCGTTCTCTGTGATGGTCATGGCTTCAGTCTCCTGTGATCGCTGATGCAAAGAGTTCGTCGCCGAGGTCGACGTAGGACAGGGCGTCGGAACCGGAGTCGAGCGCCTCGGCACCGCCGACGATCTCCATGATCTCGGTGGTGATCGAGTCCTGCCGGGCCCGGTTCATGATGCGGCTGAGCGACTTGATCAGCTCCTCCGCGTTGTCGGTTGCGGCCTTCATCGCCCGCTGGCGGAAGGCGTGTTCGGACGCCGCGGCGTTGAGCAGGGCGGCGTAGATGCGGGCCTCGATGTAGCGGGGCACGAGCGTGTCGAGGATCGTCGACGGGTCGGGCTCGAACTCGTAGTCGCCGCCCGAACCATCGGTGCTGCCGGCCTTGCCGTCGCCACCGACCACCGTCGCGGTGGTGAGCGGCACCAGCGGGCGCAACACGACCTCCTGGTTGCCGGCCGACACGAAGCGGGTGTACACGAGCTCGACCTTGTCGACCTCGCCGGAGGTGAAGAGCTCGACGACGTACTCGCCGATGGCGCGGGCGTCCTCGTAGGTCGGCTGGTCGGAGAAGCCGTTGAACGCCTGGCCGAGCTGGTAGCCGCGGAAGCGGAAGTAGCCCTCGGCCTTGCGGCCGACCGGCACGATCAGGTAGTCGCGACCCGCGAGCGCGTCGGCCTTGATCTCGCCCTCGGTCGAGCGCTGGACGCCGGAGTTGTACCCGCCGCACAGACCGCGGTCGGCGGTGATGGCGACGTAGCACGTGCGGCTGATCTCGCTGCGGCCGGCGAGCAGCGGCGAGTCGCTCGAGGCGCCGCTGGCGGCGAGGTCCTTGACGACCTCGGTGATCTGCTCGGAGTACGGCACGGCCGCGGCGACTCGCGCCTGCGCCTTGACGATCCGCGACGCGGCGATGAGCTCCATCGCGCGCGTGATCTTCTTCGTCGCCTGGATGCTCCGAATTCGTTCGCGGAGAATCCGCTCCTGACCACCTGCCATCTAGATCACTCCGTCGCGAGGGTCTTGTTGGAGTGGGCTTCGCCGAGCTCTTCGGCGCTGGTGGCGGTCGGGTCGGCGGCGCCGGTGGTCGACACGGTGAAGGTCTCCTTGAACGTGGCGATCACGTCGCCGAGCGAGTCGGGCACACCGCTCGTGCGGAGCTCGGCGAGCAGGCCGCTGTGGGCGGTGCGCATGTACTCGATCAGCTCGCTCTCGAAGCGGCTGACGTCGCGGACCGGCAGGTCGTCGAGGTAGCCCTTCGTGCCGGCGAAGATCGACACGACCTGCTCCTCGACCGGCATCGGGCTGTTCAGCGGCTGCTTGAGCAACTCGACGAGGCGGTAGCCGCGCTCGAGCTGCGACTTCGACACGGCGTCGAGCTCGGAGCCGAACGTGGCGAACGCCTCGAGCTC
>CAZYWK010000180.1:0-2415 GCA_964651825.1 uncultured Ilumatobacteraceae bacterium | reverse complement strand
CCGAGTCGACCTTGCGGTCGCCGATGCGGTCGATGTTGTGGAGGATCTGGCGCTGCAGGTTCGACGAGTCGACCTCGTCCATGTCGACGATACCGATCGTGCCGACGCCGGCCGCCGCGAGGTACAGCCCGGCAGGTGACCCGAGGCCGCCCGCGCCGAGCAGCAGCACCTTGGCGTCGAGCAGCTTCGTCTGGCCGGCGACGCCGACCTCGGGCAGCAGGAGATGGCGCTTGTAGCGGTTCGTCTGCTCGGCGGTGAGGGTGACGGGCTGCTTCCACGGCCGGCCCTCGTCCTTCCAGCGGCCATACCCGCCGGCCATCGAGGCGACGTCGGTGTAGCCGAGCTCGGCCAGCGTCTTGGCGGCGAACGCCGAGCGGACACCACCGGCGCAGTAGACGACGACCGGCGCCGTCTTGTCGAGGAGCCGGCCCTCGACCTGGGCCTCGAGATGGCCACGGGGGATGTGGACGGCGCCCGGGAGCGCCCCTTCGTCGTATTCGTCGGGTTCGCGCACGTCGAGCGCGATCGCGCCGTCGGCGATGCGAGCGGCCGATGCGTCGGTGTCGATCTCGGTGATCTCGGCCTTGGCGGCCGACAGCAGATCTCGGAACGTTGCCATGACATCAGGCTACCGATCCGATTCCCGAGTCACTCGGTCGGGAATCGACCGTGACGTCCGAAACTCGTCGAACTGTTGGCGTCGGCGCTCCGTAACCTCACGGCGATGGACGAGCGCTTCACCCCGAACGACTGGGCGCTCTTCGTGTCGGTCAGCGCGATCTGGGGCGCCTCGTTCCTGTTCATCGACATCGGCCTCGATGCGCTGCCACCGGGGCTCATCACGCTGATGCGCGTCGGGCTCGGTGCCGCCGCGCTGGCGGTCGTGCCACGCCGGCGGGTGTCGTACGCGCGGTCCGACCTCCGCCGCATCGTGCTGCTGTCGGTCGTGTGGGTCGCCATCCCGTTCACGCTGTTCCCGATCGCCGAGCAGCACGTGTCGAGCTCGGTCGCCGGCTTGCTCAACGGCGGCACCCCGATCTTCGCCGCCACGTTCGCGGCCCTGATCTACCACCAGCGGCCGAGCCGCGCGGTGCTGGCCGGCATCGGCACGGGTCTCATCGGCGTGATCCTGATCAGCGTCCCGTCGATCGGCGAGGGCAGCAGCCAGGCGTTCGGCGTGGCCCTGATCGTCTTCGCCACCGTCTGCTACGGGTTCGCGACGACGATCGTCACCCCGATCCAGCGGTCGTACGGATCGATCAACGTGATGGGCACGATCCTTGCGCTCGCCACGATCTGGACGATCCCCTACGGGCTGTGGGACATCGGCGAAGCCCACTTCGAGTGGGGTCCCGTGGTTGCGGTGGTCGTGCTCGGTGTCGTGGGTACCGGGTTCGCCTACTGGATCATGGGCTCGCTGATCGGCCGCGTCGGTGGCACGAGGGCGTCGTTCATCACGTTCGTGATCCCCGTCGTCGCGCTGTTCCTCGGCGTGACGTTCCGCGACGACGACGTCGCCGCACTGTCGGTCATCGGGTGCGGCTTCGTCATCGCCGGCGCCCTCCTCGCCGGGCGAGGGGCACGGACCGCTACGACGCCGGCCGCTCCCGAACCAACGCCGGCAGGATCTCGCTGATCCCACCGAGCAGCCGGACGTCGGCCAGCTCGTCCATCGCCGTGGGCTGTCCGTTGACGATCACGATGCGTGCCCCCGCCCGCGCCGCGACCGGCACGCAGTTCGCGGCCGGGTAGACGCCGAGCGACGAGCCGACAGCGAGGAGCACGTCGCAGTTCTCCGAGACGCGCATCGCGCGGTCGATCACCTCGGGGACGAGGTTCTGGCCGAAGCTGATGGTGTCGCTCTTCAGGATGCCGCCGCACACGAGGCACGGCGGATCGTCCTCGCCGGCGTCGAGCCGGGCCATCGTGTCGGCCATAGGGCGACGATCGTGGCAGTCCCAGCACCGGGTGAACCAGATCGTCCCGTGGACCTCCACGACGACGTCGGGATCGACGCCCGCCTTCTGGTGGAGCCCGTCGACGTTCTGCGTCACCACGGCGGCGAGGCGGCCCTGGTGCTGGAGCTCGACGATCGCCAGATGGCCGGCGTTCGGCTCGGCCGTCCAGGCCGGGTTGTCGAGGCGGCTGCGCCAGGCCCGCCGGCGCACGTCCGGGTCGGCGAGGTAGTGCTCGATCGTGGCGAGCTTCTCGGCCTCCGGGTTCTTGGTCCACACGCCCTTCGGCCCCCGGAAGTCCGGGATCCCCGAGTCGGTCGAGATCCCGGCTCCGGTCAGCACGACGATGCGCCGCGCCGCGCTCACGATCATCCACGCCCGATCGATCTCCTCCTCCATCTCCATCCCCGACATCCCCCCATCGTCGCAGCAATCGTCGTTTGCGTCGGGATTCAGCACC
>CAZYWK010000179.1:0-2422 GCA_964651825.1 uncultured Ilumatobacteraceae bacterium | reverse complement strand
TCATCTACAAGCTGCTCGAAGACATCGAACAGGCCGTCGTCGGCATGCTCGAGCCCGAGTACGAAGAGGTGGTCACGGGCGAGGCCGAGGTGCGCGAGGTGTTCCGGGTGCCCAAGATCGGCGCGATCGCCGGTTGCTACGTGCGCTCGGGCGTCATCACCCGCGGCTCGAAGGTGCGCTTCTTGCGCGACGGCACGATCATCTGGAAGGGCGACATCACCTCGCTCAAGCGGTTCAAGGACGATGCCCGTGAGGTCCGCGAGGGCTTCGAGTGCGGCATCGGCCTGTCCGACTTCCAGGACCTGAAGGCCGGCGACCTCATCGAAACCTTCGAAGACGTCGAGATCGCCCGCACCTGAGCTGACCTGCTCCAGGGACCGGCTCGGCGGTCCCCGGATGCCGTTAGCGTGGATGCATGGCCGCCGACATCGAGTTCTTCTTCGATCCGCTGTGTCCGTTCGCCTGGATCACGTCGCGCTGGGTGTGCGAGGTCCAGGACCAGCGTGATCTCGACGTCGAGTGGCGCTTCATCTCGCTGTGGATGCTCAACGAGGCCAACACCGCCGAGTGGTACACGCCGGAGTACCGGGCCGGCCACTACATCGGCCAGCAGGGCCTGCGCATCGCCGACGCCATCCGCCTGGAGGAGTCCGATCCGGCCGCCGTCGGGCGGTGGTACACGGGGCTCGGCACCGCCTTGCACGTGCACGGCCGCCGCGGGACGGCCGGTGACGACATAGGCGGGTTCCTGGCCGACGTGCTCGCCGGCGCCGGCTTCGCCGCGGGATACGTCGACGCCGCTGATGACGAGTCGCACGATGCGTACATCCGTGCCGAGACCGAGCTGGCGTTGAGTCGCACCGGTCGCGACGTCGGCACGCCGATCATCACGTACGGCCCTGGCACCGAAGCCGAGGCCAGCCTGTTCGGGCCGGTCATCTCCAAGGCGCCTCGTGGTGTCAAGGCGGTCGAACTGTGGGACGCCGTCGAGACGATCGCCCGGTCCGGGGTCGCCGAGATCAAGCGGTCGAACCGGGCACCGCTCGACTTCACCTGACCGAGACAACCGACTGCAATCACCCGGGAGGGATCGCCATGGCAGCACCGCGACGCAAGTCGTCCACCAGCCGCAACAACAGCGCACATCGGTACCCCCGTGGCGCGCGCGTCGGCGCGACCCTGCGCGAGATCATCGCCGACGAGCTCGTGCGGATCGACGACGAGCGGCTGTCGCTGGTGTCGATCACCGACATCGACGTCGACCCCGAACTGAACCGGGCGATCGTCTTCTTCGATTCGCTCGCGGGCGAAAGCGGCGACGCCGAGATCCTCGAAGCGCTCGGTGAGTACCGGGTCCGCCTGCAGTCGTCGATCGCCCGCCAGATCCGGGCCAAGAAGACTCCGATCCTCGACTTCCGTCCGGACCTCGTGATCCGTTCTGCCGAACGCATCGACGAGATCCTGCGCCAGGACCGCGATCGTCTCGAACGCGACGCGACCGGCATCGAGCTGGAATCCGAGCCGGACGTCGCCGACTGATGGCGCGGCGCAGGCCGGCAACGACGCACGGGCTGGCCGTCGTCGACAAGCCGGCCGGGGTCACGAGCCACGACGTCGTCGGGATGTTGCGCCGGCGGTTCGGTGAGCGCCAGGTCGGCCATGGCGGCACGCTCGATCCGGATGCCACCGGCGTGCTGGTCGTGGCCGTCGGGATGGCGACGCGCCTGCTGCGCTTCGTCGAGAAGACCCAGAAGGAGTACGTCGGCGAGGTCGTGCTCGGGGTCGAGACCAACACGCTCGATGCCGCGGGAGAGGTGACGGCGACCCACGACATGGCGGGCGTGACGATCGACCAGGCGCGGGCGGCCGCCGCGGCCCACCTGACCGGTTCGATCGAGCAGATCCCGCCGATGGTGTCGGCGATCCGGGTCGACGGCAAACGCCTGCACGAGCTCGCCCGGGAGGGCATCGAGATCGAGCGGGCGCCGCGGCCGGTGGTCGTCGATCGGTTCGACATCGAGCCGACAGTGGACCCGATGGTGCTGCGCATCGAGGTGGAGTGCTCGGCCGGGACGTACATCCGCTCACTCGCCGCCGACCTCGGCACGCTCCTGGGCGGTGGTGCGCACCTGCGCGGCCTGCGCCGCACCCGGGTGGGGTCGTTCACGATCGACGAGGCGGCGGGCCCCGACGAGTGCGTGCTGCTCCCCGTCGCCGCGGCCGTGCGCTCGTTGCCAGCGGTGCACGTCGACGCGCCGACGGCGGCCCTGATCGCCAATGGGCGGGTGCTCCCCGCCTGGCCCGGCACCGGGCCGTGGGCCGTGTTCGGCGAGTCCGACACCCTGCTCGCCGTCTACGAACCCTTCGCCAGCGCGGGTGCGCCACCCACCGCCAAGCCCGCCGTCGTCCTCCCCGCCGCCCA
>CAZYWK010000178.1:0-2494 GCA_964651825.1 uncultured Ilumatobacteraceae bacterium | reverse complement strand
TCTGCCTCCGCGTCGAGGACGCTTGCCGACATTGCGGCAAGCGTCCCCTGATCCGCGGGGGAGATCTCGGTCACGGAGCGCTGTTCAGCCACGAATCTCGACCATTATTCCGGTCAGTCTTGGAGCACGTAGGCGCCTGCTGTCTGGTCCCAGGTCCAGATGTACAGCGGCGGATCGCCGTCCGCGCTCGGTGGCGGCCCGTAGTTGAACGGGTCGGGATAGCCGGGGATCTGCACCGGGCCAATGGTGTTGCCGGCCTCCTCGTACGTGCCGTAGTTCAGGTTCTCACCTGCACGGGTCGCGATCGCCTGGAACAGCGACAGGCCCCAGCAGGCAGTCCTCGCCGAGACGAACGGGCGTGGTCCCTCGGTCCAGTCCGCAGGATCGACCCAGGCAATACCAGCGTCCTTGATGGTCTGGACACATTCCTTCATGTTGGGTTCCTCGAAGAGCGCTTCCTCGGGTCCGTATCCTCCGGCTCCGACCGAACCCTCGAGCACACTCGTGTCTCGTCCGGTCTCGTCGTTGATGAAGGCGTTCATCGCGTTGTAATTGGTCATCACCAGTTGGGGCCGATACGAGGACGTTTCAAGGGCCTGGGCGATGCCGACCCCGTCGTTCGATGCGGTGAGGATGGTGTCGACTCCCACGGCCTCGAACCGCTGGATGATCGCCGCAGACTGCGCCTCGACGGCCGCTGTGTCGGACGGCGGTGCATCGTTGTAGGCGAGTTCGACGACCTCGATGCCTGCAGCTTCGAGCGCAGGGAGGATCGACGTTTCGACGAGATTCTGGTTGCCTGTCGTTGCCGCGACACCGACGGTTCCATCCAAGGCGCCGGCTTCGGCGAGCGTGGCGACGGCGTCAGCCTCGAAGTCGGATCCGAAGTCGGTGGTGTACCAGGGGGCCTGAGCTCGGGCAAGGAAGTCCTCGGTCTGGCTTCCACCGATGATCGCTTGCTGATGTCCCTCGAGGTAGCACAAGGCTGCATCACCAAGGAAGAACCCGACAACGACGAACACCTCCTCATCTTCGGTGAGCTGGACGCACACGGCGTCGGCGTTGCCTTCCCCACTGAGGTTGATCGGTGCGATCACTGGCTCGATCATGCGACCGTTGATCCCGCCGTCCGCGTTGATCTTGTCGATCAGCGCCCGGAAGGTCGCCTCGTAGTCGCCATGGTTCACCGACATCTGATCGACCGAGGTGAGATCGGGAAAGGTGACTCCGATCCTGATCGTGTCGTCGGTGACCCCGCGTGTCGACCCTTCAAGCGTTTGGTCGACGAACTCGGACTCGTCGGCGACCGAATCCTCCGGAGGGGTCGATTCGTCGGTCGTGGGCGCGTCGGTCCCAGGCGCCGCGTCAGTGGTCGCCACTGCATCGGTGTCTGGTGGTGCTTGCGTGTCAGCCGGAGCGGCTGACTCGCCTGGCGGAGCGGTCGTCGCGTCGTCGGAACTCCCCGACGTGCAGCTGACCAGAATCACAGCCGCCAAACCAGCGGCAATCAACTTCTTCACTGAGTCCCCCTCTCGGTGCGGTCGCTCCCCGGCGTCCGCTCGTGCAATGTACACACCGTCGCCATCGCTTGATAGCGCTAACAGGATCTGGATCCTAACAAAGTTTGAACGAGTGTACAAGTTATTGTCGGGGCGCGAATAGTGTCGACGGGATGGAGCGCACGGGATGAACCGCCCGGACCGGTTGCGCGTCGAGCACTTGGACGGATCGGTGCTCGGGAGCGACGAGACCAGACCGCGGCTGTCGTGGTGGCTGCCCCCCGGCGCGATGGAACAGCGCGCCTACGAAGTCGAACTCGGCGATGGTCGGACGGCTCGATTCGAATCCCCGCACCACGTCCTCGTTCCGTGGCCGTTCGAGTCGTTGCGGTCGCAGGAGGCGATCACGTGGCGGGTTCGTATCTGGACGACGTCGGGCGCCTCGTCGTGGTCTGACGCTGTCTCGTTCGAGACCGGACTGCTCGAGCCCGCCGACTGGCAGGCGAGATGGATCGAGCCACACGAACCCGAACCATTCCCGTCCGGAGGCCGACCGGTGTACGTCCTCCGACACGAGTTCGAGCTCGACGGCAAGCACGACAGCACCGACCGACCGGCCCGTCTCTATGCGACCGCCCGTGGCCTGTACGAGACGTTCCTCAATGGTCAGCGCGTCGGCGACCTCGAGCTGACACCGGGCTTCACGACCTACCCGGCGACACTTCACGTACAGACCTACGACGTCACCGACCTCCTGTCGCGCGGCATAAACGATTGGTTGGTCCTGCTCAGCGACGGATGGTTCCGCGGGCGTCACGGCATCGATCAGCGGGCGGACAACTACGGCACGACCGTGGCATTCCTCGGCCAGCTCTCGGTCGGCTCGATGACAGTCGCGACCGGACCGCAATGGAACTCGACCACCGGCCCGATCCGCCACGCCGACCTCATGGCCGGACAGTTCGAAGATCGGCGTGTCGACGACGGACCGTGGA
>CAZYWK010000177.1:0-2717 GCA_964651825.1 uncultured Ilumatobacteraceae bacterium | reverse complement strand
ACGAAATGCTGTCCGTAGAAGATCGCCACCACGGTGCCGAGCGCCAGGAAGGGCCCGAACGGCACCGCCGTGCGGCGGCCCGCCTTGTTGCCCGCCATCATGGCCACTCCTACGACGGCGCCGGCGATGAAGCCGAAGAACAGGCCCGGCAGCACGATGCCCGGGTTCAGCCAGCCGAGGTACATGCCGAGCAGCGGAGCGAGGCGCACGTCGCCCTCGCCCATGCCACCCCGGCTCGCCACGTAGATCAGCCACATCGCGGCAAGCGCGATCGCCGCGCCGAGCACCATCATCCAGATGCGCTCGGGCTCGTCGATCACGATCGCGGCGATGCTGAGCGAGATGACGCCGAGCACGATGCCGGTATAGGTGATCTCGCGCGGCAGGCGCTGGGTGTGCAGGTCGATCCAGGTCTGGGCCACCAGCACAGCGCCGAGGATGCAGTACGCCGGCAGCGGCGCCGTGTCTTCGAACTTCAGCGCGAACAGCACGAAGATCCCCGCCGTGGCCAGCTCGATGATGATCGGCTCGATGCCGATCGGGGCTCGGCAGCGACGGCACTTGCCCCGCAGAGCGACCCAGCTCACGACGGGGACCAAGTCGAGCGGGCCCAGGCGGAGCCCGCACGAACCGCAATGGCTCGGCGGTGCCATCACCGACTCGCCGCGCGGCACCCGATCCACCACGACCGTCAGGAACGAGCCGATCAACAGACCGGCCACGACCACCACGACGATCAGCAAGGGAAGACTCATCAGCACCTGTGGCCGACTGTGGCCCGAGCGGGAGATTAGCGAATCATGCAAGAAACAGAACCGATGCTCGTGTCGCTGCTCAAGGCGACCGTCGAGGCCGGTGCGTCCGACCTCCACCTCACCGTGGGGCGCCCGGCGACGGCACGCCGCGACGGCACCCTGGTGTCGTTCGAGAACGTGCCGGTGCTCAGCTCCGAAGAGATCGACCGGATGATCCACTCGCTGCTCGACGAGCGCAAGATGGAGGAGCTCCGCAAGGAGAAGCAGGTCGACTTCTCCTTCGGTGTGCCCGGCCTCGGCCGCTTCCGTGCCAACGCGTTCAGCCAGCGCGGCACCCTCGCCCTCGCTCTCCGCGTCGTGCCGTTCCGTGTTCGCTCGCTCGAAGAGCTCGGCGCGCCCGCGGCGTGCACAACGCTGCTCAACAAGCCGTACGGCATCGTGCTCGTCGTGGGCCCGACCGGCTCCGGCAAGTCGACGACCCTCGCGGCGATGATCGACCGCATCAACGCCACGCGCCCGGTGCACATCCTCACCATCGAGGACCCGGTGGAGTACCTCCACCATCACAAGGTCGCCATGATCAACCAGCGCGAGGTGGGCACCGACGTCGAGACGTTCGAAGCTGGCCTGAAGAGCGCCCTGCGTGAAGACCCCGACGTGGTGCTGCTCGGTGAGATGCGCGACCTCGAGTCGATCTCGATCTCGCTGTCGCTCGCCGAGACCGGCCACCTCGTGTTCGCCACGCTGCACACGAACGACGCCGCCCAGGCCCTCGACCGCATCATCGACGTGTTCCCGGCGGAGCGCCGCGACCAGATCCAGATCATGTTGGCTGGGGCGCTCCAGGGCGTCATCTCCCAGCGTCTCCTGCCGTCGCTCGGCGGCGGTCGCGTGGCTTCCTACGAGGTGATGATGGCCAACGAGGCGATCAAGAACCTCGTTCGCGAGGGCAAGTCGCGCCAGATGCGCAACATGATCGCCACCGGCGGCGCCGAGGGCATGCAGACCATCGAGATGGACCTGGCCCGCCTCGTGGCCGCCGGCTTGATCTCGATGGAGACGGCGATGGCCTCGAGCCAGTACCCGAAGGAGATCCAGGCCCAGCTCATGACGGCCCGGGCCCAACTCCACGCCCAGGCCACCGTGTCGACCGGCCAGGCCGGTTCGTCCGGGTCCGCGACCTACGGCGACGAGCCGGCTCAGGGCCCGCTCGCGCCACCGTCGCCCGTCTCAACGAGCTGACGCATGGTCGTCAAGAAGCTGCCGTACAAGAACATCGCCGGCATCACGCAGTGCCCCGGCGGGTGGCTCGTGCTGCCTGGGCGGCTCGCAGGGATCACGGTCACCGCGGAGGAGACGTTCGTCCTGAAGCGTCTGTTCGAGGTGCTCGACTTCCGCCCGCGTTTCGAGGCGGCAGCGCTCTATGCCCCGATGGGCTTGTTCGACCTGCCGTCCGGGAAGTTCCGGCCGTGCGACCACGAGGCGCGTGAGTTCGTCGGATGGCCGCGATCGCTGTCGATCGGCGGCACACCGTGCCGTACCGCGCTGCGGTCGACGAACGGCGAAACCCAGCAGATGGAGCCGTGGATGACGCGCCACGACGTCCGTCGCCTGCGTTGGCTGCGTGAGGCCGAACAGGAGCTCCAGCCGTTCCACGCCCGCAGCTTCTTCTCGGCGAACCCCGACGTGTCGTTCACCCAGATGAACAGCGAGGAGCCACTCAAGACCTCGCCGTACCACGAGGACGGTCAGGAACAACGGCTCAATCTGATCCGCGACCGCCTGCCCGGCGTCGACGAGGTCATCACCCGCACACCTCCCGAAGGCGCCGGCTTGGTGCACCTCATGCAGGCCGCCGCGCTCCTCTTCACCGCCCGCCGCGCCGCCGGCCGCGCGATCAGCCGCATGCCCCTCGACCCCACCTGGGACGACGAAGGCATCCGCATGGAAATCGTCCGCTGA
>CAZYWK010000176.1:0-2823 GCA_964651825.1 uncultured Ilumatobacteraceae bacterium | reverse complement strand
CGGTCTTGCGGCCCGGCACGTTCTTGATGTGTGCCGGGTTCACCAACAACACCGTGAACCCGTGACCGTCCAACACGTCCCACACCGGTTTCCAATAGACCCCGGTCGCTTCCATCGCCACCTCGCTCACCTCCGAGGCAATCAGCCAGTCCCGCAGCTCGATCAGCCCGTCGGTGAACGTGTCGAACGTGCGCACCTCACTGTCACGTTTGCGGCGGCCCGTTCCCGGCGTGCGCACACACGCCACCACCGTCTTCAGGTGCACATCCAGACCCGCACACCGATCCACGATCACATCCATCCCGTTGACCTCCTCTCGAGTAGATGCCCGCAAGGTCCGGTCGGAGCCAACAATCAAAGAAGGTGTCACACGTGCTCGAAGCACAATCGCAGCCACCTGCCGGACTCCGCCGTCATGGTGTAACGCGGGCTGCGACCGCACCAATCCCCATACCGACGTTCCCCGAACCCAACCACAACTTCATCCCCGCAGCCGCGGGAGTCAACCCCCATAGCTGGTGTGACAGCGAAAGGAGATGCAGCGCGCCGCGTCAGCAGAGCCTCGTGACTACGCGGCTGGCGGGTCGGGCAGCGGTGGCGTCGGCGAGGTCTGCGGCACCCCGTCAGCTACGGCGGGTGCGGCGGCCCACTCGTCGATGAGCGCGGGACCTCGTTCCCGTCGATCGGGGTTGCCGATCGTGCCTCGTTCCGCGCGACGCAACCGCTCCTCCACGAGATTGATGACCGGCGCCGGCTGGTCGGTCGTCTCGGCGAGGCGACGTACTCCTGAGGGGTGGCGGCCGGCGCTCACCAGCAGGTCGGCAACGATCGACTCGATGACCGGCCCGACTGCTCGAGGATTGCTGAGCGCGCGAACAACCTCGCCATCTGAGTAGAGCGTGGAACGCGCGCCAAGTGCGTCGGGTACTGGCGCCGTGAGCATCGATGCGATGGACTGGTCGTTCAGCCCTTGAGCGCGGAGGACGTCCACGTTCGCGTCCGCCGACGCGCCGGACTCCGCTAGGACGATCGCTTGCGCGTCCGGTCGGTCGTCGAGACCGCGAGCTCGTTCGAGTTCGAGCGCCGGGATCGTGGCGGCCAGACGTTCCCAGCTGAAGGGACCTGTCGAGAGGTGATCGGCGATGAGCTGATCGGTGGTTCCGCCGCCGCCGACGGCGAGGCGAGCCGGCGGTGGCGTCTCGGGTTGCTGGCTCGCTGTGATCGCGTCGGCGATCGGGTTGGGTCGGAGATCGACACCGAGCTCGTTCTCGAGCCCCGCGACTATTGTTCGGGCGGCGGCGAGCACACGGTGCGCTGTGTCCTGGACGAGTTGGATGTCTGCGCCGGCCCAGTTGGCGACGTACGGAATCGAGTACTCCCCCGCATCGACTCCGAGGATGTCGCACACGACGTAGGCGACGGACTCGGCTTCGACCTCGATCCGATCGCGGGATGTCATGCGTTCCTGCTTGGCGTCGGCGTGCATGAGGACGTGGCCAAGTTCATGGATCTCGGTCTTGAGCGACTGCGCCGAGCCGAGGTCGTCTCGGACCGTGACGGTCTTCTCCAGGAAGTTGGTAACTCCCTTCGGTCCGGCGGGGCCTTCGATCGGCCCGCGGTCGAGGGCGAAGCCGGCAGCCGCGATCTGCTCTGCGACCGCCTCCCACAGCTCCGGTGGAGGGTCTTCGCCGCCGAGCAGCTTGGGCTGCGCGGGGAGATCGGGGGGTTCGGCGAGTTGACCCTGATGGAAGACAGGGACGAGTTTGAAGCCGACGACGGTGGCGGGCCGCAGTTCGCCGGTGTCCTCGTCGAGTTCGCGCTGCTTGCCGCGGATCGGGGCATAGACGCGCACCGCTGTCTCGCCTTTGCGGATGCGGCACGGGTGGCCGTCGGTGGCGGTGATCTGCTTCCAGGTGTTGAACGAGGCGACGAGGCCCTCTGCGCCTTGGACCGCGAGGAGCAGCTGGTTGTTGGGCGAGTACCGATGGAAGGACCCGGAGATCCGCAGCAGGTTCTGCCAGTCCTCGGTCGTGGTGATGTTCGCGACGGCGTCGGTCAGCGCGGCGTGCGCAGCGGCGAGGCGCTCTTCGTTGGTGGGGCGTGCGTCCATGACGTCGACGCTGAGCGTGTGATGTCACCGATCACGTCACGGACGCCGCGCCGGACTTCAGCCGGAGGGGGACGCAGTGGCGAGTTCGCGCAGGCCAGGTTCGGTCCAGTAGCGACGAGCTTGGAGGTGCGCCGGTGGAAGGGTGCCGTGGATGAGCACCGCCTCGCCGGGGCGCACTTGGCGGAGGAGGTGGAACGGGGTGAGCGCCTCGCGATGCGTTGATTCGGACACGCTGCGCCGGTGGCCGCCGCCGAGGTCGTAGGACGTGGAGCGGTGCTCGACGTCCTCGTCGCCGAGCAGTCGGCTGACGTAGTCGAGGGTCGCAGCGTCGGAGCAGCCGGAGAACACGACCTTGGTGAGATGGTTCTCCGTGCCGAAGTCCGTCTCCGTTCTCTGGGCGTTGGGGGATCCGCTGGTGCAGTCGGAGGTGACTGCGGGTTGCGAGGCAGCTCTGGCCGAGTCGTTGGCGTGGCTTGAACGAGAAGGCTGCTTCGTGCGCCGCGGGTCGAACGATCGGCGTGTGAAGCGCGACCCGGCCGACTTCGGCACCCGGCGGATGGTCGGCGAGGGATTCGTCGCGGCGCAGTTCCCGCATCGCACCTCGCGGCTCGGTGACCCACACCTTCACTGGCACGTGCTCGTCGCCAACATCGCCCGCGGGATCGACGGTCGCTGGACGGCGCTCGACGGGACAGCCCTGTACGAGTCACGCC
>CAZYWK010000175.1:0-2832 GCA_964651825.1 uncultured Ilumatobacteraceae bacterium | reverse complement strand
AGCCTAGGAAAGGTCATACCCCCGACACCGAGCAGGGCGAGCAAAATGGTCGTCACGGTGGCGAGGAACGACACGATCAACGTCGGCACGAGCCACGGCGAGCTGTAGCGCCACGTGACCACGTGCGCTCCGGCGGGCACCTCCACGCCGAGCAGCAGCCCGTCGACGACCACGACATCGGCTGCCTCGCCGTCGACCTCCACGTGCCAACCGGGCAAGGCCTGCCGATCGAGGCTCACCACGCTCTCGGTATCGAGGTCGGTGCGTACGACCACGTGCTCGGGCGTGCGGCGCTCCACCTCCATCCCGACTGGAGCGCATCCGGTCGTGGACGGATCGGAGCAGGCCGTCGCAGCATCGAGATGGTCGACGATCGCCACGCCGACGTAGTGTTCACCGTCGGCCCGCAGGGCGGCGGCAGTGTTCTCCGGGTCGTCGATCACCACGGCGGTCGGCCAGGCGACCGCCTCACCGATCCACAGGGGGTTCTCCCAGATGCCGACGTTGGCGTCCTGGGCGAGCGGGCCGGTCCATCCAGGGATGAACACGGCCGGGTCACGCTTCAGGTCGAGCATGATGAAGCGCACACCGAGCCGGGCCATCGCCTCGGGCGTCACCGGCAACTGCAGGCTGTTCCGGAGTGGGAGCTCGGTCGGCGGGTCGGTCGTGAACCGCTGGAGCGCGGTGGCCCAGCGCTTGGTGATCTGGACCCCACCGTCGTATCCGTCGGGCGACGGCACGCCGGCGAGCACATTCGCGTTCGGCCGGAAGGCCGACACCTCGTACTCCACGCCGACGCCGTCGTCGGTGAGCGCGATCGTCGACCCACCGGGATGGTCGACGAGGTAGTCGACGGCCGCGGACTCGTGGTCCGTGAAGGCCGTGGACGTTCCGAGCCCGAGCGGGATCGAGTTGAGCGACATCGCCGTCATCTCGAGTCCCCCGAGCCCCAGCACGATCACGAGCACTCCGACCGTCCAACGTGTGGTGGCCTCCTGCCGGCGGGCGCCGGCCAGCGAAGCGGCGATCGCGGCGATCGTCAGAATTGCCGTGATCGCCCAGATCCCGATCGTCTTCGAATCTGCCACCACCACGTCGAAGGCGAGCGCAAGGCCGACGATCACGATCGCCCCGCCCGCAGCGGCGAGATGGACAGGTCGCACGCGCCGTATGAGTACGTCGATGCCGGCGCCGACGAACACCGACGCGACGATCACCGTGATCACCAGCCAGCGCGCCGAGGCGCGGGCGAGGTCGAAGCCAGGCAGCGCGTTGAACGCGAGGTCGAAGATGAACGTGCGGGGCCCGATCGCCCAGACCAGGGCGAGGCTGCCGATCACCGCCAGGGAGATCGCCCAGGCGCGGCGATCCGGCCGGAGCATCGCCTCGGTCGCTCCGATGACCGTCACGATCGCGCCGACGACGCCGATGAAGGTGATGCTCTCGAAGCTGCCGGCGAAGTATGCGGGGTCGATGTCCTGCACCGTGCCGAGCAGCGCCCTGGCGGCGGAGCTCGGGAGCATCGCCAGTCGGGGGTCGAGGAGATCCTGGTGGCGGCCGAGCGACAGCGCGCTGTCCGACGTTGCGAGCAACACCGCCACGAGCTGCGGGGAAGCGATCAGCAGGCCGAGTGCAGCCCCGGCAGCGAGGTGGGGCAGGCGGCGCCATCGTTCCTTGCCGATCGCGAAGCCGACGGTGGCGGCTGCGGCGAGGAGCACGGTCTCGTAGACGAGCTGGGGATGCCCCGCCAGCAGGATGGTCGCGGTGACGGCCGACATCCCGGCGACCGCCCGCCACGGCCGGTCGTCGTGCAGCACGGCGTGGACGGCCACGAGCAGGAGCGGCGCCCAAGCGATCACCAGGATCTGCTCGTACTGGACCGTCTTGGTGAGCATCGCTCCGGACGCGACCAGCAGCGTTCCGGCCCCCGCCGCGCCGATGCGGGTCATCCCGAGCCGCCGGGTCAGCCACACCATCCCGAGGCCCAGCGCCACGAGATGCAGTGCAACGAGCACGCCCATCCCGCGGTTCGTGCCGAACACGAGCGTGAGCACCTGCGGGAGATACAGCCCGCCGGCCGACGGGTTCCCGAGGTGGGGCACGCCGGCGAAGATGAGGTCGTTCAGGACCGGGAGCCGGAGATCTCGCCACGCCGCCTCGGTCACCTGGACGTTGGGCCCGGAGTAGGCGTAGGTGTCGAAGCCGACGACGTACCGTCCGGGGAACCAGAACGTCCGGCTCAGCCACAGTGCGACCGCACCGACGACGAGGTACGGCGCCGCCCGGGTCAGGCGGGCATCGGGCGGTCCTGCTTGTCCAGCTTGGCCGCCTTCTGCGCCCTCTTCCATTCCCGCACCTTCCCGAGCGTCTCCACGCCATCGATGTCGGCCACCGAGCGTGGCACGTCGTCGCCGAACTTCCCTGCCGCTTCGCGCCATCCATCGGGCGTGATGCCCATCCGCTTGCCGAGGATGGCGATGAAGATCTTCGATTTCTCGTCGCCGTAGCCGGGCAGGGCACGGAGACGGGTGTAGAGCTCGTGGCCGCTCGTCGTGTCGTTCCAGATCGTCTCCGCGCGACCGTCGTAGCTCTCGGTGAGCACGAGGCAGAGCTCGTGGATCCGCCGGCCCATCGAGGCCGGGAATCGGTGGATGGCGGGCTTGGTCGCGCAGATTCCGACGAACTCCTCCACGTCGAGCGCGGCGATCCTGCTCGCATCCAGATGTCCGAGCCGGGCCTTCAACGTCGCCGGCCCGGCGAACGCCCACTCCATCGGCACCTGCTGGTCGAGCAGCATCCCGATGAGCAGCGCCGTGCCGTCGGTGTTGAGCA
>CAZYWK010000174.1:0-2857 GCA_964651825.1 uncultured Ilumatobacteraceae bacterium | reverse complement strand
CTTCGGTGTCTCGCACCAGCGCTCCATCGTGACGACTAGCCGCCAACACGTCCTTCCGCCGTCGGCTGAGGTCGGATGCGGTGAAGGTCTCCATCGTCGTGAGTGTATCAACTAACTAGTACACTAGAAGCAAGGTGTGGCGGTAGGAAGGCGGCGAGTGTGACGGGCTCGCAGGGCAGAAGGAATGTGTATTTTGGTCACTGGTAGGTGTGTATATTGGTCACTCGATTCTGTGATTTGTGTCGATTGAGGTTCGGAAGGATTCGATGCAGCGAGCCGCGTACCTGCCTCGCATCGCCGACGACATCGTGGGCAACCAGCTTCAGGCGATGGGCGCAGTGGTCATCGAGGGAGTCAAGGGTTGCGGCAAGACAGCCACAGCCCGCCAGCGTGCCGCGAGCGAAGTGCTCCTCGACACTGACCCCGAGGCGGAGCGTCGAGCGGCTCTGGACGCACGTCTGCTCCTGGACGGCGCAACGCCCCGGCTGATCGACGAGTGGCAACGGGCTCCTCGCGTCTGGGATGCGGTTCGTCGTGCCGTCGATGATCGGGGGGTTGCCGGACAGTTCATTCTCACCGGATCAGCGACACCGCAAGACGACATGCGGCGGCACTCTGGGGCGGGCCGTTTCGGGATCGTGCGCATGCGCACGATGACGCTGTCCGAAAAGCAAGCAACCACGCCGACGGTGTCGGTTCGCGAACTTCTCGACGGCGTCCCGCCCGCTCCAGCCAATAGCCCCGTCGAGGTTCGCGACTACCTCCGCCACATCGCAGTCGGCGGGTGGCCGTTGCTGGTCACTGCCGGCGAGACGGTCGCTCGCACCTACCTCGACGGCTACCTCGACATCATCATCGAACACGACATCGACGAGGTGTCAGGCAGCCCACGAAACCCAAGATTGGTGCGGCGTTTCCTACATGCCTACGCCCAGATGGTCGCTCAACCAGCCAGCCTCGGCAAGATCATGACGCGGGCAAGGGGTGATGCCGACGAGGGCTCCGATCTACCCTCGCGACACACCGCCCAGCAGTATCTCGATGCGCTTCGTCGCATGATGATCATCGACGAGATCCCTGCATGGGACCCCTCGGTGCGATCTTCCAAGCGTCTGACGACCACGGCGAAGCGACACCTCGGCGACCCGTCGCTTGCTGCCGCGCTGTTGCAGATGTCGACGGAGCGGATGCTCACTGATCTGGAGACGACCGGCTTTCTGTTCGAGAGCCTCGTCGCACACGACCTGCGCGTCTACGCCGACGCCGCCGGTGCAGCGTGCTTTCACTACCGCGAAGCCGAAGGGCGCCTCGAAGTCGACTACGTCCTGGAGACCCGAGACGGTGATTGGGTAGGAGTGGAGGTGAAGCTCGGGGAAGGTGCGATCGACAAGGCCTCAGACTCGTTGCTGCGACTGGCAGACCGTGTGTCCCGCAGGCCGACGGCGTTGATGGTCATCACCGGGACGTCGTTGGCCTACACGCGACCCGACGGCATCCATGTGGTCCCCCTCGGTGTCCTCGGGCCCTGAGAGAGCGGCCACACCGTCGAGCGCAGCGCGCAGCTCGGGGCGCCGGGCGATCCCAGGCAGGTCGAAGGTGTGCCCACGCCACCGCCAAACCTCTTGCTCCAGGCGTTGACATGTGTCGGAAACTCGTTACAGTTTTCCGACATGAGTGGATCGGTTGCAGAGGAGGTTCGTGGCGAAGTCGAGCGCAGCCAAGGGCCGGGCTTCGTGCGCGCGTCCGACTTTGCTGGCCCGGTTGGTGCGGTCGAGGCGGAGCTGCGCCGACTCACCAGCGCCGGCGCGTTGCGCCGCGTCCGCAAGGGTCTGTACTGGTCCGGGCCGCGGACGGCTCTTGGGGTCGGTGCTCCCGACCCCGGGCAGGTGGCGCTCGAGGTGGCCGGCCATGGCGCCGGCCCCGCTGGTGCCGAGGCCGCCCGTTGGCTTGGGCTGACCACCCAGGTGCCGGGGCGTCCCGCGTTCGCCGTGCCGGGCCGTGTGCCGTCGCCGGTTCCCGGCGTGCGGTTCACCGCGCGCACCCCGCACCGTCGTGAGTTCGGCCTGCGACCACTGGAGGTCGCTGTCATCGAGGTGTTGCGCGACTACCCCGCTCATGTCGAAGCAGACTGGGCCGACGTCGTCGCCGCTATCGCCGAGCTGGCAGACAAGGGGCGAGTCCGGCCCGCGGTGATCGACACCGACGTCGGCTCCGAGTACCACGTCGGTCTGCGCGAGCGCTGGGCCGAGGTGGCGGACGCGCTCGGGGCATCTGTGTGAAGCTGCGAGAGCAGCCCGAGCTGATCGAGGCCGCAGCAGCGCAGGTGGCAGCAGAGACTGCTGTTCCCCTTCGTCAGGTCCGCAAGGACTTCTGGCTGACCGAGATCCTGCGGGCGGCATCGGCCGAAGCTGCCGCCCGCGGTGGCTCGGCCATCTTCAAGGGTGGCACGAGCCTGTCGAAAGTGTTCGGGTTGATCGAACGGTTCTCCGAAGACGTCGACGTTCTCGTCGTCGGATCGGGTGGGCCCACTGCCGTGAACACGCTGATGAAGGCCATGTCGTCAGCCGCGGCGAACCACACCGGTATCGAAGCAGTGCTCGACACGACAGCGGTCGATACCGGCCGATATCGGGCCGAGACCTTCGGCTATCCCGGTCGGCCCGACCACGATCGCGGCATGTTGCTCGAGATGGGTTCGCGCGGGGGTGCCCTGCCCAACGCTGTGCACCGGATGACGTCGCTGATCGGCGAACGCTTCCCCGAGATCGACGGTGAAAGCGTCGAGGAGGCCCACCCGTTCGAGGTCGCCGTATTGTCCCCAGCACGGACACTGGTCGAGAAGCTCGTGATCCTCCAC
>CAZYWK010000173.1:0-2958 GCA_964651825.1 uncultured Ilumatobacteraceae bacterium | reverse complement strand
TCGGCGTTCATGTAGCTGTTCGTGACGCACTCGACGACCATCGAAGCGAGCTGCTCGGGATCGCCGAGGCGCTTCGGGAAGAGCACGCCCTTTTGCAGGTTCTCCTTGAACGCTTCGCTCGACTCACCCGAGCCGTAGATCGGCGTGTCGATCAGGCCCGGTGCGACGGTGTTGACCCGGATGCCGACGGCCGACAGGTCGCGGGCGACCGGCAGGGTCATGCCGACGACGCCGCCCTTCGAGGCGGAGTAGCTGGCTTGGCCGATCTGTCCGTCGAACGCGGCGACCGAGGCGATGTTGACGATCGCGCCCCGCTCTCCGTACTCGAGTGGCTCGGTGACGCTCATCGCGCTCGCCGCGACACGGATGCAGTCGAACGTGCCGATCAGGTTGATCGCGATGACCTTCTTGAACGCATCGAGGTTGGCGGCCGACTCGACCGTGCCATCCTTGCCGATCGTGCGCTGGGCCCAGCCGATGCCGGCGGAGTTGACGAGCACGCGGACCGGGCCCATCGACTTGGCCATCTCGACGGCGTTGACGATGTCGTCGGTGTTCGTCACGTCGACCTTGCAGAACGCGCCGCCGATCTCGTTGGCGAGCTCATTGCCCTTGTCCTCCTGGAGGTCGGCGATGACGACCTTCGCACCGCGCCCGGCGAGGAGCCGGGCCGTGGCCGCTCCGATCCCCGAGGCTCCACCCGTGACGACTGCGCTTGCACCTGTGATGTCCATGCCGCCGAATGTACGTGCGCCACAACGCTCAGAAGGAATCGCGACCCCGTTCGTTCTGGCCCCGTCCCCAAACGCACGGGTCGTTCGTTCTGGCCCCGTCCCCAAACGCACGAGGTACGCCGCCGATCAATCATTGCGGCGCGGGGCCGATGCTGTTGCGGGTGTCGAGGAGGCGACGCGGCACGTTGCCGACGAAGCTCGGTGGGTCACCGCCGGTGAACCATCCGGCGATGTCGACGATCAGGTGCGCGTCGACGCTGGTGAACACGCACACCGACCCGTCGGGCCCGATCGGCGCGACGACGCCGTTGGCCACGGTTCCGCCGCGTACGAAGTTGACGTTCGACGCCTCGGGCCGCGTCGTGCCACACGGCCAGACCGTGGCGTAGCCCGCCTCGCCGGCCTCGGCGATCGTGACGTTCAGCGCGACGGCGGTCGCGTCGGCCGGCACCGCCTGGGTGGCGCCGTTGACCGTCAGGGCGACGTTGCGCACCGGGACGGCCCGCGGCGCATCAGGTGTGATGCGCCCGGTGGGCCCACCGATGGCGTTGCGGGTGTCGACGAGCCGTTGGGGAACGGCGCCCACGAACGGCGGCTGACCGGCGCTCCCCCCGAACCAGCCGAGCACGTCGACGAGGATGTCGGTCTGCTGGTTCGTGTAGATGCAGATCGCGCCGTCGGGCCCGATCGGTGCCACGACCCCGTTGGCGACGTTGGCGCCGGCGGTGAAGTTCACGTTCGACGCGACCGGCTGCGTCGTGGCGCAGGGCCACACGGTGAGGTAACCGGCCGCCGACGGGTTCACGGCCGTGACGTTGACCGCGACCGCCGTCGCTCCGGCGGGGATGCTGGTGGCGCTCCCGTCGGTGCGCAGCACGGCCGCGCCGCTGACCGGCACGCGCAACACGCCGTCGACCGGGATGCGGGCCTTCGGTGCGCCGATCGCGTTCCGGGTGTCGATGAACCGGTTCGGTGTGGTTCCGACGAAGGCCGCGGCGTCGCCGGTGCCGCCGGCGAACCAGCCCGCGATGTCGACGAGGAGGTGGCTCGCCTGGTTCGAGTAGATGCACACCTTGCCACTTGCCCCGACCGGGGCGATGACGCCGTTGGCGACGACGGCACCGCGCGCGAAGTTGAGGTTCGAGGCTTCTGGCCGCGCCACGTCGCACGGCCAGACGGTCATGTAGCCGGCTTCATCGGGTTCCACGCCGGTGATGTTCAGCGCGACCGCGGACGCACCGGCCGGTACCGTGCCGACCGCGCCATCGGCGCCGACGACGCTCTCACCGACGACTTGGAGCTCGACGCGCTGATTGGCGAAGAAGCGCCGCGCCGACACCCGCGATCCGCCGGCGAGGTAGTCGCGCAGCCACAGCGAGAACTGGGCGTTGCCGGTGGTCGTGAGGTGAACGCCATCGGACTGGAACCAGCGGACACGCTCCGCACCGGCGCTGCCTTGGTTCCAGTCGGCGACGTCGAGGTTGGCCCAGCGGTTGCGGGCGCTGTTCAGGGCGACGTTGGCCTGGTGGTAGTAGGAGCTCCCACCTGGGCCGCTGCGGATCTCGGCCATGTTCACCCAGACGACGCGCTTGGCCCCGCGCGAGGTGAGCACGTTCATCATCGCGTCGATGTCGGCCGCGAACCCGGCCGGTGGATCGTTGTAGCCGAGCTCGACGACGACGACGTCGCGATTCATCGGGAGGGCGGCTGCGACGTCGATGCCGCTCGAGACCGTCGAGGTGGCCACCGTGGTGCGCCGGTTGACGGCCGAGTCGAACGACGTCGAGGTGAAGGTCCCGTCGGTCACCGTGCGCAACGGTGCCGTCGCCGTTCCGGCGACGCCGACGCCGATCGAGTCGCCGATGTACGCCATGGTGAGGGGCATCGCGTTGCGTGTCACCACCCGCACCGTGAAGCCGGGTGACGGGAGCCCGAACGTGCCACGGAAGTCCCACGCCTGCTGGCGGAACGTGTTGCCGTTCGACCCGGTCAGCACGATGTCGTTGAACCAGATCCCGTCGTAGACCTGGTACTGGCCGGCGGCGGCCTCGACCATCTGGGCCGAGGTGATCGAGCCGAGCCCGTACTTCGCCGCCAACGTGTCGGCGTCGATGACGCGCACCCACCGGTGGTTCGGGTTATTGGCGGTGGCGTCACCGGCCGCGTCGTCGCGGACGGGGAACGCCCCTCCCGCCGTGCGCGGCCCGTTCGACGCCGAGAACTC
>CAZYWK010000172.1:0-3183 GCA_964651825.1 uncultured Ilumatobacteraceae bacterium | reverse complement strand
GGCGGTTCTGGCGTCGGCGGTTCTGGCGTCGGCGGTTCAGGCGCGGGCGGTGGTGCCGGTGGCAGCACCGGAGCAGTGATCGCCTCCACCACCTCGTTGAAGCCCCGGTTGTCCGTGTAGAACGCGGCGACCTTCAGCATCCGCCCTTGGAGGGCGAGTGTCGGCTGGAACACCTGCGACGTCGCGTTCTCGATCGCCACCCAGGTGACCCCGTCGTCGACGTACCACTGGAACGTGAAGTCGATGAACGTCGGCGGCGGGCCGTCGGGATCACTGATCAACGACGTGTCGGCCACGATCTGCTCGTTCACCTGCGGTACCGAGGGAACCAGCGCGATCGACCCCACCGCCGGATTGTTCGGCGTCGCGGCTCCGACCACGCCGGTCGGATCGGACGTCGCCGTCTCCTCGGTCCCGTGGTCGTCCGTGTACTCGATGAGCACCCGGACCTGGTGGCCCTGTTGCGCCGGGGTCACGATGAAGTACGGCTCGTCGGTCGACAACACTGGCGTAAACGCACCGGCGACGCCGAGCCGCTGCTGCCACACGTAGGTGACGGTCTGGTCCTCGACGATCGACTCGATGCCGTCGGCGTCGGAGAACGCCGTCGCGGTCAACGTGTCGCCGACCACCGGATTGGCCGGAACGATGACCGGCCCGTCGGGCGGGTCGTTGACGTTCTCGACCGGGTTGTCGGTCCGTGGCGACACGATCTGGCGCAACACGCCGTCGCCATCGAGGAACTGCACGACCGCCCGCACATGGTTGCCCGGCTCGGCATCCCGCGGGATGAACGTGCTGGTGTTGCCCTCCTGGCTCGACGGGTTCGGCGACGGCTCCCACTCCTCGCCGTCCTCACCGAACTGCCACACCCAGGTGACGTTCGTCGCGACCACATCCTCGTCGAACGTGACCGTTCCGAGGATCGGGCTGTCCTCCACCGGGAAGTTCTCGAGCGGAGGCTCACTCGGGTCGCTGAGCTCGATGGTGCCGAACGAGCCGCACGACTCGAACTCGCTCTCGGCGAGGTTGACGAACACGCGGTCCGCCGGTGCCTTGCTCGGGTCGAGCTCGATGCAGGCGTCGCTGAACTGGAGCGCCTCCATCGCCCGCAGGATGTCGCGGCCGTCGCTCTCCTCGAGCTCGGCGGCGCCGTTGTGGAACACCTCCCAGTAGCCCTGGCCCATGTAGCGGACCGCGTACTCCGCGAACGCGTTCGCGTACACCGCGGTGTCGACGTCGCTCGGGTCGATCGGCACGCCGTTGCCCGGCGTGCGGATCACCTCCCGGCGGATCTTCACGTCCTGCGGGCTGATCTCACCGGCGATCACTCGATCGCCGAACTGCAACGCGCTCTCGAACCGCTCCCACGGCCCGTTCGGGTTCTCCCATTCGAGATACACGTTCAGCCAGGCGTCGCCATCGAGGTAGTCGTCACCGGCCCGGCCCTCGATCAGGTCGCTCCCGGCACCACCGATGATCAGGTTGCTCGTGCCGTCGGAGTCGGAGATCGGGACGTCGCAGACACCACCGATCATGAACCGGCAGGCGTAGTTCGGATGGCCGGGGGGCTGGAGCAGGCCGCGCAGGCCAGTGACACGATCGAGATGCGCCTCGGTCAGCTTGTGCCCGTCGGTCTCGGACTGCGTGGCCTGGATGATGTCGTCGATGCCCACCGTGCCACGCAGCACGTCGTTGCCGTTCCAGCCCGACAGGCCCTCGATCAGGTCGAAGCGGTCGCGGATGGCGCCGACGTCGGGTGGCATCAGCACGCCGAAGCCGAGGTCGGCGTCGACCGGCAGGGTGTGACCCTTGTAGGTGACCCAGTCGAAGCCCAACATGCCCTCGTTGCGGTCGGTGCCGGGGCCCTGCACCATGATGTCGTCGCCGCCGTCGGAGTCCATGTCGTTGTTCCCCGGACCACCGAGGATGACGTCGTGGCCACCCCACGGATCGTTCTGGAAGTTGATCGCGTTGTCGCCCTGGAGGAGGTCGTGGCCGAGGCCACCTTCCATCCAGTCGTCGCCGTCACCACCCCAGATGCGGTCGCTGCCCGTACCGCCGAGGATGATGTCGTCGCCGACGCCGTTGAAGTTGTTGTTCAAGTCGTCCTGGGTGACCATCGTGAAGTCGTTGCCCGACCCGGACAGGATCAGATCCTCGCCCGCGCCGGCCCGGATCGCGTCGTTGCCCGACCCGCCCATGATCGTGTCGTCGCCGTTGATGTCGGTGAGGATGTCGTCGCCGTCGCCGCCCATCAGGGAGTCGACGCCGTCGTCGCCTTCGATCCGGTCGTTGCCGCCGAGACCCCAGATCGTGTCGTCGCCGATACCACCCTGGATGTTGTCGTCGTGGTCGTCGCGGCCGTAGATGATCACGTGATCGGCGCCGTCGTAGGTGACGATCTGGTTCGGGTACACGAGACCTTCCGGCCACTCGCCGATGGCGTTGCCGACGTCGTCGAACAGGTCGGCGAGGTTGAACACGTGGTTCGGCCGCGTGAAGATGTCGAGCGGCGTCGGCCACGCACCCACGTTGCGATGGATCAGCTCGGCGAACGAGTTCGCCTCGAGCTGCGCCAGGAAGTTCTGGCCCTGGTTGCGGGTCAGGTAGTAGAAGCGGTCGGCGTTCTGCAGCAGTTCGGCCTGCGACTCGAACACGTAGTTGAAGCTGCTGCCGAGCATGCCGCCGAACACCATCGTCCGCTCGGCGAGACCGCCGAGCCAGAAGTCGACGTCGTTCAAGCCGGACTGTGCCGCCGGCAGCGCCATGTAGGCGGCGTCGGCCACCAGCGTGGCAGCGCGGTCGCGCCGCGCCGCCAGATCCCCGGGAGAGATGGTCGAGAGGGGGTCACCCGTTCCGTAGCCCGCGTCGCCCTTGCCGTAGGCAGCGATGAAGTTGGTGATCGAGTCGCGGTGCTTCAGGTTGCGCCGGAAATGGTCCCAGTTCGTGTACGGAGCGAGCGTCGGATTGAGCGTCTCGGCATAGAACTGGGCGCGCGCGGCCTGCAGCGGCGGCACACCGGTCTCACGGGCACGCGTCATGTTGATCGTCGCCAGGTCGAGCGGCATACCGAGCAGCTGGTTGCGCAGCGTGTCGGTGACGAACTCGTCGATGCCGTTGCCGACCTGTGACGCCAGGCCACGGATCAGCGAGGCGGTCGCATCGTCGAACGTCTGGTCG
>CAZYWK010000171.1:0-3202 GCA_964651825.1 uncultured Ilumatobacteraceae bacterium | reverse complement strand
CCGGGATGTCAGGCACGCGCATCGAAGGGCCGCTGAACACCAGTGCGCGAGTCGGTGATCTCGCGGCCGGCCTGGTCGACCAGGTCGACCAGAACCTCGAGCTCGGCGATCAGGCGGTCGAACGGTCGGTTGAGGTTGATCCGCAACGTGGTGACACCGGCGCGCTCGTAGTCGACGAGCCGCTGCTTCACCACGGCCGGCGGTCCGATCAGGTTCGTGCCGAGGCCGATCTCGATCGGCACCCGGGCCGCCGCGGCGTCGCGGTGGCCGGCGGCCCACAGCTGGCGCACCGCCTCGACGTCGTCGCCGAAGCCCTGCCGCGCGAAGGCGTCGTTGTAGAAGTTCCTGCTCGCCGTGCCCATCGCACCGAACGTGAACGCGTACCCGTCGGCGTGGCGCCGGCCGGCTGCCTCGATCGCTGCCGGATCGTCGTCGGTCAGCTCGAGCGAGACGGCGACGACGCGGTCGACGTCGTCGAGGCTGCGCCCTGCGGGCGCCGCACCGTCGGCGATCGGTGCAAAGAACGTGTCCGGGCTGTCGGTGAAGAACGAGTTGCCGATCCACCCGTCGGCCAGCTCACCGGTGAGGGCCAGGTTGGCCGGGCCGAGCGCGGCGACGTAGATCGGGATCGGAGCCACGTCGGCACGCGAACGGATGGCCCGTCCAGCACTGTCGGGCAGCGGCAGCTGGTAGATCTTGCCGGCGTAGGAGAGCCGCTCGCCGGCGGTGATCATCCGCAGGATCTCGATCGTCTCGCGGGTGCGCTGCACGGGGCGATCGAACGGCACTCCGTGCCATCCCTCCATCACCTGCGGGCCGCTCGTGCCGATCCCCAGGATCAACCGGCCGCCCGATACCGCCTGCACTCCCTGGGCGGTCATCGCCAGCATCGCCGGTGTGCGCGCCCCGAGTTGGGCGATGCCCGTCGCCAAGCGCAGACGCTCGGTGACCGCGGCAACGGCGGCGAGCGGTGTGAAGGCGTCGTACGCCCAGTACTCGGCGACCCACACCGAGTCGACTCCGATCCGCTCCGCCTGGCGGGCGATGTCGAGGAACCGCGGCATCGACGGGTCGATCGACAAACCGATCCGCAGCGTCACGCCGGCGCACTTTCCGCGACTTCCTTCACGCCCTCCATGACCCGCACCATGTTGACCTTGTGCTCCTCCATTCGGCGGGCGACGATCCGCTCCTCCTTGTCGGGCATGGCCTCGATGGCGTAGTTCAGGCCGCCGCGCCCGGGACCCATCTGGAACCAGTAGTCGAGACGGGTGCGCCCGTCGCCGACATCGGCGAGCGTGTACCTCCAGATCGACGACACATCGCCGTCCCGGCCGATCACGCTCCATTCGAAGAGCCGCTCGGGTTCGAACCCGGTCACGATGCACGTCGTCGACCACGTGCCGATCGCGTTGTGCGCGCTGTGCCCGACGAAGCGGGCATCGAGTGCCGGTCCTGTCGCCCCGTCGATCCACTCGGCACCGCTCACCTCCGTCGAGAACCGCGACGACAACCCGATGTCGGACACCAGACCCCACACCACGGCGGCCGGCGCATCGACATCGACGGACACCGTCGCCGTCGGGCACTCTGCGTACTTCATCCAACCTCCCAATCGGCACCGAGACCCGGCCGCATCCAGCACCGCTGTGTGGCGCTCATGTCGCGATCGCCGGGTACAGGCGCGTGAGGTCGCCGGACAGCGAGGCCTTCACGTGACGGCTGATGTCGTCGGCGAGTACCTCGGGATCGCCGGCCTCAACGGCGTCGAGCACCAGGCGGGCCACGTCATCAGGGGACGACTTGGGAACGTCGAGCCGGGCGGTCATGTCGGTGTCCATGAAGCCGACATGGACCGCGACGACCTGGGTGTGCTGGGCCACCAGCTCGAGGCGAAGCGAATTGGTCAGCGACCACGACGCGGCCTTGGCCGCGCAGTACAGGGCACTCGGTGGGGCCGCGAACCACGACAGCACCGACAGCACATTGACCATGGCGCCGCCACCGTTGGCGGCCAGCACGGGAGCGAACGCCCGGCTCATTGCCAGCGGCCCGAACACGTTCGTGTCCAGCTCTCGTTGCAGCTGCACCATCGCGTCGTCGGCCAGTATCCCCGTGCCGGTGCCGATCCCGGCGTTGTTGATCAGCAGCGTGACGTCGCCGCAGCGCGCCACTGCCGCTTGGACATCGGCCGCCGACGTGATGTCGAGCTGGACGGCCTCCACGCCCGTCGCCGTCACCGTCGACGTGTCGCGAGCGCCCGCGTACACCTTGGCTGCTCCCCGCTCGACGAGCGCCGCACACAACGACGCCCCGAACCCCCGATTCCCGCCGGTGACCAGCGCCACCGACCCAGCGACATGCATAGTGCCTACCTTCTCCGTTTCGTCATGAAACCCACAATAAGGTGCACGACGCTGAGCCGCAACCCCGGCTTGCCTCGCTGCGGGTCGGCGTCTACGATGAGTTGCATGATGGAATCGAATGCTGGGACGGATCTCGAGCGTCATCCGCACGGCGAGGTCCGCACCGAGGTGGTCGACGACCACATCCTCGTGCTCACCGTCGACCGGGTCGAGAAGAAGAACGCGTTCACCCCGAAGATCATGCACGAGCTGGAGGACGCGCTGACTCGTCTCGACGAGGACCCGGACCTGTTCGTCGGTGTGCTCACCTTCGCCGGCGACCACACCACCGCCGGGTTGGAGATGCCGCTGTTCTTCACCGACGAGGCCCGCGCCGAGGCGGCCGAGCGGAGCGCCACCCAGACTGCGGCCCCCGTCGACCCGTTCAGCCTCGGTCGCCGGTTGACCAAGCCGCGGATCACCGCGGTGCAGGGGATCACGTTCACGATCGGGATCGAGATCGCTCTCGGTGGCGACATCGTCATCTCCGCCGACGATCTGCGGATGTGTCAGCTCGAGCCCAAACGCGGGCTGGCGCCGCTGGGTGGGGCGACGGTGCGCTACGTGCAGCGTGCCGGATGGGGCAACGCCATGTACCACCTGCTGCGGGCCGACGAGTTCGGTGCCGACGAGGCGTACCGCATCGGTCTGATCCAGGAGGTCGTCGAAGCCGGCACCCAGCGCGAGCGCGCCGTCGAGCTCGCCCGTGAACTGCTGCAATGCTCGCCGACCGCGCTGCGCCACACCATCGCCAACGCCCGCATCGCCCTCGACGAGGACGAGCCCGCGGCGATCGC
>CAZYWK010000170.1:0-3343 GCA_964651825.1 uncultured Ilumatobacteraceae bacterium | reverse complement strand
TCGATGTACAGCTGGTCGGTGATCAGGCGTTCCCCGATCATCGGCAGGCCGGGAAGGTCGTCGAGGACGCTCGCCTCGAGCGACGACACCATGCCCGGGCGCGACTCGGCGGTCGCCTCGACGGGCGTCACGAACCAGCGGTGCAGCCCGGAGGGATGATGGCGATACGCGGTCGAGCGGATCGTCGTGATCACCTCGTTGGCCAGCTCGGTGACGAGCACGTCCGTGAGCGACTCGGTCACCACGAGCACGGCGTCACGGTCGACCGACGGCTCGCGGTCGAACAGGCGGCCGAGATGCTCGACGTCGCCGACGCGAACCGTGCCGCGCTCGATCTGCCCGTGATCGAGCACGCCCGTTTCCACGAGGCGCTGCGCGAGCGACCCGTCGCTGTCACGTTCGGCGAAGTACACGGCGCCGTTGTCCAGGTACGCACGCACCTCGGGCTCGGTCTCGAAGACGATCTCGCCCGTGAACCCACGATCGCGGGCCTGGTTCAACGTCATCCAACCGGGCTGCGGGCCGCGGCTCAGCGGCGCCGCGGTCGTTGCGGTCCCGTATCGATCGGTTTCGTGGATCATGTCATGCCACCTCTACGTGTGCGGTTTCCATGGCTGCGAGCAGCGTCATGAGGATTTCGACGACGACCTCGCGGCCGGAGTCAGGGTCGATCAGTTGGCACGGCACGACGGCCTCACCGTCGAGCGCGCCGAGGGAACGGGCGAGTCGCCGGGCGACCTCGAGGTCGTCGCAGCGGTTCACGGCGATCACCGCCGGTACGCGGAGGTCGCGCAGCAGGGCGCGGAGCTCGACTCCGGCGGCCGCGTGCGTCTCGGCAGCGTCGGCGTCGATGACGAACGCGACGACATCGACATCGCCCTTCAAGATGTTGGTCATGAACCGGAACCGGGGCTGGCCCGGGGTGCCGAACATGAGGAGACGCACGTCGCCGTCGTCGAGGGAGTAGGTGCCGAAGTCCATGGCGACCGTCGTGTTCGCCTTCACGTCGGATTCCTCGCCGCTCGTGTCGACGTCGGTCGACACGACAGCGGTCTGCGAGACCGACTGGATCAGCGACGTCTTGCCGGCGGCGAACGGGCCGGTGACCAGGATCTTGAACGTCTGGTCGATCATCGGTGGCCTGCCGGCTTGTCGGCGAGGGTGCGAACGTTCGTCTGTACGAAGCCTCGTAGGAGGCGCTGATCGACGGTGGCGTCGGCGATGACGGCCAGCACGCGCTTCGATCCGATCGGCCACACGAGCAACAGACCGCCGTCGTGGTCGACGACGAGCTGACGGAGGTTCGTGCCGCCCGCCATGCCGACGAGCTGGCGAGCCAGGCCGATCGCCGCGGCGAGCATCGCCGAGTGGGCCGGTTCGGGTGGCAGGTTGGAGCTGTTGGCGATCGAGAAGCCGTCGACCGATGCGAGCACCGCGCCACGTGTCGATGCGATGGCAGCGACAAGCTGGTCGAGGATCTCGGTCGGCGTCATCGCCACGGCCGGGCGGGTCGATCCTGCGGCCGGGGCGTGCCAGCCAGCCGGCGTTGTCGGAGCGGGAGGTTGCAGTCCATCGGGCCGCGGCGCCACGATCGGCGGTGTCGCCAACGTGGCCGCGTCCTTGACCGTTTCCATACGTGGAGCTATCGGCCTGATTTCACGCCAGCTTGAGAAATCAGGCGAGCGCCCCGGCGCAGCCATCAACGTTGGCTGACCTGGCGAGGGCGATCACCTTCGTGCTGCACGTAACGCTCTGTAAACGACGGCGGGCGTCCGTGGATCTCGTTTCACGTTTCGCCTGCTCAGCAGGCCTTTCGTGGATCTCCATGGACGCCCGCGGACGTACTGGCGGAAGGCGTGGGATTCGAACCCACGGAGGCCCAGAAGACCTCAACAGTTTTCGAGACTGTCCCATTCGTCCGCTCTGGCAGCCTTCCGTCCACGAGGCTAGCGGGCTCTGCGGAGGGCAACTACGAACAGGTGGTCTCGTCGGCCGGCGCCACGAGATTGACGAGATAGTCCTCGACGAGGTCGTTGACGCACGAGTTGATGCCGTACCCGGTGTGTTGGTTGGCCACCACGATCACGAACCGACCGTCCTCGAGGGAATCGGCCATCGCCCGGCTGCTCTCGAGCGGCGTGCTCGGATCGCCGGTCGTACCGATGACGACGATCGGCCCCGCACCGATACCGGTGATGTCGATGCGTGGATCCGGCGACGGCGGGAAGAACGTGCAGCCGTAGGAGCCGGTCGTGTACGGGAACAACCGGGGGGCGACGCCCACGAGTTGACCGGCCTCGAGGTCGGATTCCTCGACCGTCGGGCGCTCCTGTTCGTCCATGCAGGAGATCGCCTGGAACGACTCGATCAGGTTGCCGTACGTGCCGTCCGGGCGGCGTTGGTAGTACGCGTCGCTGAGCTGGAGCAGCGGCGCGCCGTCGCCGTCGGCCGCGTCCTCCAGCGCCCGTTCGAGCGCTGGCCAGTAGCGGTCGGAGTACATCGCCTGCACGACGGCGGTGGTCGCCACGTCGCGCGACACCGGTGCGCGGCCGTCGGTGCTGGGGAGTGGTGAGGCATCGAGCTGCGCCATCAAGGTGTCGAACGCGCCCTCGGCGTCGCCGTCGTTGTGGAACGCGCAGTCGCTGTTCGCGCTGCACTCGGCGAGGAACGTGTTGAGCGCGTTCTCGAACCCGATCCACTGGTCTTTGGTCCGCTGCAACGAGTCAGCCGTCGGGTCGGTCGCACCGTCGAACACGGCGGCGCGCACGGTGGTGGGGAACATCGTCGCCCACACGCCTCCGAGCTCGCTCCCGTAGCTGAACCCGAAGTACGAGATCTGGGGCTCGCCGAGTGCCTGCCGGATGGCATCGAGATCGCGCGCGGTGTTGTTCGTGCCGATCGAGGTCAGGTGGTCGACGCGCTCGACGCATCGGTGGGCGAAGTCCTCCGCGACGTCGATGATGTGCTGGCGCTCGGCGTCGTCGTCGGGCGTGAGGTCGGGTTCGGCGAAGAACTGGTCGTACTCGTCGTCGTCGATGCAGTCGACCGAGGCGCCCGACTCCCCCGTGCCGCGAGGATCCCACGACACCACGTCGAACTGGTCGGTGATCTCCGGCGGGAACCAGCTCGTCGCGTTCAGCGCCATCGTGCTGGCGGCCGCGCCTGGCCCGCCGTTGTTGGTGGCGAGCACACCGATCCGCCGGTCGGGGTCGGCCGTGTGCCGAGCCACGCGGAGGTCGAGCGTCGGCCCCTGCGGATCGGCGTAGTCGACCGGAACCGTGAGCGTGCCGACGTCGGTGCGATCGTCGAGGGCTTCCCACGTGATCGAGTAGTCCAGCGGCTG
>CAZYWK010000169.1:0-3422 GCA_964651825.1 uncultured Ilumatobacteraceae bacterium | reverse complement strand
GCCGTCCACTACCCGGGCCTCAGCTCGCACCCGCAGCACGACCTCGCGACCAAGCAGCTGCGTCAGTACGGAACGGTGCTCTCCATCGAGGTCGCCGACCGGGCCACGGCCGCGCGCTTCCTCGACGCCCTGGAGATCGCCCGCTGCGCCACCTCGCTCGGCGGCCCGGAGACGATCGTGTGCCATCCGGCCACCTCGACCCACGCCAGCCTCACCCCCGACGAGCAAGCTGCGACCGGCGTCACCGAAGGTCTGCTCCGCGTGTCGGTCGGCCTCGAAGACGGCGGTGACATCGTCGCCGACTTCGAACAGGCCCTCGCCGCCGCCACCTGAGTTCCTACGCCGGTTGCTTGTTGAGCCGGCGCAGCGGCGGCACGGTCTTCGGTGGCTCCTTGCGCGGCGGCAGCTCGGTGATCAGCCGAGTGGTGATGGCGGCGATCTCGGCGACGGCGCGCTCGAACACCTCGTAGGTGGCCGGTGACGTCTTCTGCACGCCGCTGACCTTGCGGACGTACTGGCGGGCGCCGGCCTCGATCTCCTCGGGCGTGGCGCCGGGCTCGAGCCCCCGCAGGGTGGTGATGTTGCGGCACATGGACTGCTCCTGATGGTCGGGGCGGCGTTCAGGCCGCGTACAGGTCGTGGGTCTGCGGACGCTCGCGCATGTACTTCGCCGCGTACGTGCACCGGGGGCGGATGCTCAGCGAGCGGGCCCGCACGTCGTCGACCACGCCGTCCATCAACAGGGCAGCGAAGCCCTTTCCCTGATGCGCCGGGTCGGTCTCGACGTGGTTCACGGACAGCACTGGGCCGACGAGGTCGTAGGCCGCCGATCCGACGACGTCGCCGTCGATCCGGAGCTCGTAGCGCCCGTCGGACGGGTTGTCGACCACGGTCGGAATGCTCGTCATGGATCAAGTCTGCCCAGCTCAGCACCGCCTGACTCCCTTGGTCACCCACAAACATTTCGTCAGGGTTGCTCCGAGCGGTTCGTAAGGGCTACCTTACGTGGTCGATGGCTCTCGTCTGTTCGTGCCACGTCGTCTCGGAGCGCCGGATCAGGCGCGCCATCGACCATGGGGCGTGCTCGATCGCCGATGTGTCGGCGGTCTGCGGCGCTGGCGGCACCTGCCACGGATGCCACGACGCGATCGACGACCTGATCGAGGCCCGCGACGATCGTTGCCTGGCCCACACCGGCGTCCGCGTCCGCGTCGCCTGAGCGTTGTTCGGCCCGCTTGACCAGCGGGTACAGCGCTGCTGACCTGGGAAGATGAGGGGCACGTCCTCGAAAAGATCAAGGTTGCGGCCGGTAGCGCGCGGCGAACAGATCCTTTACGGTGGGCCCCATGCAAGGCGACGCGGAGATCATCGAGGTCCTGAACGAAGTGCTCACGGCCGAGCTCACCGCGGTCAACCAGTACTTCCTCCACGGCAAGCTGTGCGCCAACTGGGGCTACAAGCGGCTGGCCGAGCACGATCGTGACGAGTCGATCGACGAGATGAAGCACGCCGAGCGGATCACCGACCGGATCATCTATCTCGAGGGGTTCCCCAACTACCAGCGGTACTTCCCACTGCGGATCGGCGAGACGGTTCCCGAGCAGTTCGACGCCGACCTGGCCCTCGAATCCGAAGCGATCGAGCGGCTCAACCGCGGCATCGCCCTGGCCGTCGCCAAGGGCGACAACGGTACACGTGAACTGTTGGCCGACATCCTCGTCGGCGAGGAAGACCACGCCGACTGGATCGAGACCCAACAGGAGACGATCCGTCAGATCGGTCTCGAGAACTATCTGTCCCAGCAGTTGCGCGACGACTGACCCCCAAGTACCGTATTCTCAGTGACTGAGAATACGGAGCACGACCACGACGCGAGCGCAGGTCGGCTCACCGTTGCGGCGTCGCTGAACGTCGGCTTCGCCGTGATCCAGGTGATCGCCGGCGTGGCGATCGGCTCGGTCGTCGTGCTCGCCGACGCCGCCCATCAGGCCGTCGACGCGCTCGGGCTGATCACCGCGGTGATCGCGGTGCGCGTCGCTCGGCGTCCGGCGACCGACGACTGGTCGTTCGGTCTCGGCAAGGCCGACGCGCTCGGCGGGTTCATCTCGGCGCTCCTGCTGGTCGGCTCCGTGGTGTGGATCGTCGTCGAATCGATCCGCCGGCTGGCGAACCCCGAGCCGGTCGACGGCGTCGCGGTGATGATCGTCGGCGTCGTGGCGATCCTCGTCAACGGCGGCAGCGTGCTCCTCGTCGGCCACGACCACGGCGCCGAGCAGATCGCGGTGCGGGCCGCGCGGCTGCACCTGATCACCGACCTGCTCGGCTCGGTGATCGTCGTCGCGTCCGGCCTGCTACTGGCGGTCGGCGGTCCGGACTGGATCGACCCGGTCGCGTCGCTCGTCTTGTCGATCGCGGTGTTGTGGACCACTTGGAACGTGATCGCCGGGGCCACCGCGATCCTCCTCGACCGCACACCGGCACGGCTGTCGGCGATCGACGTCGAGGCGCTGCTCAGCGCCCAGCCGGGCATCGACCGGGTGCACCATGTGCACCTGCGCCCACTCGGTGGCTCACGGGTGAGCGTGACCGCCCACGTGGTGGTCGACGGCGAACGCAGCGTCCACGACGCCCAGGCGATCGTCGACGACCTGCGTGACGTGCTCGCGGCCGAGCGGTCGATCACCCACAGCACGCTGCAGGTGGAGTGCCATCCGTGCGGCGACGGCGACTACGACGGCGATTACGAGTAGAAGGGGTTCTCGCCGGTCGCGTGGTCGGTGAGGTCGCGAACTCGTTCGATGCCTTCGATCGCGTCGACGAGCATCGTCTGGACGCCGTCGAGCATCGTCATCTTGCTCATCGAGCAGCCGTGGCAGCCGCCACCCATCGTGAGGTAGGCGGTGCCGGCGCCGTCGTGGCCGACGTAGGTGACGAAACCGCCGTGCGCGGCGAGGGCCGGGTTGACCTCGCCGGCGACCATCGCTTCGACCTCGGCCGACAGCGCATCGTCGCTCGTGAGGCCTTCCACCATCGGCGGGCGGGGCCGGTTCGGGTTGCGGATGACCAGGCCCTGTGTGGACGTGTAGTCGAGCGTGGACCCTTCGAGGAGCTCGACGTCGGCAGCCGGGACGATGACCTTCAGCCCGTCGTGGGTGCGGACCTCGTCGGTGAAGGCGGCCTTCAGGTACTCGTCGAAGGAGAGGTCGTAGCGGAACTCCTCACCGGGCCCGGAGGCGATGGCGACCCGCAGGCCGAGCTTGTCGGCTTCGGCCTCGTCGTCGCGGAGCTCGAGCAGCTGTTCGAGCGCCTCCGGCGTGATCGAGATGATCGGTTCACTGGTGGTGCCGGCACCTGACTCGGTGGCCAACGCTTCGAGGGGGCTCATGTCCACCAGGCTACCTAGGATCGCCAGACGTGACCGA
>CAZYWK010000168.1:1891-3432 GCA_964651825.1 uncultured Ilumatobacteraceae bacterium | reverse complement strand
CAGCTTCTTGAGCAGCGGCTCCTCGGTCATCTGGTGCATGAAGCCGAACGCGGCGAGGGCGAGGCCTTCGACCATCACCTGCATGCCGAGGTAGGTCATGTCCCACCGCGAGTCGTTGATGATGTCGTCGAGCAACATCCGCAGGTGGGCGTTCACCTGATAGCCGCCGCCCATCTTCTCGTCGAGATAGCGGGCGAACACCTCCACGTGGCGAGCCTCGTCGACCACCTGGGTGGAGGCGTAGAGCTTGGCGTCGTACCACGGCACGGTCTCGGTGATCTTCGCCGTGCACAGCAGTGCGCCCTGTTCGCCGTGCAGGAACTGCGACAGCGTCCACTTGCGGTTCTGGATGCCGAACGCCAGCCACTCCTTGTCGCCCCAGTGCCCGATCACGGTGTCGTCGTAGAGGTTCGGGTCGATGCCCGCCGCGATGCCGACCTGATCACCGGAGACGACTTTTTCGAGGTCGACCTCGATCGACCAGTCGAGATCGGTCGTCGCATTCCACTGCCCGGTCTTGGCCTTCTCGTACAGCTTGCGCAACTGCGGGCGCTGCAGGCTGTAGTCCCAGGTGAAGATGGCGTCGGCGTTGTCCTGCACCGCGTGCTGGACCTCGTCGACCTCGACGTTCGAGATCGCCAGGATCGCCTCGAGGTCGTCGACGTTCGCGCGGCCGAGGATCGTCTCGTTGCGGTCCGCTTCGGCGGTGGTCAGGTCGTGTTCGGTGATGCTCATGACTGCAACTCCTGGTCGGGGGCTCGGAGATCTTGATGGGTGGGCAGGCCGGGAAGAACGGGGAGGAACGGCCGTAGGAAACGGCGCGCCGAGTCGTCGTCGCCGAAGTCGACGACGGCCGACGGCGCGAGGAAGTACGAGATGACGAGGCGGGCGACGATGTCGATCAACGCCCGTGATTGGGTGCGGGGAAGGAACTCGTCGGCGAACGGCGTGAGGTACGCGGTGGCGACGCGGATGATCCGCGGCAGGCCGTCGACGGTCAGTTCGCCGAGCACCGCGCCCGGTTCGGACGCGAGCATCAGCGCGAGGTGATCGTCGTTGCGGAGCTCGCGGGTGGCACAGGTGACCGTGCGCACCAACAGGTCCTCCAACGAGGTGGCGCCTTGGATCTGGCCGAGGAGCACGGTGAAGAACTGGTCGAGCTCGTACACGCGGTGGGCCTCGAAGATCACGTCGCGGCCGCCCGGGAAGATGCGGTACATCGTGGCCCGTGACACCCCGGATTCGCGAGCGATGTCGTCGACGGTGACCTTGTCGATCCCCCACCGCTCGCAGCACCGCTTGACGGCCTCGAGCACGGCGACCTCTGCTGGCGACCATTCCACGAGTGAGACAATAAGAAGAAAAGTGTCTCACTGTCAAGGTGCGGTGCACGCAGGTAGCTTTCGATCCAGCGTGAACCACTACCCCGAGGAGATTCTCATGCGACGCTCCACCAACTTCACCCGTTTCGTGCCGGTGCTCGCCGCCGGCGCGCTCGTGTTCGCCGCGTGCGGTAGCGACGACGACAGCGCCGGCACCGC
>CAZYWK010000168.1:0-1791 GCA_964651825.1 uncultured Ilumatobacteraceae bacterium | reverse complement strand
ACCGCTGGCACGGAACCCGCGGGGACCGCCGCCACCGAGCCAGCGGGCGAGTGCACGACGACCATCGACGAGGGTGTCCTCACGATCGCCACCGGCGAGCCGGCGTTCTTCCCCTGGGTGATCGACGACGCACCCGAAACGGGTCAGGGATTCGAGGCCGCCGTCGCGCTCGCGGTGGCCGCCGAGATGGGCTACGAGGGCGACGCCGTGGCGTGGACCCGCACCACCTTCGACGAGGCGATCCAGCCCGGACCGAAGAGCTTCGACCTCAACCTCCAGCAGTACTCGATCACCGACGAACGCAAGGAGAACGTCGACATGTCGTTGCCGTACTTCACGAGCAACCAGGCCATCGTCGCCCTCGCAGGTTCGCCGGCCGAAGGCGCCACCACCATCGCCGATCTCAAGGACGTCAAGTTCGGCGCCCAGGCCGGCACGACGAGCTACGACTTCATCACCGAGGTGATCCAGCCGAACCAGGAGGTGTTCGCGTACGACGACAACGTCGGCGCGAAGGCGGCACTCGAGGCGAACCAGATCGACGCCGCCGTGTTCGACCTGCCGACCGCGCTGTACGTGTCGGGTGTGGAGATCGACGGCAGCAGCGTCGTCGGTCAGTTCCCGGCCGAAGCGGGCGGCACCACCGACGAGTTCGGTTTCGTGCTCGAAAAGGACAGCCCGCTCACGCCGTGCGTCGACGCGGCGATCACCGCGCTGACCGATTCGGGTGAACTCGACGCCATCCAGCAGGAATGGCTCTCGGACACCACCGGCGCGCCGGTGATCTCGGTCGGCTGACGATCACCGAACGATGACCGAGCGCCCGACGCGCCGCGCCGCCTACGAGCGGTCGAAACGGCGGCGGGCGCTCGTCATCGCCACCGCGAGCACGGTCATCGTCGTCACGGCGGTGATCGTGCTCGTGCCGCGTGCGCCCGGCTGGGACAGGGTGCGTCAGGCGTTCTTCGACGGCGACGTGTTCGCCGATTCGTTCCCGCGCCTCGTGCGCGCGTTCTGGCTCGACGTGAAGATCCTGCTCTGGTCGACGCCGCTGATCCTCGTCGTGTCGTTGGTCATCGCGCTGGCCCGCAGCGTGCGCAGCCCAGCGCTGTTCCCGATCAAGGCGATGGCGATCGTCTACACCGACGTGCTGCGCGGCATCCCGGTGATCCTGCTGATCTTCCTGATCGGGTTCGGCGTGCCGGGCCTCGGCCTGTCGCGTTCGTGGGCGAACCCGGTGATCTGGGGCACGGTCACCCTCGTGTTGTCGTACTCGGCCTACGTCGCGGAGATCATCCGTGGCGGCATCGACGGTGTGCACGAGAGCCAGCGCGCGGCGGCGCGCTCACTCGGCATGACCAGCCACCAGACGATGCGCACCGTGGTGCTCCCACAGGCGTTCCGGAACATCGTCCCGCCGATGATGAACAGCTTCGTCAGCCTCCAGAAGGACGTCGCGCTGGTCAGCCTGATCGGGCCGGTCGAGATCCTCCGCCAGGCCGGCATCGACAAGGCGAGGACGGCGAACTTCACGCCGTACGTCGCGGCGTCGTTGATCTTCCTGGCGATCACCATCCCCTGCACACGCCTCGCCGACCACCTGCTCGCCAGGGAGCGCCGCCGCACCGGGGCGACCTCGATCGCATGACGGCCCTGCTCGAGCTCGGCGGCGTGCGCAAGTCGTTCGGCGACACGGTGGTGCTCGACGGCATCGACCTCACGGTCGATCGGGGCGACGTGATCACGCTGATCGGCGCGTCGGGTTCCGGCAAGTCGACGCTGCTGCGCTGC
>CAZYWK010000167.1:0-3492 GCA_964651825.1 uncultured Ilumatobacteraceae bacterium | reverse complement strand
GGGCGAGGCCCTCGACGATGGCCGTCTTGCCGACGCCGGGCTCGCCGATCAGCACGGGGTTGTTCTTCGTGCGGCGCGACAGGATCTGCATGACCCGTTCCAGCTCGCGGGTGCGGCCGATCACGGGGTCGAGCGCGCCCTCGCGCGCGGCCTGGGTGAGGTTGCGGCCGAACTGGTCGAGGATCTGGCTGTTGCCGCCCTTGTCGTCGGCCTCCTTGCTCGACGCGCCGACGCCGGCCGGGGCCTGCTCGGGACGACCCGGGCCACCACTCGTGCCGGCCGGGCCCTGGTAGCCCGACAGGAGCTGGATGACCTGCTGGCGCACGCGGGAGAGGTCGGCGCCCAGCTTGACGAGCACCTGGGCCGCGACGCCCTCGCCCTCACGGATCAGGCCCAACAGGATGTGCTCGGTGCCGATGTAGTTGTGGCCGAGCTGGAGCGCCTCGCGCAGCGACAGTTCGAGGACCTTCTTGGCCCGCGGGGTGAAGGGGATGTGGCCGGACGGAGACGAGCCGCCCTGGCCGATGATCTCCTCGACCTGGCTGCGCACGGCCTCGAGCGAGATGCCGAGGCTCTCGAGCGCCTTCGCCGCGACGCCTTCACCCTCGTGGATCAATCCGAGCAGGATGTGCTCGGTACCGATGTAGCTGTGATTGAGGAGGCGTGCCTCCTCTTGTGCGAGCACCACGACCCGGCGGGCCCGGTCGGTGAAACGTTCGAACATGGACGCCCTTTCCACAAAGACGTGTGAGTGGAGAACAGTGCATCCACCCTACCGGCGCCCGCTATCGCGCGTACGTGTGGCCGCTGCGCGCGCAGCGGACGCGCACCGCGGCGACTGCGATCATCCAGGAACATCCAGGAACGGCTATGACGCGAACGGGAGCCGTTCCTGTCCGGCCGGTGCCGCCGGCCCGATCGACGTGGCTTCGTGGCCGGCCGGCAGATCGGGCTCGCCGAGACGGGCCTGGTCGGCGGCACGTCGGCCGCTCGACCACCCGGCCGCGTTCCACCCCGAGCGCACCGACGACGAGACCAGATCGCCGAACAGCTGGTCGAAGGCCTCGTCGACGATCTTCGACCGCTCAGCGAGGACTGGGAGCACGGACCCGCCGCGCCCGGTGCCGGAGTCCGCTTCGGCCGCGGCATCGGCTTCGGCGATGACCGACGCGTTGGCCTCGGCCAGTCGCTCGCCGATCCGGTTGGCGTAGGCGAACAGGAACGACGAGCGAAACGACCGGCTGCGCTGCGGCGCGCCCGCACCGACCTTGTCGCCCTCGGCCAGCAAGGCCTGCTGCGCTTGCAGGAGCAGCGAGGTGAACATCAGCTCGGTGCCGGCCACGTCGCCGCTGGCGCCGACGACGGTCGACATCGCGTAGCGCGTGTGGAACACCGCCCGGCAACGGCTGTGTTCGGCGACGATCTGCAACAGCAGCGACTTGGTGTCGAGGTAGGGGTCGTCGATCGGGATGCGCAGCGCGGTCGTCCATCCGCCCGTGGTCGCCGAAGGGTCGACGAGTGCGGCGTCGATCGCATGGCGGGTCATCAAGGCGTGGGCCTTGGCCGTGAACACCTCGGCCTCGGCCGGATAGTTGGTGGACTCGGCCTGCGCGAGCAGCGCCCGCACCCGCTCGAGGATCGGGTCGTGGTCGTCGGCACCGGGCATGGCGCCGGTGGCGAGGTCGATGTCGACGTCGCCCGGCGCCGCCCCCGGCGGCGGGATCAGCCGCGGCAGCGGACCGAGGCTGGCGAGCGTGTGCAGCAGCGTGCCCGGCGCCGACGCGTCGGCCTCCGGGTGCTCGAGCGACGCAGTGGTCAGCCACCCCGATTCGGGTGGCACGTCAGGCAGATCGAGCGAGTCGATCTGCGCGCTCCAGCGGGGGTGCAACGTGGCGGGTTCGCGACGGGCGTGGTCGACCGCGATCAGCCGGCGCAGCAGGTCGACCGGCCAGGCGCCCTTGGTCGACCGGCGCACCTCGCGGACGAGCTCGACCGGCTGCCAACCGCCGTTCCAGATCGCCACCAGCACCCGGTGGAGATCGCCCTCGTAGTCGTCCCACAGCTCGGCGAGCGTGGCCAGCGCCTGCCCTGCGTCGCTCCGTGGATCGCCGTACCGGCGAGGCCCGGCCCCGTGTGCGCGGTGCTTCGCCCGCTGCCGTGCCTTCGCGGCGCGCCGCGCCTTGTTGTTGACTCCCATGGTGGTCCTCCGTCGATCGGTGGGCTGGTTGGGCGGAGCGGCGGCCGGCGCGCGCTCGATCGGTTCGATCGTAGGGAGGGGGTGCGACAGCGTCGCGGGTCCTGCCCGGATCCACGTTCGTGTGTCGGTGCACGAGCGCGCCTAGCCTGTCGGCGTGTCGCAGGACGAGGTGCTGGCCCCGAGCGTGTTGTCGCCGCTCCTCGCGCTCGACGCGATGGACGCCGACCGCGAGCGCATCGAAACCGCGATGCACGAGGCGGTGCGCACGCCCGATCGCTACCTCAACGAGATCGCGTCGCATCTGATCGTGGCCGGCGGCAAGCGGCTCCGCCCTGTGGTTGCCGTCGCGGCGGCCCAGGTGCTCGGCGAAGCGGCGTCCTACGACGTGGTGCGCGGCGGCGTGGCCTGCGAGCTCGTGCACCTCGGCTCGCTGTACCACGACGACGTGATGGACGAGGCCGACACCCGTCGCGGCGTCGAGACCGTCAACGCGAAGTGGGGCAACCTCCAGGCGATCCTGGCCGGCGACTTCCTGCTCGCTCGCGCGTCGGAGATCGCCGCGTCGCTCGGCACCGAGGTCGCCGGGCTCCTCGCCCGCACCATCGGCTGGCTGTGCGAGGGCCAGATCGAAGAGCTCCGCCACACCTACGACGTCACCCGCAACGAGGAGAGCTATCTCACCTCGATCCACGGCAAGACGGCGTCGCTCTACGGCACGGCGGCCCGCATCGGGGCGATCGTCGCCGGTCACGATCGCGTCGTGATCGACGCGCTCACCGAGTACGGCAACGCCTACGGCATCGTGTTCCAGATCGTCGACGACATCTTGGACATCACCTCCACCGTCGACGAGCTCGGCAAGCCGGCCGGCCACGACCTGGTCGAGGGCGTCTACACGCTCCCGGTGATCCGCACCCTCGCCGCGGAGGCGCCGGGCTCGGCCGAGCTCGCCTCGATCCTCGGCTCCCCCCTCGACCTCGACCAGCGCGATCAGGCCCTCGCGATCGTGCGGTCGGGCTTCGGTATCGCTTCGGCGATCGCGACCGCCCGCGACTACGTCGCCCGCGCCCAAGCCGCCTGCGACGACATTCCCGACTCCATCGCCACCAGCGCGCTCCGCGCCGCCCCCGGCGCCCTCCTCGACTCCGTCGCCGTCCACGCCTGAGGTCCACCGACCGAGAAGCCTCGGAGAGTTCGTGACGATTCTTCGAAGATCGGTGCAGCGTTTCGGGTGAGCGTGGCATCTGGACTGGTGTGAGAGCAGTCGCGCCGGCCGAAGGTGAGCACACCGTCCC
>CAZYWK010000166.1:0-3629 GCA_964651825.1 uncultured Ilumatobacteraceae bacterium | reverse complement strand
ACACCCAACAGGACCAGCGCGAACCGGGCGAGCGGCCACTGATCGCTGACCGGCTCGCCGGCGAGCAGGCGGCGACCGGCCTCGGCCAGGAGCACGAACGGCACGAGACCGGCGAGGGTGAGGATCGCTTCGATGACCCCGGCGATCCGGATGGTGCCCCGCACCGGCTCGAGCAGTTCCGTTCCGGCCTGGGTCCGCCAGCGGCTGGCCGTGCCGGCGCCTGATGTCGGCGTCGCCGGCTCGATCGGCGTCGAGTCGACTGCGGGCCCAGCCGAGCTCGACGCCTTCGCCGCGGCCTTGACCGACCCGCCGCGGCTGGTGCCGAACGACTTGCCGTGAATCCAGTACGCGGTGGCCTTGACCTCGCTCTTCGGGAACCCGTAGCGGTCCTTGAGCCCGGCCTTCACCGCCTTGACCGTGGACCGCTCCGCGGAGATCCACGCAGACCAGTCGGACCAGTCTCGACCTTCGAGCGCGTCGAGGATCGCCGCGCCGGTCTGGTCGCGTCGCGGCCGGTGGATCGTCAGGCGCGGATGTTCCGCCACCGGGATGGCGTGCTCGTGATCGTGGCCCCACTCGAGGAACAGCTCGACGGGCACGTGGGGCGGGATCACCTCCAGGATCGAGTTGATCGCCGGGATCGAGGCGGCGTCACCCACCAGCAGGTACCCGGCGGGCTCCGGGCTGGCCACGCTGAACGGTTGCGACCCGTAGACGGTGGCGGGCAGTTCGTCACCCGGAGCGCACGCGGCCGCCCAAGCGGCGGCGGGCCCGGCCGGCTCGTGCAGCACGAAGTCGAGCACGAACGTACCCGCCTCGGTGTCGGGTTCGAGCACGATGTAGCCCCGCTGGACCTCGCGGTCGGGGTCGTCGGGATCGGGGAACCAGAGGCGCAGGTACTCGGTGGGGCCGGGCTGGAACGAGTCGAACAGATCGGTCGACGAGCAGTGCACGCGGCGGAAGCCGGGCACCAGGTCGTACACGTCCTCCACGCGGATCATGTGCTCGTTGGCGCCGAGCACCCGCAGCATCGTGCCTTGGTAGCCGCGGGCCATCAGCGCTGGTGGGCGATCTCGGTGGGCGCGCAGCCGAACGTGGGCCGGAACGCCGCGGCCCGCGCGAACCGATGCGCACCGTGGCGACGAGTGGTCATGGCGTTCTGACGTTAGTCAGGAGACGTTAGTGTCGCCTAACGTCCACGGGAGGTGCGGCCGATCGTGCCCGACAGAGAGGATCATCGTGCGTCAACGTTCCAAGACACTGCGGTCAACTGCGGCGATCATCGCCCTCGCGCTCGTCGGGCTCACCGCCTGCGGCGACGACGACGCCTCCGATGCCGAGCCCCCGGCGACCGAGGCGAGTGAGCCCACCGTCTCGGCGACCGAACCACCCACCGAGTCCGACGCTACCGCGGCCGCGTTCCCGGTGACGGTGAGCCACACGTTCGGCGAGACGACGATCGAGGCGGAGCCGCAGCGGGTCGTGTCGATCGGCTTCACCGACCACGACACGCTCCTGGCACTCGGCGTCGAACCGGTGGGGATCCGGGAGTGGTACGGCGACTACGAGTACGTATGGCCGTGGGCCGAGGAGGCGCTCGGCGACCTCGAGCCGACCGTCATTCCCGCCGGTGACCTCAACTACGAGGAGATCGCCGCGCTCGACCCGGATCTCATCGTCGGCTTGTACATCGGTCTCGACGAGGAGCAGTACGAGACGCTGTCGGCGATCGCGCCCACCGTCGCCCAGCCGGCCGATTATCCGTCGTTCGGCGCGCCCTGGCAGGTGATGACCCGGCTCGCCGGCGAGGCCACCGGGCGCACGGACGAGGCCGAAGCGGTCATCGCGGACGTCGAGGGGCAGTTCGCCGCGTTGCGCGACGCCCACCCCGACTTCGAGGGTGTCGAACTCGCCTACGCCGGCGTGTACGGGACGGACTCGGCGAACTTCTACGTCGAGACCGACGGCTCGACCCGCATGAGCGTGCTCCAGGATCTCGGCTTCGTCGTCCCCGACGAGCTCGCCGCGCTCGGCACCGACCACTTCTACCACGACATCAGCCCCGAGCAGCTCGAGCTGCTCGACCAAGACGTGGTGCTCTGGGAGCCGGCCGTCCTCGAGCTGATGCCGGCCGTCGAGGAGCACCCGATCTACGAACAGCTCGCCGTGTCGATCGACGATCGGGACGTGTTCCTCGTCGACCCGCTGATCGCCGGGGCGATGGCCCACGCCACCGCCCTCAGCCTGCCGACCGTGCTCGACTTCCTCGTCCCCGAGCTGACCCGCGCCGTCGGCAACCTCGACCATTGACGTCCCGTCCGGCTCGGCGCTCTCCCGCATTCTGACTAACAGTTTGCACGGAACTGATAGCATGCCAGGATGGTACCCGCAGATCCCGACGGCGCGGACCTACCGATCGGTCCCGTCAACCACGAGGCCCGTGAGTGGATCGCGGAATCCGACGGGATGTCGAGCCGAGCACAGGTGACCGCCGGTTCCGGACCGTACCGATCGACCGTCCCCGCGGCGATCGCGGACTACAGCCCGAGCCTGCCGTCCGACCTCGTGGCAGACGTCGAGGAAGCGTCGGCGGCACTCGCACGATTCGACTCGTACACGAGAGTCGTGCTCGGTACTGGACATCCTGCCCTCGGCCCGATGAGTTCGATCCTGTTGCGCACCGAGTCGGCGTCGTCGTCACAGATCGAGAACCTGACGGTCGGGGCACGCCAGCTCGCACTGGCCGAGATCGGGCAGTCACACAGCCCCAACGCCACGATGGTCGCCGCGAATGTACGCGCTATGGAGGCCGCCCTCGCCCTCGCTGACACCCTGGACGAGGCGGCGATCCTGACGATGCACGCCGAGCTCATGTCCCGGCAACGAGGCTGGGAGGAACACGCCGGCCGCTACCGGACCAGCCTGGTGTGGGTCGGCACGAGCAGCATCAGCCCTCGCGGGGCCACGCACGTCGCGCCGCAGCCGGAGCTGGTACCGGCCGCCATGGGCGACCTGGTGCGCTTCGTGCAGCGAGACAACCTGCCCGTGCTGGTCCAGACCGCAGTGGCGCACGCCCAGTTCGAGACGATCCATCCCTTCGCCGACGGAAACGGCCGCACCGGCCGCGCCCTGGTGCACGCGATCCTGCGCGGCAAGGGCGTGATGACACACACAACCGCTCCGGTGTCCGCCGGCCTCCTCGTGGACACCGAGTCGTACTTCGGCGCGTTGACGGCGTACCGATCGGGAAACGCCCGCCCGATCGTCGAGCAGTTCACCCGCGCCAGCCGGTATGCAGCCTCGACGGGCATGCGCCTGGTCGACGAGCTCGCCATCCAACTCGACCGAGCGCGCACCGATCTGGCCGTCCTGCGGCCGCAGGCGTCTGCATGGAGGGTCGTGCCACACCTCGTCGCCCATCCGGTGATCAACGCCCGGCACCTCGTCGACCACCTGGGGATGAGCGACATGACCGCACAGCGCGCCCTGGCCCAGCTCAGCGATGCAGGAGTCCTCGCGGAGCGGACCGGGCTGCAACGCAACCGCGTCTGGCAGCACTCGGGCATCCTCGACGTCCTGGACGCATTCGAGGGAGGACAGAGCACCCGGGGGTGGAGCTAAAGGGAATC
>CAZYWK010000165.1:0-3666 GCA_964651825.1 uncultured Ilumatobacteraceae bacterium | reverse complement strand
GGTGTAACTCCACGCGCCTGGCCATCTCGGGTCCGGTGATCTGAGCGTTGTCGAGCGCAAAGACACGCAGTGAAGTCGTCACGAGGACGTCGCCATGAGCCCGCGTGATGCTCGGATCCTTCGTCAGCGCGATCCAGCCGCGCTGATCGGCGAGCCGAATCCACTCCGGATCATCGATGAACTGGTCGGCCCCGTTCGGGTAGACGTCGGCCATGACGTGAACGATGTGACCGTGTGATCGCAGCATGTCCGCAACGATGACTCGGCCGAGGCCGCGATCGAGGAAGAACTCGGGCGGTGGCGGTTCAGGCCGCGGCTTGCGTCGGCCAGATGGCATCGAGTGCCTCCTGAACGTCGGCGACATCGAGGTCGAAGTCGCGGGCGATGGAGGCCAGCGACTCGCCGGCGAATGCGCGGTCATGCACGGCCGACAGGGGAGCGCCACCGTTCACGAAGATCGGGTCGCCGCCTGCTACGTCGGGTCGAGCTCGCAGAATCGGACGTGGTGTGACGGGGATGATGAGTTCGGTGGCCCAGGTGTCGCCGAACGTGATGCGGCTCAGGTACTCCTCGATCACCTCATGGAAGACCCGTTGGCCGGTCGGGACCACGGCGAGAGTCAGCAGGCGGAGCTGCTTGTCGCCTTCACGCTCGGCGTAGTCGAACAGGACGTCGGCGCCGTCGGTGTAGAGCCGCTTCGATGCGAGCGCATGGTCGAGTTCGCCCTGTGCCGACAACGCTTCGAGCGCCCGCCGGATTCGTTGCATCGGGAGGCCGCTTCGACGAAATGCCTGCACGACAGTGCTCTCGACGAGTCCGATGAACGGGATCGATGCCCCTGCCTCGTCGCTGCGGATGGCGGAGATCACGGGCGGGTGCTTTGACACGCCACCAGCCGCTGGGCTCCGATATCCGTGGGCCCACTTCGTGAGCGTCGAGGGGCTCATCCCAACGAGGCGGGCGGCTTCAGTGGTGGTGTATAGCGGTACGTCGAATCGTCGTTCGCTCGTCATGGCTGCCTCCTCCCTCCGACGGTTGTCTCTCGCCCAATATACGGAGAGGGTGTGACGGTCCGAGGGACATCGTCAACAGCCGCCTTGGCCGGAGGCATTCTCGTGAGCTTCTTGCGGGGGTGGGGCACTGTCACACCGTTGGACGACAATGGCCGCAATGGCGGAACGGTTGCTGACTCCTTCGAAGATCACGGCGTGGCTCGACTGCGCGCACTTCCTCACGCTGCGGCACCAGGTCGAGGCCGGCGACCTCACGATCGAGCGGAGTCCGTTCGGCGAGATGGCCCAGCTGCTGGTCGACAAGGGTGAAGAGCACGAGAAGCAGGTGCTCGCCGGCTACAAGGCCGGGGGCAGGTCGGTGTTCGAGGTGCCGGCGCGCGACAAGGCGCACGGCGAGTCCTTCGCCGCGTGGGTCGCTCGGGTCGGCAACCCGATGGACGACGGCCACGACGTGATCTTCCAGATGCCGTTCGTCCACGAGGGCATCCGTGGTATCGCCGACTTTCTCGTCCGCACCGTCGACCCGACGACGGGCGCCGTCGCCTACGAGCCGGTCGACGCCAAGCTCGCCCGCAACGCGGCGAAACCCGGCCACGTCCTCCAGTTGTGCTTCTACGCCGAGGCGATCCACGCCCTCACCGGTGCGTGGCCCGAGCACGTCCGCATCGCACTCGGGTCGGGCCGGGTCGAGACGATCCGCGTCGACGACGTGCTGCCGTACTGGCGACGGCTGCGGTCACAGCTCGTCGAGGTGACCAACGCCGACACGCCCGCGGACACGTTCCCCGAGCCCTGCGACCACTGCCAGTTCTGCGAGTTCGAGCTGTTGTGCGAGGACCAGTGGCGGGCGGCCGATTCGCTCGTCCACGTCGCCGGCGTCCACAAGGCCCACCGCGACACGTTGAACGCCGACGGCGTCACCACGATCGCCGGTCTGGCCTCGCTCGACCGCCCGGTCGTCGGCCTCGACGAAGCGAGGAGCGATCGGCTCGTCCGCCAGGCCCGCCTCCAGGTCGAGGCTCGCCAGCACCCGCATGATCCACCGCCGTTCGAGCTCGTCGAAGCACCGCCGGTACCGGTCGATGCGGCGGCGACGGCGCACGGTCACGCCGACCCGAAGCTCGTCGGGTTCCACGCCCTGCCCGCTCCTGACGCCGGTGACATCTTCCTCGACTTCGAGGGCCACCCGTTCTGGTGGGCCGACATCGGCCTGTTCTTCCTCTTCGGCTGGATCGAGCGCAGCGCCACGTCGGGCGAGTGGGAGTTCAAAGCGCTGTGGGCGCACGACCCGGCCGAGGAGGCCGAGGCCACCCGGCAGCTCGTCGATTACCTGGCGGCTCGTCGCCGGCAGTACCCCGACATGCACGTCTACCACTACAACCACACCGAACGGTCGTCGCTCGTGCGCTTGTCGCAGGAGCACGGCGTGGTCGAGCTCGAATTGGAGCAGCTCGTCCAGACGGGCCTGTTCGTCGACCTGCTCGAGGTGATCCGCGGGGCGATGCAGGTAGGCGTGGAGAGCTACGGCCTGAAGCACATCGAGCGGCTCACTCCGTATTTGCGCGGTCACGACATCGACCGCGGCGCGGGCGCGGTCGTCGAGTACGAGCGGTGGATGGCCGATCCCGAGCAGGGCTTCCTCGATCGGATCGCCAGCTACAACGAGGACGACGTCCGTGCCACCAGGGCCGTGCGCGACTGGCTCGTCGAGCACCGCCCGCCCACCATCCCGTGGCGCGCCGCGGTGACCGAGGGCTACACGGCCGACTCCGATCTCGACGAGCGCATCGAAGCCCTTCACGCGTTCGACCCCGGCACGCCCGAACACCTGATGGGCGACCTGCTCGGCTACTGGCGCCGGGAGAAGAGCGTCGTGGCTGCGAACTGCCTGCGCCTGTCGATCGCCTCGGAGGCCGACCAGCTCGAGTCGCCCTCCGCGGTCGCCGGGCTCTCCTTCCTCGGCACGGAGGAGATGCTCACGCCGACCGGCAAGGTCGCCAAGTGGCCGGCGGCCGTGTTCGCCTTCCCGCCCCAACTCGTCGACGCCGACGTCCGGGCCGGCTCGAAGATGATGGAGGCGGTCGAGCAGTACGACTGGGCGTTCTTCGAGGTGATCGACGTCGATCGCGAGCACGGTCGGCTCCGGTTGAACTGGAACGAGTCGGCGCAGGCGAAGGATGTGCTCCCGCGTGCGGTCGTGCACTACTCGTGGATCCCGGAGGGCGCCAAGAAGGACGCGCTCACCACGCTCGCCGATGAGATGCTCGCCGGTGATGCGACCCGCGTCGGACACGAGATGGTGCGCCGCTCACTGCCGTCGTTCCTTCCCGGCGCCGGCCCGGACAACGGCGCGTTCACCGGCGACCTCGACGGCATCTGCGCGTGGGCACCGGGCCTCGATCGGAGCTACGTGCCGATCCAGGGTCCGCCGGGCACGGGCAAGACCTACACCGGGGCGCGCATCATTCGCCGGCTCGTGAAGGAGGGCAAGCGGGTCGGCATCACGGCGATGAGCCACAGCGCGATCGACAACCTGCTCGAAGCGGTGGTGGAGTGCTTCGCCGAGGCGGGGGAGAGCGCCGAGCTGCGGGCCGTCCGCAAGCCGAAGGAAGGTTGGTCGGGCACGAAGCTGCCCGGAGTCGAGTACCTCGAC
>CAZYWK010000164.1:0-3686 GCA_964651825.1 uncultured Ilumatobacteraceae bacterium | reverse complement strand
GGTGTCACACAGGGATCGAGGAGCGAGCCGGGAACGCTGGCCTCGCTGACCGATCCGAAGCCTTCCCCGCATCCGGGAGGCACCCTTCGGGCCCGTTTACGCGCCCGGGCCCGAAAGGCGGCTCACCCGATCGGGCTCACCCGGCTCGTCGAGCTCACGTGTCGACGGCGACCAGGGTCAGCCCGAGGATGCTGCTCGCGTCGCTGTGCGAGACCGCGCCGAGATAACGCGCGCCGGCGTCGAGGCCGGACCAGCTCACGGTGATCGGCGCCGAGGTGCCGATCACCGCTTCGGTCGGCGCGCTGTCGACGGCGAGCGATCCACCGCTCGCCAGCGGCACGACCCACGTCGACACGTCGAAGTCGAGCGGCGCGCTCGGCACCGACCAACCGTGGACGACGAGGGTGTAGGTGTCGTCGACGGGAAGCGTGAGGTCGATGTGTTCGTCGGTGCCGCCGCTGGTACTCGCGGCCACGATGTTGCCGGCCGAGTCCTCGAGGAAGAGGTCGAGGTCGTCGTCACCGGGAATCACCAGCTCGATCCGGGCGAACGCGGCACCGGTCACGGGCAGCGGCAGCCGGACCACGCCGCCGGCGGCGTCGTCACCGCTCGGGTACGTCTGGTCGGGATCCTGGAGCATGGTCCCGCTGAGCAGGACCTCGGGCGACAACCCGTGCGGTGCCGCCGTGTACGGCCCGGTGTAACCGAAGTCGACGTCGAACGTCGCCGACCCCTCGGTGCCGGTTCCGGCCACGGCGACCGGTGTGCCGATCAGCGCCCCCTTGACCGCGATCGGGCTCCGGGCCTCGTAGCCACCGGTCCCCTTCCAGGTCAGGTGACCGAAGCTCCACTCACCTGCCGGCGCCGCGCCGTTGGCGGTGAACGTGACGGTATAGGTAGCCGACTCGCCGGGCGCGAGGTTGATCGTGCTCGGCTCGACCACCACGTCGAAGCCCGCGGGTGCGTGCACCGAGGCCCGCCACTTCACCGTGCGGTCGGCGACGCTCGTGACCGTGCGCGTGACCGTCTGGGTCCCCGCCAAATCGGCGATGCCGATCGACGGGTAGTTCAGGTCGGAGGCGTCGCTCGGGAACCCGTTCGCTTCGAGGAAGTCGCACGACCCCGGCGTGAAGATGCCGGCGCCCGCACCGCACGAGAACGCGGCGTACTCGTACAGACCGGCGTCGTACACGAGACCCGGGTTGAACGACGATCCCTTCGTCGCCACCTTGCCGGGATTGAGGTGGCCGGCCCCCATCGCGAACGGTCCGGCCGGCGTGACGTGATCGCTGTCGACCACCCGGGTCGACGCGGTCGTCATCATCGCCGAACGGCCCATCGCCGGCGACCAGTCGGGATGGTCCTGCTTGAGCAGCGCGTAGTAGCCCGCCACGTGCGGGCTCGACATCGACGTGCCGGCGATGGCCTGGAACAGCTCACCGGCGGGCATGGCACCCGGGTCGGGATACGGGGTGGCACCGGCGAGGATCTGCACGCCCGGCGCGGTGATGTCGGGCTTGATGATGTCGGGCGCGGCGGTGTTCTCACCGCGCGACGAGAAGTAGGCCATCGACGGTGCGTCGCGCAGTTTGGTCTCCTGGCCCGCGCGGATCTTGGCCGTCGGGTTGGACGCGGTGGCGATGTACTCCTTGATCTTCACGCCGTCGGTGTTGTTGACGTGCACGGCCGGCAGCCAGTGGCTGTCGGTGAACAGGTTGTCGGCGTCGGTGTTGTTGTAGAGGACCATCCCGGCGCCGCCGGCCTCGAACACGGCGAGGCCCTTCTCGGCCCGTCCCGTGGCGCCGCGGCGGCACAGGACGACCTTGCCGGTGACCACGGCCGGGTCGAGGTCACCGCGCAGGCACAGGTCGCTCCCGGCCGATGCGGCATCGACGAGCGGCCGTGCACCGTCGGTGCCGGGGGTGACCGATGCACCGGTGTAGGTCTTGCCGCGCTGGAACGACGCCCGCCACTGCCAGTACCAGCCCCAGAACCCCCAGAAGCCGCCGCCGACGTTGTGGTTGGCGCTGGCGCCGAACGCGTGCGCCCGGGTGGAGCCGAGCTCGACGGTGCCGGCGAGGAAGCGCCGCTGCGTGCTGGCACCGACCGAGGTGATCCACGGGACGTCAGCCGGACCGCCGATTGTGGCGGCATCGGGCCCGCTGTTGCCGGCCGAGGTAGCGACCCACACGCCGGCCTCGGCCGCGAACAGGAAGGCGATCGCGTCCGCCGAGGCCAGGTTGGCGCCGCCACCGATCGAGTAGTTGATCACGTCGACGCCGTCCTCGACGGCCTGATCGATCGATGCCGCGAGGTCGGAGGTGAAACCACCGAGGTTGCCGAGCCCCTTGTAGGCGACGATGCGGGCGCGGGGAGCGATGCCCGATATCTCGCCGTAGTCGCGACCGAAGATCGACGCCGACACCCCGGCGTTGCCGCCGGCGGTCGACGCGGTGTGGGTGCCGTGCCCGTCGTCGTCACGGGCGGAGTCGAACTCGTCGGGCTCGGCGCCGATCAACGCCCGGTAGGTGTCGAGCATCTGGCGCGCGCCGAGCAGCTTGTTGTTGCAGGCGAACGCGACGTCGGCCGGGTTCTGCGCCGTGTTGCCGAACTCACAGGCCGGCCGCTCGGTGTCGTCGAGGGCGATCGGTGCTGGTCCGTAAGTGCCGTCGTCGGCGAAGCTCGGATGCTCGGGCCAGATGCCAGTGTCGATCACGCCGATCACGACGTCCTCGCCGGTCAGCCCGCTGGCATAGGCCTGCCCTCGACCGGTGAGGCCGAGGAACTCGCCGCTCGAATCGGTGGTCGCCTGGCGGAGCTCATCGGGCAAGACCAGGGAGACGTCGGGCGAACCGGCCAGCTTGACCGCCTCGTCGTAGCTGGCGACGAGAGAGAAGCCGTTCAACGCGTTGGTGAAGTCCTGCACCTTGGCGTCGGCGCCGACCCCGGCCTCGGCGAGCACGTCGTCGTGACTCTGCTCGAGCAGGGCGGCCTGCGCGTCGGCAGCGGGCGTGTCGAGGTCGTCGGTGGCGATCGTCGCAACCAGCGGGTCGGCAGCCATCACCACGATGTAGCTGCCGGTCTGGCTCTCGATCACCGTCTTGTCGGGTGTCGGCGCCGAGATCGCGACGGGATCGCCGGGTGGATCCTCGGGTGTCTGGGCCCCGGTGACACCGGCCGGGACGAACAGCGCGACGCCCACGGCGCCGACGGTGACGGATGTGATCCAACGCTTCACGGCGGTCTTCCTCTCGTCAACGCTCCCCAGAGCGACCGCCCAGCGTGGGCAACGTAGCGCAGTCAGTGAGAGGGTTCAAGCGGAACGCACATTCCGCCGCGAATCATCCGCCGGCTGGCGGCTTCCGGTCGAGCGGTTGGTCGCAGAGGAACGGCGGCTGCGATCCGCCGGAGTGGTACCGATGGATCACACCGTCGACGGACAGCTCGATGATCGATCCGTCCGTGGTGACCTGGGTGTATTGCATGTCGGGCTGTGGGCAGCCGAGACTGCCGTCCGGCCACGTGACGAGCACGGCCGACCACACCTGCACGTCGTCGGCGGACACGCCGAGACGGGTCGCGAGGTCGGTGGTGGCCTGCTCGATGAACGGACGCAGGCCCTCGTCGATGTCACCTTCGTCGTACATGGCTGTGTCGCTCCCTCCCGGCACCTCGCTCGTGGGTGT
>CAZYWK010000163.1:0-3726 GCA_964651825.1 uncultured Ilumatobacteraceae bacterium | reverse complement strand
GAGTTCGACGAATCGGCTGATCTCGACGCCTGGTTGCATCCGCCGGCCGAGGCGCTGCCCGGTGCGGTGCCGGCTTCGTTGATCGACGATGCCGTGCGGCAGGCGATGCGCGCCGTCCAGGCCCTGATCGTCGATCACGGTGCTCGGCTCGATGCCGCGGCGTTGGAAGACCTGGCGGTGGGAGTGGAACGGGTGCGGCGCTGTGCGGAGGCAGCAGCGGTAGCGGTGGCCGAGCGCGTCGATGCGACGAATCCGTATCGCGGCGACGGGTTCTTCAGCGGCAAGGCCTGGCTCCGTCATCGGCTCCAGCTCACCAAGTCCGAGGCGTACCGCCGCGTGCAGGTGGGCCGACACCAGGGTCGGCTCGGGCTATGGGCCGAGGTGAGTCAAGACGGCGAGGTCGGCATCGCTCAGTCACAGTTGATGGCCCAGATCGCGGCGAACCAGCGCATCTCCGACGACGATCTCGCCGCGGCCGCGCCCGATCTGCTGGTCGATGCCCACACCCTGTCCTACGACGAGTTCGAACGACGAGCCCGACGCTTCGAGGAGCTTGCCGATCCGGTCGGCGCCGCCGACGATCACGAACGCCTCCACGACCGACGCGATTTTCGTCTGAAGGCCAAGCACAACGGCGGCTGGACGCTGTCGGCCAGCCTTCCCGAACTGGCCGGGAGCCGATTCGCCGACGTGTTCGCCGCCTACCTCGAGCGCGAGTGGGAAACTGACTGGAACGAGGCGACCGGCCGCTGCGGCGACGACGCCACCGTGACCGACCTGCGCCGCAGCGAGCCGCAACGGCGCGCCGACGCCTTCATGGCGCTGGTCGAAGCCGCAGCGATCGCGCCACCGAACGGCGTGCGGGCGGTCCCCACGCTCGACGTGCTGTGCGACGCCGCCACCCTCGCCGCCTTGCTCCACGGCGAGCGGATCCCCGCGTCTCGCTACCGCGATGTGGTGTGCCGAACGCAGTCGGGTCGCGTGCTGCACCTTTCGGAGGCCGCGTCCCTCGCACTCTGGGCAGAGGTGCGCCGGGTGCTCCTCGACGAGCGTGGCGTCGTGGTCAACATGGGTCGCCGGCAACGACTGTTCAAGGGTGCTGCCCGGGAAGCCGCATTGCTCACCACCATCGTGTGCCGATGGCCTGGCTGCAGCACTCCGGTGGGCCGGCTCGAGGTCGATCACGCCCGGAGCTGGAAGCACCATGGCGGCTGCACCGACCAAGACAACGCCGACGGCCTCTGCCGTGGGCACAACCTGCTGAAGGAACACGGCTACCGCATGGAACGCGACGAGGCCGGAAGCTGGCACGTCTACCACCCAGACGGCCACGAGATCGTCTGACGACGTCCCTCACGTCAACGACCCACATCGCGCGCCGCCTGGGCTCGATGTTGCGTACGCTCGCACGTGATGTCCGAGGTTCATCACATCGACGCGCTCGGCGTCGCCCACCAGTGGCTCGCCCGTGAACCAGACCCCGATATCGCCGTCGAACTGGCCGATCTGATCGAACGCGCCGAGGCCGGCGATGTCGGCGCGTCGGACGAGTTGGCGACGCGGTTCGGCGGCCGGCTCCAGTTCGGCACCGCCGGTCTCCGGGCCGCCGTCGGAGCCGGCTCGATGCGGATGAACCGGCTCGTGGTGCGGCAAGCTGCCGCGGGCCTCGGCCAGTGGCTGGTCGACGCCGAGCAGACCGGGGCCATTGCCGATGCGGCGCGGCGCGGCGTGGTGATCGCTCACGACGCCCGCCGCAAGAGCGATCTGTTCGCCCTCGACACCGCCAGGGTGCTGGCGGCGATGGGTATCCGGGCCATGCTCCACCCCGGCGTCCAGCCCACGCCGGTGTTGTCGTGGTCGATCACCGGCATCGACGCCGCGGCGGGTGTGGTCGTGACCGCGTCGCACAACCCGCCGGCCGACAACGGCTACAAGGTGTTCCTGGAGACCGGTTCACAGATCGTCGATCCCGTCGACCGACAGATCTCCGAGTGCATCGACCGGTTCGACCCGCTCGACATCCAACTCGCCGCCGACGATGATCCGCACATCACCTACCTCGACACGGCGTGGGTCGACGCCTACGTCGAAGCGGTGCCCTCGGTGCGGCTGCGCCCGGAGGTGGCCGGGGGCGTGGTCGCCTACACGGCGATGCACGGCGTCGGCGGCGCTGTGATCGAACGGGCCTTCGCCGCGGCCGGCTTCGACCCGCCCGTGGTGGTCGCCGCCCAGCACGAGCCCGACGGCACGTTCCCCACCGTCTCGTTCCCCAACCCCGAGGAACCGGGCGCGATGGACCTGCTGCTCGAGGTCGCCCGCGGGAGCGGGGCCCACGTCGCGCTGGCCAACGACCCCGATGCCGATCGGCTCGGCGTGGCGATCCCGCAGCCCGACGGGTCGTGGCGCCGGTTGACGGGCGACGAGATCGGCTGGCTGTTCGCCGACCACATCCTCGCCAACACCAGCGGCGACGACCGGCTCGTGATCACCACGGTCGTCTCCTCGTCATTGCTCGGCCGGATGGCGGAGGCCGCGGGTGTGCACCACGAGGAGACGTTCACCGGTTTCAAGTGGATCGGCAAGATCGTCACCGAGCGCCCCGGTCTGCGCTTCGTGTTCGGCTACGAGCAGGCCCTGGGATACCTGGTGACGCAGCGCCCGCTCGACAAGGACGGGATCACGGCAGCGGTGCTGATGGCGGAGATCTCTGGTCTGGCACTCGCCGAGGGCGTCACGCTGCAGGACCGCCTCGATGCCATCGCCGCCCGGTTCGGCCAGTACGTGACCGCCGAGCTGTCGGTGCGCCTCGACCCGGCACGCGGCGCGGAATGGGTCCGCTCGATCGAGGCGGCGCCCCCGACCGTGGTCGGCGGCCGCGCGGTCACAGCGGTGACCACCTACCCCGAGGCCGGCCTCGTGCGCCTCGTGGTCGAAGGCGGCATGCGCCTCCAGATCCGCCCGAGCGGCACCGAACCCAAGGTCAAGCTCTACGGCGAAGCCGTCGACGCCGACCCCCGACTCCTCGCCGACCTCCTCGCCACCCTCGCCGCCTCCGCGCCGACCTGATTGGCTCAGCCGTCTGGTTGGCTCGGCCTCACGGTGAGTCTCGCCGTAGCAGTTGAGGTCGGCCTCGCGCAGCCTCGTCGCTGGCGCTTCCCTCGGCGGCGGGACACGAGACCTCGTGCCCTGGGGACGGGGCCAGAACGAACGACCCGTGCGTTTGGGGACGGGGCCAGAACGAACGGGGTGGTCAGAGGGTGGCGGCGAGGTCGAGGACGAGGTCGAGTTGGGTGCCGACCTCGGGGCCGGCCATCGGGCGGTGGGCCCGCACGGTGGCCATCGCCGTATCGACGTCGGCGCCGAGCAGGAGCAGCAGGGCGACGGCCGTGGTGCCGGCGCGGCCGATGCCGGCGGCGCAGTGGACGATCAACCGCTCGCCGTGTCGCAGTCGCCAGGCGAGGTCGTCCAGGAACGGCCGGTACAGGTCCAGCGTGGGTGCGCTGAGATCGTGGATCGGGAACCACACGGCTGCACAGCTGACCGGGCCTCCCGCGGACGCGCCCGCCACCGGCTGGGACGTGTCGATCACCCGCCGGTCGAGCCAATCGACGTAGCGGGGGTAGCGGTCGTCGAGCTCCTCGCGGCGGGTGAGGCACACGACGGTCGTCGCCCCGGCCCGCTCGACGACGGCGTCGACGTCGGCGGCGATGTGGTGCTTGCCGCACA
>CAZYWK010000162.1:0-3742 GCA_964651825.1 uncultured Ilumatobacteraceae bacterium | reverse complement strand
GACGACATCCTGCGCGCCGGCATCCGGATCTTCGCCAGGACCGGGTATCTCGACGCCAACGTCGCGGACATCGCGAGGGAGGCCAACGTGTCGGCGAGGGCCTTCTACTACCACTTCGCGACGAAGGAATCGCTGCTCGTCGAAGCAGTCCAGCCAGTCGCCGACGCACTCGTCGAGATCGTGACTCGAACGATGACCGCGTATCACCCGCGCCAGTGGCGCACGGCCACCGCGGCGATGTTGGAGGAGATCTTCGAGTGGGCCGACGCGCACACCGAGGAGGCGACCCTCTACTACGTGTGGTCACGCCTCGGACTGCCCGCCGTCGCCGCGATCCGTGACCAGGTGCTCGCCACGTGCATCGAGCTCGGCGCTCCGCCCGTGCCCGCTACCCCGCCGCGGTCGAAGGCCGCCCACTACTCCCAGGAGCTGGCGCGTGTGGTCGCTGTCGACACCGCCGACGAGGTGATGTCCGCACTGTTCGCCGGCGACACGTTCGGCTCCATGATCGCCCGCGACGACGTGGCACGTGCGCTCGCCGACAACAACGGAGCGCTGATCTCGGAGCGCCGCGCGGGCGTCGCTCGCGAACTCGTCGCGGCATCGTCCGCGGCACGCCGGGCGGGTCCGCGATCGGCCGCGTTCGACGCCGGCACCCCGTCGCGCGATCGCCCTGACGAGCCAAGCCCGCGGCGTGGCGCGCACCGCCCGTCGCGACGCCACGATCTGGTGCTGGCCGCTGCTGCTGAGTTCGCGGCGCGCGGTGTGGCCGCCACCACCGTCGGACACGTCACCGATCGCGCCGGGATGGCGCCGAACGCGGTGTACTACCACTACTCGTCCAAGCACCAGTTGTTCCTCGATGTGCTCGACGACGTCAGCCGCCAGGTGGCCGAGGTCATCGTGCCCACCGACGTGACCGCCACCGTCGCCACCGTCGCCACCACACGGCCGGCCAAGGGCGCCGACCTGTTGGCCGCGTGGGACCGTTTCGCGACGTGGGCGGAGCAGTTCCCCGATCATGCCCGGATTCACATCACGACGTCCGCCGCGATCTCCGTCGACTCCGAGCGCGTGCGCCGGGCCGCGCAGCTCGCGATCGTCGAGCGGACGATGGCCTGGATGCGACACGGGGTGGAATCGTCGACGACCGACATCGATGCCCACGTCGGAGCGATCGCGCTGGGCGACCTGTTCCGCCGGGCATCGGCGATGGCGTTGCTCGGCGACGGACGCACCGACGCGCTCGACACCGCGGTGGTCGACGTCGGGCTGCGCATCCTGATCGGCGCCCACTGCGTGGGTGACAACGCAGGACCCGGCCCGACTGGCTCTTGACATCGGCGCAGCACTCCTGTCTACTTACTGCAGTCGCTCTGCACTAACGCTGGGCGACGGGCTCGGGGGAGCGATTTGGGGCAGCGATTGGGAGAGCAGGTGACATCGGTGGAAGGCCGGGTCTACGACACCGCGTTCAGCGGTCGCCGCCTGTCCAAGACGTTTCCCGGGCAGCTCGCGCTCGACGACGTCGACCTCGACGTCGGGGTCGGGGAGATCCATGCGCTCGTCGGGCAGAACGGCTCCGGCAAGTCCACCCTCGTCAAGATCCTCGCCGGGTACCACCGGCCCGATCCCGGCGCGTCGGCGACGCTTGGCGGGCGACCGTTCGAACTCGGTTCGGCCGACGCCGCCCGCGCCGGAGGGATCCGTTTCGTCCACCAGGACCTCGGGCTCGTCGAGTCGCTCTCCGTCACCGACAACTTCCACCTCGCCGACGTCCGGACCCGCGCGTTGACCAAGATCGGACGCCGTCACGAGCGCGCGACGGTCACGACAGCGCTGCGTCGCCTCGGCTACCACATCGACCCCGATGTGCCCGTGGCCCTCCTCGCCGAGTCCGAACGCACGGCCGTCGCGGTGGCACGAGCGCTCGACGATCTCGACGACGACCCGGTCCTGCTCGTTCTCGACGAGCCGACCGCATCGCTCCCCGGAGGTGAGGTGACGCGGCTGTTCGCCGCGCTGCGACGGATCGCTGCCACCGGGGTCGGGATCCTGTTCATCTCGCACCATCTCGACGAGGTGCTCGGGCTCGCCGACCGCGTCACCGTGCTGCGCGACGGCCGGCGGATCACCACCGCCGCGACTGGTGACGTGACGCCCGACCAACTCACCGAACTCCTGCTCGGGCGACAGCTGCTGGCCGACATCGGCGAGCACCACGCCCGGTCGACCGGTGCGGACAGCCCGGTGCTGACGGTGCGCGGGCTCGCCGGCGCCACGATCGTCGACCTCGACCTCGACCTCGGCCACCACGAAGTCGTCGGGGTAGCCGGCCTCACGGGCTCGGGACGTGAGGAGCTGGCCGGGCTCGTCGCCGGCCGCCTGCCCCACGGAGGCGAGGTCCGGGTGAACGGTCGTGCCATCGCGGCGAACCAACCCGGCACCGCGATGCGTCACGGAATGTGCCTGGTCCCCGCCGACCGCACCGCGCACGCGTTGCTTCCGGCCACCTCGACCACGGAGAACATCACCATCGCCGACATGTCCTCGTTCTGGCGGCGCGGCCGGCTGCGTCGAACCATCGAGCGCGACGAGGCACAGCGCTGGCTGGAGGAGCTCGACATCCGTCCCCGGCGAGGCGACACCGACGTCGACGTGCTGTCGGGAGGCAACCAGCAGAAGGTCGTCATGGCGCGCGTGCTGCGCCTGGAGCCGAGCGTGCTGGTGCTCGACGAACCCACACAAGGTGTCGACGTCGGCTCGAAGGCCGACATCCACCGCCTCGTCGACGGCGCCGCTGCAGGCGGGGCCGGGGTCATCGTCTGCTCCACGGACAGCGACGAGCTCGCTCGGCTCGCCGACCGCGTCATCGTGCTCCAACGTGGTCGTGTGGTCGCCGAGCTGACGGGAACGGACATCACGATCGAACGGATCGAGGAAGCTCAGCTCACCAGCGTCGGCCGACCAGACACGGAGTTCCGATGACCGAGACGACGAGGAACCACGACGCGAGAGCGCAGATCTCTCGTCGTGTACCGGGGCTCCGGCGAGCGAGCGCGCTGTACCTGCTCGTCGTCATCCTCGTGCTGTTCTCGGTGTGGATCCCCGAGACGTTCCTGAGCGAAGCGACGTTCAAGATCGTGCTGTCGGACCAGGTGATCGTGGGCATCCTCGCCATGGCGGTGATCATCCCGTTGTCCGCAGGAGCGTTCGACCTCTCCTGCGGCGCCAACCTCGCGTTCTCGCTCGCGATCATCAGCTGGTTGGAAGGCAACACCGGGCTCAACGGATTCGTCTCGTGCCTGATCGGCATCGCGGCGGCCGGTGCGGCCGGCTTCCTCAACGGGCTGATCACCGTTCGCTTCCACGTCAACTCGTTCATCGCCACGCTCGGGACGAGCCAGGTGCTCGCGGCCGCCGGCCTCTACATCTCGGCGAACAAGCAGATGGTCGGCGTGTTCTCGCCCCGCTTCCTGAGCTTCGGACGCCGCGAAGTGTTCGGGCTGCCCGTTGTCGTCTACTACCTGCTCGCGCTCGCCCTCCTGGTGTGGTACGTGCTCGAGTGGACCCCGCTCGGGCGGCGCCTGCGCGCCACCGGCTCGAACCCCGAGGCCGCCCGCCTCGCCGGGGTGACGACCGATCGCATCACGTGGGGTGCACTCACCGCGTCCGGTGTCATCTCCGGGATCGCCGGCGCGGTCTTCGCGGCGAAGGTCGGCACCTACTCGAACGGCTTCGG
>CAZYWK010000161.1:0-3910 GCA_964651825.1 uncultured Ilumatobacteraceae bacterium | reverse complement strand
GGATCGCCGGCGCGGTCTTCGCGGCGAAGGTCGGCACCTACTCGAACGGCTTCGGTACACCGATGCTGTTCCCCGCCTTCGCCGCTGTGTTCTTCGGAGCCACCCAGTTCCAGCGACGAGCCAACGTGTGGGGCACCCTCATCGCGGTGTACGCGCTCGCCTTCGGTGTCAAGGGGCTTCAACTCGCCTTCCAGGACGGGGTCAGCTGGATCACACCGCTGTTCAACGGCACCGCGCTCCTGATCGCCGTCGTGCTCGCCAGCCGCCAGGGCGTCGTCGACGTGAAGCGCAACCGCACGGACGAAGAGGTCTCCGACCCGCAAGTCGGCACCGAGCCGTGGTCCGCCAGCCACGACGACCGCACATCGATCGACCAGCAACAGCCAACCCCATGAAACGAGGAATCTCGATGAGCACAGCAGGCATCACCATCCAGGGCGGCCGCACCCGCCGAGGCACGCTCAGGCGAACCGTGAGCTGCGTGGCCGCGTTGGCGCTCGCCGCCGGGCTGGCGGCGTGCGGTTCGGACGACGACTCGTCCGAGTCCGTCACGACCGAGCCCGCCGCGGCGACCGACACCGGGGCGACCGACACCGGGGCGACCGACAGCGGTTCGAGTGCCGAGGCCGATGCCGCGGCCGCCGCCGACCGGGTCGAGGCAGCGCTGCAACCGATCACCGAGATCGGTGTCGACGTACCGCTCGACGAGACGCCGCCCACCGGCATCACCGTTGCCTGGATCGGCGGCGGGCTGCAGTCGACGCAGCCCATCACGCCGGGCTACCAAGGCGCCACCGAGGCGCTCGGCTGGGATCTGGTGATCATCGATTACGACCCAGCCGACCCGCAGACCGTGAACGCCGCCGTGCAACAGGCGGTCGATCAGGGCGTCGACTACATCGGCATCTCGGGCACCGACGTCGCCAGCTTCGAACAGGCGGCCCAGGCCGCCATCGCGGCGGAGATCCCGATCATCGACATGTACAGCACGAACGAGACCACCGGCGCCGACGGCAACGGGATCTACGCGGTCATCAGCGACGCCGACAGCACCCGCGCGACGGCGCGCCAGATCGCCGACTGGGTGATCGCCGACTCGGGCGGAACCGGCAACGTCGTGTTCGTCAACCTGCCCGAGTTCCCGATCCTGCAGATCTCGGCCGACGCGGCGACCGAGCACTACGCGTCGGCATGCGCCGGGTGCACGTTCGACGTGCTCGACGTGACGCTCAACGACCTCGTCAGCGGCGCGGTTCCGTCCGCAGTCGTGTCGTACCTGCAGAACCACCCCGACACCACCTACGTCTCCTACGCCATCGGCGATCTGTTCGGCGGTGTGGCCGCGGCCCTCGCCACGGCCGGCCTCGACGGCCAAGCACAGCAGGTGGGTGGAGTGCCGAACGCCGACCAGGTGCAGTCACTGATCGACAAGCAGTCGTCGGTGTGGGCCATGCTGCCCCGCGAGGAGTCGGCGTGGCACGCCGTGGACGCGATGGCACGCCTCAGCATCGGCCAAGACCTGTCGGGTGTGAACCCTGTCCTGCTGACCGCGCTCTGGGACCAGGAGAACGTGCCGACGCCCGTGCAGGAGTACCGCGGCGCCGAAGGCTTCGAGGAGGCCTTCGCCCAACTCTGGGGGGTCTGAACCATTCACCCGACGAAGAGAGCGAGAGACTGATGTCGAACTCGGACGACTACGAAGACCTGACCGATTGCGCGCTGACACCCCAGTTGGAGGCGGACCTGGTCGCGACCGCACGCGAGTGCGTGTTCATGTGGACCAACCGCGGCGGCGAAGCCTTCGGGGTCGTGATGGCCTACCTGCCGAAGGACGGCAAGATCTGGATGACGGCGGCCGAACGCCGCGCCCGCGTCAGCGCGATCAAGCGCTTCCCGCGGGCCGCGGTGTGCATCAACAGCACCGGCACCACGCTCGGGCCGGCCAAAACGGTCACCTACAAAGGTGAGTGCGTGGTCCACACGGATCGGGCCACCAAGGACTGGTTCTATCCGGAGTTCGCCGCTCACCTACGACCCGACGAGGCGGCGGCGAACGTGTTCCGCACGTTCCTCGATTCGCCTCATCGAGTCGTCATCGAGTTCACACCGGACTACACGCTGAGCTTCGACGGCGCGTTGATGTGGGCTCGGTCACCCGAGGTGAACCGCTGACCTCGCACCATCGGATCATTCTCGTCGACGGCCTCGACCGGCGCCGAGCTCGGGCGTTCAGATCAGGCCGAGCTCGGCGACGGCGTCGCGCTCGCTGACGAGCTCGGCGGCCGACTCGTCGATCTTGCCGCGGCTGTAGTCGTCGATGTCGAGGCCCTGCACGATCTCGTACTTGCCGTCCGTGCACACACACGGGAACGACGAGATGATCCCCTCCGGCACGCCGTAGCTGCCGTCGCTCGGGATCCCCATCGAGACCCAGTCGCCCGCGGGCGTGCCGAGCGTCCAGCTGCGGATGTGGTCGACCGCGGCCGACGCCGCCGACGCCGCCGACGATGCGCCGCGGGCGTCGATGATCGCCGCGCCGCGCTTGGCGACGGTGGGGATGAAGGTCTGGTCGTACCAGGCGTGGTCGCCGACAGCCTCGTAGGCGTTGTTGCCGTTGACCTCGGCGTGGAACAGGTCGGGATACTGCGTGGTCGAGTGGTTGCCCCAGATCGTCATCTTGGTGACGTCGTTGACGGACACGCCGAGCTTCTGGGCGAGCTGGGTCTTGGCGCGGTTGTGGTCGAGCCGCGTCATCGCCGTGAAGCGGCCGGGATCGAGGTCCTTGGCGTTGCGCTGCGCGATCAGCGCGTTCGTGTTGGCCGGGTTGCCGACCACGAGGATCTTCACGTCGCGCTTGGCCGAGCGTGACAACGCCTCGCCCTGCGGCTTGAAGATCCCACCGTTGGCCGACAGCAGGTCGGCGCGCTCCATGCCCGCCTTGCGCGGCATCGCTCCGACGAGCAGCGCGACGTCGATGTCACCGAACGCGACATCGGCGTCGTCGGTGCAGACCACTTCGGACAGGAGCGGGAACGCGCAGTCGTCGAGCTCCATCCGCACACCCTCGAGCGCGCCGAGCGCCGGGGTGATCTCGAGGAGCTGCAGGGCGACAGGGGTGTCGGGGCCGAGCATCGACCCGGAGGCGATGCGGAACAGCAGGCTGTAGCCGATCTGGCCAGCAGCACCCGTGACAGCGACACGTACAGGAGTGGTCATATCCGCCGAGCGTAGATCTCGCCCTCGGGGCCGACCAACTGCCCGCGACCCGCGACTCAGACGAGGCCGAGCAGCTGACCGATGATCGTGGCGTAGTAGTTCTGGCCGGCCTGGTTGAGGTGGATGCCGTCGCCGTAGAAGCAGTCGCCGGCGCAGCCCGGCGCGAGCGCTTCCCAGTCGAGCACGGTCACGTTGGGGTAGCTGGCCGGGAGGGCGCGGATCTTGTCGTTGTTGCCGGCCACCCAGCCACGATCGGCCTTGCTGGTGAGCATCACCACCACCGGCACGTCGGCGAGGATCGCCATCGTCTGCGCGAGCGTTTCGTCGCTGAACGGACCGTTCGTGCCGAGGTGCACCACCACGGCTGCGCCGAGCAGGCCGCGGTCCTTGATCCCCTGCAGGTCGGGCAGGTAGGTCTTCATCTGCCGGCTGACGACGGCGTCGACCACGAAGCCCATCGCACCCAACTCCTCGGTGGCGCCGAGCATCACCGAGTCGCCGAGGCCGACGAGCGGGAAGCCGGGCAGGCCTTGCTGCACCGTCAACGGGGTCACCGTCGACATGTCGGTCACCACGCCCTGCTGAACCACCGGTGCGGCCGTGGTCGGCGGCACGGTCGTGTCGGGCACGGTCGTATCGGGCACCGTGCTCGCCGTCGGATCGATCGCGGCAACCGTGGTGGGAGCGACAGCGG
>CAZYWK010000160.1:0-4089 GCA_964651825.1 uncultured Ilumatobacteraceae bacterium | reverse complement strand
CTAGCGTCCCGGCGAGGTCGTAGGTGATGGTCACCCGGCCGTCCGGCGGGATGAGCACGACCGCTGTACCAACCAACCACCCGGCCTCGGTACCGCGTGCGATCGCCAGCGGTTCCGCGCTCGTCACATGCTGGGTAGCGGATCCGGAGAGTGCCGAGTTACCAACCTCGACGTCGCTGGACGCGACGGTCGCGCGTTCGACCGGCAGTGCCGAGTAGAGCGACAACAGCACGCGGTTCGTTCTCGGAGGGTTGTCGTTCGCTGTGCCAATGGCGGCATCCGGCAGCGCGGCCGACGGGGCTGTGTTGGTGAGCACGACCGTCGCCGTCGCCGTGACGGCTCCCGTCGCTTCGTCGACGGCGGCGACGTAGGTGAGTTCGCGCTCGAGATACATGTCGAGCTCGTTCTCGTCGGCGTTGTTCAGCACGATCGCGATCCCGTCGCCGCCATCGAGTACCGGCAAGGCGCCCGACAGACGTATCGAGTCGAACAACGACTGCTCCTCGACTCGGCTCGACCACGCGACGAACCGCCCCTGTGCCGCGAGCGGCGAGAGGACCTGGGCCAGCCTCATCGGGTTCGGTAGCGCCGCGCCGAACACCCGGTTGATCGTCGTCTGCGACGCCGCTTCGAGCCGGTCCGCACCCTCTCCGCCGTCGTCGAGCGCGTGCTGGCCGAACAGCACGAACTGGGCCAGGCTCTGCTCGTCGAGCTCGCCCGCTGCGCCGTCGACCGTGATCGGACCGGTCATGCCCAGCAATGCAGCGAGCGCGAACGGGTCCATCGCGAACACGCCATCGACATCGGTGCCGCCGCTCTGAGAGTAGAGCTGTGCGATCACCGAAGCGGTCGACGGGAACTGCGGCGAGATCGTCACGTTCGACCACGGCTTGGGCTCGGTGCCACCGTTCGGGCCACTGGTGAAGCCGTATTCCCCCCACTGGTCGATCCAGTCCTGGGGTCCGTCGATCGTCCGTCCCGTGCCCGCTCCGCTCGTGCTGCCGCGGTTCAGGTCGACGGTGCGCCCTGCATCGGCGATCGTCAGCCGCCCGCGGTCGGCGACCACCTCGGCCCAGTTGTTGAGCACGCCTCCCGAGCCCGCGGTCTGGGCCGGAGTGGTGAAGGCGACGAAGTACCGCCGCTCACCGTCAGCGCCGAGCATGCTCGGTGCGAGCTGGGCGGCACGGACTGCGCGGTCGAGTCGCGGTGCGACATGGGCCAGGTCGCCATCAAGGTCTGCCAGACGATCCCGAAGTGGGGCGACCAGCCACGGCGATGCGATGTCGTCGAGAGTCTCGTCCAGTTCGGCGATCGCGGTCTGGACGTCGAGCAGCGGTTGCTCGATCTCCTCGACCGCGGCGAGGTCGATTCGGCCGTTGACGAGTCGTAGCTGCTCGGGCTCGATCCGCGCCAACGCCTCGCTCAACGTGCGCGACGCCGCCGCCGCCGACGAGGCGAGCTCGACGGTCATCGTCCGGTGCTGAGCGACCACCGGCACCAGCCGGGCCGGCTGCCCCCAAGGCTGCCGCAGCGCGCTGTCGGCATCGTCGAAGCGGTCCGCCGCACGCGCGAACTCGTCTCCGGCACGGCCGTACTCGCCGTCGTCGAGCAGATCGAGCCCGGCACGCGCCGACTCGCTCCCGTCGCGGAGCGCAGTCGCAGCACTGGCACCCGCTGCCGCCAGACCGACGATCGCCAACAAGCCGAGCACGCCCGCGCTGCCCACGCCCACGATGACGCACCACGTCGCGCGACGTGATCGGCGCTGCATCCCGAGCGTCAAGACACCGATGGTGCATCCGACGCCCACGATTGCCGACAGGCCGAAGATTCCGTCCAGCTCCGACCGGATCAGGACGTTCAGCGCGATGCCAGTCACCGCGGCGCGGAGTGCGGGTGAATCACGACGTGTCAGACCCATCCACAGCCCGGCGATGGTCGCCAGGAGCCCGACCATCGCCCACGGCGCGGCGCCGGCGAGCGCGGCTGACACGCCCGCGAGCGCGGTGACCGCCCACCAGGGCGCTGTCGCTGACGCCCACGTCGCGAACGCGACCGATGCGATCACCAGCAGCGAATCCACCGTCGACGAGCCGGTCGGGCTGGCTCCACCCAACGCCGCCATGACCGCTGCGATCGCGGCCGTCACCAGCACTGCGCCGTCGTCGAGGCGATGCGTTGTCACGGGCCGGCCACGCTATCGGGCACCGTGGGCCCGGGGCCGACGCGGCCGGCCCACTCCAACAAGCGCCGACCGGGCTGGGCATGGGTCGGCGGGCATGCGCCTATCATCTGGCACTTGCCCATGCAGACACCAGCGACGAAATGACCCTGCGCGACTACCCCGCAGTCGTGGCACGGCGCAAGTGGCTCGTGATCATCGCCGTCCTGCTCGCCAGCACGGTGGCGCTCGCGTTGACGGCGATGCAGACGCCGATCTACTCGGCATCGTCCGAGGTGCTCGTCGAGCCACGCGGTCAGGATGTCCTGTTCGAAAATCAGGTCGTGGCGCTCAACGCACGGGAGATCTCCACCGAGATCCAGGTGATCGAGGGCGAGCAGGTACGTCGGCGGGTGCAATCGGATCTCGGGCTCGACTCGCCGCCACCGCCAGCCGACGCATCGAGCGCCGGTGCGAGCAACGTCATCGTCATCGGCGTCCGCGACGCCAACGCTGCCAACGCCCAGACCTATGCCGACGCGTACGCCGGGGCCTACATCGCGGTCCGCCGGGACGCGGCAGCCGCCGATCTGGTGGCGGCCAGCACCGAGGTGCAGGCGGCCATCGACGGCCTACAGCGCCAGATCGACGATCTCCCCGACGACGACCCGCGGCGGCCGGCGCTGCTCACCCAGCTCTCGAACTTCAGCGCCACGCTCGACCAGCTCCGTGTGGATGCAGCGCTCCGTACCAGCGGGGCCAGCATCGTCCGCGCAGCCGAGCTCCCGACCTCTCCCGTCGAGCCCACGCCGGCGCGCACCGTCGCCCTCGCTGCGGCCGTCGGTCTGTTGATCGGTCTCGTTGGCGCGTTCGTCGTCAACTACCTCGACGACACGGTGCACGGTGAGGACGACCTGGAGCGGATCACCGATCAGCCGGTGCTCGCGGTCCTGCCCACCGAGCGGCCGACCGGCCAGGGGCCGGTGTCGCTCAGCGACCCCGACCGTGCTTCGGCGGAGTCGTATCGCGCGTTCCGTACCAATCTGCAGTTCCTCGGCCTCGATCGGCCGATCCGCTCGATCCAGGTCACCAGCCCGATGGCCGCTGAAGGCGCGACCACCGTGTCGACCAACCTCGCCGTCGTACTCGCCCAAGCGGGCCACCGGGTGGCGTTGCTCGACTGCAACCTCCGTCGGCCCCGCGTGCACGAGGTGTTCGGGTGCTCGCCGACGCCCGGCTTCACCGATCTACTGCTGGGCGCCGCTCCGAAGTCCGTCGTGAACCACGTCGACGTCGACGACACACACCGGCTCAGCGTGTACGTCGCCGGGGGCGTGCCGTCCAACCCTTCCGAGATGCTCTCCGGTCGCCGCACCCAGCGACTGCTCGCCGACATGGCCGATCACTACGACTACGTGATCATCGACTCCGCCCCCATCCTCCCGGTGAGTGACTCGCTCGCCCTGTCGATGTGGGCCGACGCTGTGTGTGTGGTGGTGCAGGCCGGCACGACGACCGACGAGCAGGTGATCGGCACGCTCGAACGCCTCGATCGGGTGGGGGCGCCGGTGATCGGATTGGTGCTCAACCAGGCGGCCAAGATGGGCGGTGTCGGTGACACCTACGACGGCCATCGGGTCGATGCCCGCACGTCGTCGATGCCGACCGAGACGCCCGGTCAGTTGTCGGTCGCGCCGTGAACGTCGAACCCGACAGCAGCGCCCCTGCGAACCGCCCTGATCCCGGGCGCAGCGCGGGGGAAGAGCTGGGTTGAAGCCAACGCGGCCGCCTGCGTCGGGACTCGTTCGCGGCGATGGCGGCGACGATCAGGATCGCGATGATCGAGATGGTCCAACCCGCCGCGTTCACCGTCGTGCTCCGTCCTGCTGATCGGTTGGATCGGCGGGAGCCGGCGGAACTCGGACACC
>CAZYWK010000159.1:0-4312 GCA_964651825.1 uncultured Ilumatobacteraceae bacterium | reverse complement strand
TGGAGCGCCTCGGCGCCCACCCGCACGAACACGACCGGCAGCCCGGCATCGTCCGGACCGGCCAACCGCCGGTTCCCGAGTTGGCGGGCGAGTGTTGGATGGGCGACGAGTAGATCGACACCGTCTTCGAGGAACTCTGCCATCACCGGCGCGGTGTAGGGCTCGGCGAACCCGATGCCTTCGGCGTCGAACAGGATCCGGTCGGGCGCATCCGGGTCGGTCGCCAGCCACGTCTCGATCTGATCGCGCAGGTCCTCGACAGCCCCGTAGGTCGCCCGGAAGAACACCGGGCCGGCGGCGTTCGCGTGGAACGGGACCGTGGCCACCACGGCCAGCGCCCCGGCGACGGTGAGCGCCCCGAGCGCGATCCGTCGCGGTCGCTCGCGCAGCACGGTGAGGCCCGTCATCACGAGCAGATAGGTGGCGAACGCGCCGATCACCCACAGATAGCGCACCTTGTGTGGCGACAAGCCGAGCCAGTCGAGCGGTGTGATCACGATCGTGGCGAACGCGACCGCGCTGCACATGGCGAGCACCCAGTACCCGCACACCAACGAGCGGGCGCCATGGCGGTGGGCCGCCCACCATCCGAGCCCGACCAGTGCGAGGCCGGCCACCAGCCACACCAGCGCCACGCCGAAGCCGGCAAGCCCAGGCGCCTGCAACACGAGGCCGTCGGGCGTTTCGAGCCACGTCGAGCCCGGCACCGACGTGTCGAAGCCCGAACGCCCCCACCACGGCGGTTGGGTCACGACCGAGCTGAACAGGCGGACCGCGAGGGCGATCCCGGTCCGGCTCTCGTCGATCGTGCCGCCGTCGGTGCGTCCGGTGCCGGCCGCGAGCAGGCGATGGAGGTTGCCGGAGCCTGCCCCGAAGAACTGCTCCCACAACGGCTGCGCCCAGAGCACGACCCCGACGATCACCGCGATCGTGACGGGCCGGCGGAGATCGGCGAAACGCTCAGGACCCCGACGGCGACGGCGCAGCACGACGACCACCAGCGCGAAGGCGATCAGCAACGGTGAGAAGAACAGGTAGCCGAGATGGGTCTCCATCGTGAACGACGCCACCGCCACCGCGAACGGGAGCACCTTGACGTCATCGGCCACCACCGCCCACACGAGCATGACGAGCAGCCAGAACGGCAGGATCAACACGTTGGGCTGCCACGGGTCGTAGAGCAGTTCGCTGCCGAGTGTCCACGCCAGCCCGGCGGTGATCACCTGCGCGGTGAGGGCAGCGGTGGCCCCACCGATCCGCACCGCGACGAAGCCGACCGACCAGACGATCACGATGTTCAACAGGGCGATCGCGACGGCGATGCCGGCCCCGCCGCCGAACAACCGCACCGGGAGCGCCACGAGGTCGAAGAGCAGTGGTCCGGGGTGGTTGACGTCGGTGCCGGCGCTGATCGACGCCGACGACCAGGTGCCGAGCCACGGATGGTTGATCGTGAGCACGTCACGCCCGCGCAGTTCGATCAGGGCGTTGTCGCCGATCGCCTGGTAGCCGTTGCGGATGCCGCGCAGGGCGCTGAAGGCGATGACGCAGCTCGTTGCCGCGGCCATCAGCCGCCAGCTCCACCAGCGCATCCGGTCGGACACGTTCACCTCGAGGCGTGCTTGTGGTGGCGCGGCGTCGAGCACGGTCACGTCGCCACCCCCGGCGGTCCGATGAACACCGCTGTTTCCTGCCCGAGGAACAGCATCGTGGTTGCCGCGACGCGGGCCTCGCGCGACAGGCGGTCGTCGACGCGCACGCCGAACAGGTTGGTGTCGACCATCGGCACCAGCTCGTCGAGACCGTCGGCCTCGAGCTCGGCGATCAGGTCGCCGCGCAGTTCGGCATACTGGGCCAGCTGTTCCGCGGTGCGGGGATCGAACGACGCGACTTCGACCACGCGGTCGTCGGCGCGCCAGGAGTCGACGAACCCGCCGGTGGCGAGGATGACCTCGGCGGTCGCCTGGTCGTGGGGGATCACGCGGTGCTCGGTGACCGGGACGTGCCACGGCTGGTACATGCCCACGTCGAAGCCGGCCCGCTCGAGCTCGTTCATCAACCCGAAGCCCTGGCTCCCGAAGAAGTTGGCGTCGTTCCACTGCACGACGTAGCGGCCGTCGGTGCCCTCCGCGCTGCCGACCCCTGCCTCCAGTGCGTCACGGGTGGCGGGAAGGAGTGCGCCGACGGTCTCACCCAGCCGTTCCTCCGGGTGGTCGGTGTCAGGCGCCAGGATCAACATCGACAGCATCATGGCCCCGCCGATCGTCAGCGCCCCGATCAACCCGACGGCCGGCGTGCGCTCGGGACGCTCCCGCAGGCACCAGCTGACGGCCGTCCAGACGATGGCGACGAGCAGGAGCGTCGTGGTGCCCCACGCCCACAGCGTGAGGTAGTACCAGATCGTGCCGAAGATGCGGGCCATCGACACCAACGTGAGCACCAGGGTGACCGCGATCGTGGTGTGCAGGGCGACGAGTGTGCGGTGCCGCATCCGCACCGCCACGACGAACGACCCGATCCAGGCCGCGAGCAGCAGCACGCCGGGCCAGATCCGCCCGTCGGGCTCGTAGCCCACCTGGAGGAATCGCTGCGAGCCATTGAGCAACTTGACGTAGCCGTCGAACACGTCGAGGTGCCGGAAGAAGACGTTGGCGCCCATCCGCCAACCGATCACCTCCTCGTCGGGTGACGTGAAGTGATCGAGCAGGCGGCGGACGTTGCCCGGGTCGTGCCGCAATTGCTCGACGAGCGGCGCCAGCCACAGCACCGCGAACAGCCCCGCCGTCCACCCCAGCGGGGCACGAAACGGTCTGCGGTCGTCGCTGCGCCAGCAGCGCACGACGACGACGCCGGCGGCGAACACGCCGAGGCCACCGGCCATCAGGAGGTACGGGATGTGGGTCTGGGCCGAGAACGAGGCCGCCACGACGAGCGGGATCAGCATCATGTGGTCGCCGCAGAGCACCGACCAGGTGGCCAGCAGGATCACGATCCAGGCGATCAGCGGCAGGTACGGGTTCCACGGCTGGACGAGCACACCGAGGCCGTAGCCACGCAGGAGCACGAGAACGACGAGGCCGACCACCGCCACGCCGCCGAGGCGGGCCCGCCGGTGACCGATCCACAGCGCCACGGCGATCCAGGCGGTCTGGACGACGACGGTGGCCGCCTCCATCGCCCACGCCGAGCTACCGAACAAGCGGTAGAACGGCGCCAGCACCCAGAAACTGAGCGGGCCGGGATGGCTGCCCTGGTCGGGGAACATGCCGATCCGACCCGGCAGCCCGATCAGCGGGGTGTGGCGGCCGCCGACGTCGCGCAGCCGGAGCTCGGTCATCACGAGGTCGAGCACGGGATACCAGCGCCGGCCGGACAGTGTGATCACGGCCACGATCAGCGGTAGCGCCACCGCCACCGTGGCGATCGCAATCACCACTGCCGGTCGTTCGAACCAGCTCCGACGGCCGGCGTCGACGCGGCCGGGCTCGGCCCGGTCCGGCGCGACCGGGCCGGAGTCGATCTGATCCGTCATCGCTTCCGGAGACGCTCGTTCAGCCGTCGCCATCGATCGAGCACACCCCAGGCCGACACGAGCAACATGGACTCGACGATGATGCGGCCGGACATCTTCGACTTGCCGCGTGTCCGGTCGCGGAAGATGATCGGCACCTCGACGACCGTGGCACCGTCGCGCGTCATGCGCCGGACGAGCTCGGTGAGGAACGCGTACCCCTCGGCCGATGTGGACGTCGGGTCGATGGCGGCGAGCGCGGTGGCGCGGTACGCCCGGTACCCGCTCGTGCAGTCGCGGGCCCCGACACCGAGGATCGCTCGTGTGTAGGCGTTGCCCCACTTCGACAGCAGCTGGCGATGGACGGGCCAGTCGGTCGTACCGCCGCCGGTGACGTACCGGGAGCCGATCACCACGTCGGCACCGCCAGCGATCCGTTCGACGAACTCGGGCACCTGCTCGGGATCGTGCGAGAAGTCGGCATCCATCGACACGACCACGTCGTAGCCGTCGGCGAGCACCCGCGAGAACCCCTCGCGATAGGCACTGCCCAGCCCTTGCTTCGCGGGGCGGTGCAGCACGTCGATGCGGCCGAGCTCGGCTCCCATCGCCTCCGCCAGCGCGCCGGTACCGTCCGGGCTGTTGTCGTCGACGACGAGCACGTCGGTGGTCGGAGCGGCCTTGCGCAGGGCGCGCAGGAACGGCTCGATGTTCTCACCCTCGTTGTAGGTCGGAAGGACCACCACGCTGCGCATACCGGTGCGACACCCTACTGACTGGGGCCTCCCGGCGGAGGCTCAG
>CAZYWK010000158.1:0-4458 GCA_964651825.1 uncultured Ilumatobacteraceae bacterium | reverse complement strand
CGGAACTGGGCGAGGTCGCCCTTCAGCGTGCCGGCCACGGCCTTCATCGACTTGATCTGCGCCGCGCTGCCCACGCGGGACACCGAGATGCCCACGTCGACGGCCGGGCGCACACCGGACTTGAACAGGTTGTCCTGGAGGTACACCTGGCCGTCGGTGATCGAGATCACGTTCGTCGGGATGAACGCCGACACGTCGCCGGCCTTCGTCTCGATGATCGGTAGCGCGGTGAGCGAACCGGCCCCGTTCTCGTCGGACAGCTTGGCGGCCCGCTCCAGCAGGCGGCTGTGCAGGTAGAACACGTCGCCGGGGTAGGCCTCGCGGCCCGGCGGGCGGCGCAGCAGCAGCGACAGCTGACGGTAGGCCTCGGCCTGCTTCGACAGGTCGTCGTACACCACGAGGGCGTGCTCGCCGTTGTCCATCCAGTGCTGGCCGATGGCGCAGCCGGCGTACGGGGCGAGGTACTTGAACGGGGCCGGGTCGGACGCCGGCGCCACGACGACGACGGTGTAGTCCATCGCGCCGTTCTGGCGGAGCGTGTCGACCGTCTGGGCGACCGTCGAGCTCTTCTGCCCGATCGCCACGTAGATGCACTTCACCCCGAGACCCTTCTGGTTCAAGATGGTGTCGACGGCGATGGTGGTCTTGCCGGTCTTGCGGTCGCCGATGATCAGCTCGCGCTGGCCCCGGCCGATCGGGGTCATCGCGTCGATCGACTTGATGCCGGTCTGGAGCGGCTCGCCCACGGGCTGGCGGCCCATGATGCCGGGCGCCTGGATCTCCATGCGGCGCAGCTGGGTGCCGGTGAGCTCGCCCTTGCCGTCGATCGGCTCGCCGAGCGCGTTGACGACGCGGCCGAGCACACCGTCGCCGACGGGCATCGACAGGATGCGGCCCGTCGCCTTGACGGTCTGGCCCTCTTCGATGTTGTCGACGTTGCCGAGCACGACGGCGCCGATCGAGTGCTCGTCGAGGTTGAGGGCGAGGCCCACCGAACCGTCTTCGAACTCGAGCAACTCGTTCACGCCCACGTCGGGCAGACCGTGCACCTGGGCGATGCCGTCACCGACCTCGGCGACGCGGCCGACGGTGCGGGCCTCGACCGACGGCTCGAAGCCGTCGAGGTTCTTCTTGAGCGCCGATGCGATGTCGGCGGCGGAAATGGTCAGCTCAGCCATGGTGTCGTTGTTCCTTTACAGCCGGCTCTTCAGCTGGTCGATGCGAGTGCGGACGGTGTCGTCGATGACGGTGTCGCCGACGGTGGCCACGACGCCGCCGATCACGGACGGGTCGACGGTGGCCTTGAGGTTGAGGGACTTGCCGGTGGCGTTCTCGAGCGCCGCCTTCAGGCGGGCGAGTTGGTCGTCGCTGAGGGCGACGGCCGTGCGGACCTCGGCGACGTCGAGCTGCTTGGCGTTCGACGCCCGCTGCACGAGGCTGTCGACGATCGACGGCAGGTCGCGGCCGCGGCCGGAGCCGACGACCATCGAGACGAGCTGGACGGTGGTGGGCGTGGCCTTGCCGTCGAGGAGATCCTCGACGATGGCCTGGCGCTTCTCGGCCGGCAGGTTCTCGTCGGTGAGGGTGGTGCGCAGCGCGTCGCTCGACTCGTACGAGCGGGCGAAGCGGAACAGCTCGTCTTCCACCTCGTCGAGCGTGCCTTCGGCGCGGGCGATCTCGAACAGTGCCCGTGCGTACCCTTCGATGCGTGCGTCGCTCATGAGCTCGCTCCCGTACTGGCCCCGACCCGTTGGATGAAGCCCTCGATCAGATCTTGCTGGGTGGCGTCGTCGAGCGTGTCGTGGACGATGCGCTCGACCGCGACGCTCGAATGGCGGGCGATCTCGGCACGCAGTTCGTCGGCCGAACGGCCGGCGGCGGCCGCGATGTCGGCCTCGGCGCGGGCCTCGAGCTCGGCCATCTCGGCGTCGAGCCGGACCCTGCCGTCGGCGAGGAGCGCTTCGGCCTGGGCCGCGGCCTCGGCGTGGAGACGTTCACGCTCGGCGTCGATGTTGCCCTGCGCCTGGCGGATGGTGGCCGCCTCGGTCTCGGCGGTCGACTTCGCGGCCTGGGCGTCGTCGAGCTGCTGCTGGATGCCGGATGTCCGGCTGTTGAAGCTCTGCTTGACGATCGGCCAGGCGAACTTGTAGAGCAGCGCGAACACGATGAGCGACGCCGCCGAACCGATGATCAGCTCCCACTTCGGCGCCAGGATCGGGTTCGCGGTGGTGTAGCCCTGGTCGTCGGTGCCATGGTCCGCTGCCGGGAGCAGGCGGAACACCGTTACCGATGCGGTCAATGCGTTCACGCCGTCACCCCCTGGTTCATCGCGGCGGACACGGCGGCCGAGACGGTGTCGGGTGACGGTGTCTTCCCGGTGGCGAGACGTCCCGCGAGTGCGGCGACCTCGCCGACAGCGGTCTCGACGTGTGTGCGGGCGTCGGCTCGCGCCGCTTCGACCTCGGCAGCCGACGCCGCGCGCTTGGCGGCGAGCCGTGCGTTCACCTCGGCGAGCCGTGCGGTGCGCTCGGCCTCGAGCGTGTTGCGGGCTGCTTCGACCGCTTGCTGGGCCTCGGCGCGAGCCGCTGCCACCTGGGCGTCGTAGGTAGCGACGTCGGCGCGGGCTGACGCGGTGGTCGCCTCGGCGACTTCCAGGTCGCTCTGGATCGAGTTGTACCGAGCGTCCATGCCGTCGCGCACCTTGCGGAACAGGACCAGCCGCAACGCGAGGGCGAGCACGACGAAGGAGCCGAAACCCCAGACGACTTCTTTGACTTCGGGGAAGATGGGGTTGAGGTCCTTCTCGGGGACATCGTGCCCGGCCTCGGTCCCTTCCTCAGCGTGATCCTCTTCGTCCGCCGCTCGGACGACCCCCTCGACGAGGGTCACCTGCACGGTGGAACCGGAGGATGTGACGACGGCTGTCAGCACGTCAACTCCTTCACATCAAACTCGATACGGTCGAATCTCGAAATCGGATTCTCGGGTTCGCGATCAGGCGAACTTGAGGAGGATGAAGACCACGAAGCCGATGAGGGCGAGGGCCTCGGTGAAGGCGATACCGAGGAACATCGTGGTACGGACCATGCCGGCCGCTTCGGGCTGGCGGGCCATCGCCTCGACGGACTTGCCGACGAGGTAACCGATGCCGATGCCGGGGCCGATGGCGGCGAGGCCGTAGGCGAAGCCTGCACCCGTCGCGGCGGCTTGGTTCTTGAGGTCGGCGGGATCGGCTGCCTGGGCGACCAGAGCGCTGAATGCTTCCATTGGTTTGATGTCTCCTGTGTGCTTTCGGTAGATGGGAGAAGGGTTGAGGTGGCGATGAGGTGAACGTGACGGGGCGAGCTCAGTGCTCGGCGTCGGCGTGGCCCTGCGTCGAGTTGTTGATGTAGACAGCGGCGAGGATCGTGAAGATGTAGGCCTGCAGGAAGGCGACGAGGATCTCGAAGGCGGTCAGGAAGATCAGCATCCCGAACGGCAGGATGCTCATCGGCACGAGGAACGCCTGCTTGGTCTCGGCGAGCAGCAACGCCTCGGTGAGCAGGGCGAAGGTGACGAGCAGGATGTGGCCGGCGAGCATGTTGGCCATGAGACGCACGGTGAGCGAGAACGGCGTCACGATGATCGTCGAGATGAACTCGATGGCGCCGACGAGCGGCTTCAGCGCGGTGGGCACGCCAGGCGGCCAGAGCAGGTGGCCGAAGTAGCCGAGGCCTTGGTGCTTGATACCGGTGCCGATGTAGATCACCCACACGAGCAGGGCCAGCGAGAGCGGGATGGCGATGCGAGCGGTCGCCGGCATGGCGATCACCGGCAACACCTCGGGGATGTTGCACAGGAAGATGAAGATGAACAGGCTCAGCAGGAACGGCGTCCAGCGCAGGCCGGACTTGCCGAGCGTCTGCATCACGATGCCCTCTTCGATGAACTCGATCGTGGCCTCGGCGAGGTTGCGCGAGCCGGTGGGAGCGACCATCGGGTCGCGGCGGCTGGCAAGCAGGAACAAGACGATGCCGATGAGCGCAGCGCAGACGGCGATCAGGGCGACCTTGTTGAACGTCGGGAAGATGTCCTGCCAGCGAAGCAGGGCATTGATCGGCGGGAATTCGAGTGCGAACACGTAATTTCCGTTTCAGTCGTGAGCGGGCGAGAGGGCGAAGTTGTGCGGATCGGTGGTCTTCATGGTGCGGTCGTCTTCAGCCCGGGCTGGGTGAGCGACAGCGCGACGTATTTCATCTCCCAGAAGAGGAGACCGAGGTGCGTGACGATGATGGTCGATCCGAGTGCCGGAAAAGAAATCCACGACGACTCGCGCACGACCCACACCGCCACGAAGATCAGGCCGAGGCGGATCAGGTAGCCGAACAGGGTGGCGGCCATCAGCAAGGTGAGCGAGACGCGAGCGGCGCCGGCGATGATCGCCGCGGCGAGCGCGAAGTTCACGAGCACGATGGCGAT
>CAZYWK010000157.1:0-4471 GCA_964651825.1 uncultured Ilumatobacteraceae bacterium | reverse complement strand
TCGATCAGCTCGTCGGCGGGGATGCGCTTGCGACCACCGGATTCGAGGTCGAGGTACATCTTCTTCGCGGGGAGCTCGATCGGTCGCTGGCGGAGGAAGCGCTCGGCCGTGGCGGTCAGCTCGACCGACGGCTGGTGCACCGTGGTGTCGCCGGTGCAGTTGTCGCAGATCCCACAGTCGTCGGCGGCGGGGTCGTCGAGGAGGTTGGCCATGAACCGCATGCGACAGTCGGTGGTGTGGAAGTAGTCGACCATCGACTGCTGTTCGAGCCGCCGTGCCGTCGTGACCGCTTCGACGCGGCTGGCCGGGTAGGTCCACGGCTGCAGCGTGCGCTGGTAGCTCGTGCCGGCGACCCGTTCGAGCACACCGTCGACGTCGAGCTGCTTGACGACGAGCTCGAGCACGCCGATCTTGACGTTGAGCTTCACCTGGATCCGCATGAGGGGGACGGGACCGTCGAAGGAGTCGAACGCCTGCACGATGTCGTTCACGAGGTGTTCCTCGGCGAAGGCGCGGTCGATGAAGTAGTCCTGGATCTGTTCGTCCTCGAGCCCACGGAGCAGGATCCCCCTGCTCTGGTCGAGGGCGCGGCCCGCTCGACCGACCTGCTGGTAGTAGGCGACCGGCGAGCCGGGTGACTGGAAGTGGACGACGAAGCTGAGGTCGGGCTTGTCGTAGCCCATGCCGAGGGCGGTCGTCGCGACGAGCGCCTTGATCTCGTTGTGCTGGAGCTTGCGTTCGGCTTCGACGCGGAGCTGGTTGTCCAGCGATCCGAAGTACGCCTCGACCGCGATGCCCTGCGAGGCCAACCAGGCCGCGACGTTCTCCACGTCGCGGACGGTGAGGCAGTAGACGATGCCCGACCCCTCCAGCTCGGGGAGCGTCTCGGCCAGCCAGGCGAGACGCTCGGCCTGGCGGTCGAGCCGGATCGTGCGGAGCGCCAACCCCTCCCGCCGGAGCGGCCCGCGGAACGTGGTGAGTTCCGCGCCGAGTTGATCGGCGACGTCGGCGACGACCCGGTCGTTGGCGGTGGCCGTGCAGCCGAGGATCGGCACCGACGAGCCGGCGAGGCGGTCGACGATCCGCCCGATGCGCCGGTAGTCGGGCCGGAAGTCGTGGCCCCAGTCGGAGATGCAGTGCACCTCGTCGATGACGATCAGCCCGGGCCGCGCGCCGACGAGCGGCATGATCTTGTTGCCGAACTCGGGGTTGGCGAGCCGCTCGGGGGAGATCAGCAGCAGGTCGACCTCGTCGTTGCGCAGCGCCCGTGCGAGCTCGGCGATGGTGGTGTTGGAGGCGCTGTTGATCGTCTCGCAGCGCAGCCCGAGCCGCTCGGCTGCTTCGATCTGGTTGCGCATCAGGGCGAGCAGCGGCGAGATGAGCAGCGTCGGCCCGAACCCCTGCTCGCGCAGCAGGTGGGTGGTGAGGAAGTAGACGGCGCTCTTGCCCCATCCCGTGCGCTGCACGACGAGCACCCGCGACCGATCGTCGACCAGCGCACTGATCGCGTCGCGTTGCCCGTCGCGAAACTCGGCGTCGGGCCGATCGGTCAGACGCCGGAGCGCATCGAGGAGTGGGTCAGCGACCGCCATGGGTCTCATCGTGGTGGTGGCGTGGCCGTGCTCGGGTCGACGCGGCGGAGGAAGTCGTCGAACAGCGGGACGCTGAACGCGGTGTCGCCGTGGGCCGGGCTGTAGATCATGCCCTTGGCGATGAGGCCGGCGCGGCGGGGAGCGACGGCTTCGACCCGCACGCCGAGCTGGGCGGCGATGTCGCCGGAGCGGTGGGGCCCGGGGCCGAGGTCGGCCATGGCGTGCAGGTAGTCGCGCTCTTTCGGGGTCAGGCGGTCGAGGCGGACGAGGAAGAAGTTGCGGTCGAGCTGGTCCATCACCGACTGGTGCACGGCGAGTACGTCGCCACGGGTGATCGGGGAGCCGGGTGCGGCGTTCCACACGTGGTAGCCCCACTCCTGCAGGAAGTAGGGGTAGCCGTGGGCGAGTTCGACGATGAGCGTGAGCGCGTCGGGTTCGTAGTCGACGTCGAGGGCGTTGGCCGGGATCGCCAGGACCGCCGCGGCGTCGTCGTCGGTGAGCGTGCCGAGTATCGGGAAGTCGAAGAGCCGTTCGGCGTAGGACTTGGCTCGGCCGGCGAGGCCGGGGAGCTGCGGGAGTCCAGCCCCGACGACGACCACGGGCAGGTCGAGTTGGTTGGTGCGGTGGATGGCGGCGATCAGCGCGCCGAGCTCGAGCGCCGAGAGGTATTGCACCTCGTCGATCGCCAACAGCAGGCCGGTGCGGTCGGCGGCGACGGCCTGGCCGACGGCGACGAGCAGGTCGGTGAGGTCCTCGGACAGCATCCCCGAGTCGGCCTCGCCGGCGATCGGGTCGACGTTGATCGACACCGATCCGCCGTCGGGGAGTTGGAACGTGAACGAGCGCAACACGCCGAGGGCCCGGGTGATCAGCCGCTTCGCCGGCCCGGTGGCGTTGAGTTGCAGCAGCGCCTTGCGGAGGCGGGCCGCGAGGAGCGTGCGGAAGTCGCCGGTCTCGGGAGCCTCGATGAAGGCGACGTGCATCCCTTCGTCGGTGGCGATCTCGGCGAAGCGGTTGAGTAGCACGGTCTTGCCGACGCCGCGCAGCCCGATGGGCATGTAGCTCTTGCCGGGCCGGCCGTCGAGCGCCCGCCGGATGGTCACCCCGAACGCGTCGATCAGCTCGTCACGCCCAAGCATCGCTGGCGGCGCCGTGCCCGCACCGGGCCGGTAGGGATTCTCCAACGGATCCATCTGCACAGACCTTACTGAGACTTATCCATCTTACGGCTGGCAAACAAAGCTCTGTCCATGTCTCCATTCTGACGACGGGGTGTGACGCGGCGCCGAGGTGGTGAAACCGAACCAGCGTCAGCCGGGCAGCGCGGCGAGGCGAAGGTCGATCGTGGTGGCGAGCGCATCGAGCGCTGCGTCGTCGTTCGGCACCGCCTCACCGGCGGCGTCGAGGCCGCTCGTGCCCGCGATCGTGACGCTCACGCCGCCCCGTTCCCAGAAGGTGATCCGGAAGTCGATCGACACGAGCATCGCTTCGTTGACGAGGTCGCCGTCGATCGTGATCCGGATCGCTCGTTCGCCGAGACCCTCGACAGGTTCGACGGACGGGAAGGCGGTGTAGACCCCGATGTCGGCGACCTCACCGACGATCACCGGGCAGGCCTCGATCGCGGCGATGAGCTCGTCGGTCTCGGCCTGTGCCGACGCCGGGTCGCCCGTGTCTGCTTCCGGCGCGATCTGCACGTTGACGACGCGGCTGGTGGCCGGGTCTCTGAACTGCGCTTCGGCCGAGACGATTGCGGGATCGTCGCTTTCCACCAGCAGATCGGCGAGGGCCGGACATGCGACGAGACTCTCCTCGTCGAAGATCCGCGCGTCCTCGGCCACCTCGGTCGGGTTCGCGACGAGCTCGAACCCCGGGCCGACCTCCTCGGCTGTCGGCAGGATCGTGCTCAATTCGTCGACCGACGGAGCCTGCCCTCCAGATGCCGTGGTGGTCGGTGCCGGTGCAGCGGTCGTCGGCGGCACGGTCGTGGCCGTCGACGTGCCCGGTGCGGCGTCGGTCGTGGGGACGCCGACACTGGTGCTGGGTGCCGGAGCGGCCGTCCCGCCCGGGACCGACGGATCGGCGGTCGGTGACGGATCCGAGCCGCCACCGCACGCGGTGAGCGCCGCGGTGACGGCGATCACGACGGCAACGTGGATGCTGGCGCGTCGAAGACGACGAGGAAGCGGCGGGGTCGGCTGCGGCATGCGCCTGATGGTTCTCCGAGTTCCGCCCGCCCACACATCGCATTCGGAACGGGACTACCTGACGGACGCTCCTCGATGGAGTCGTCGCGGCAATGGCGCACGGCACGTGATCATCGACTACGTCCTGAATGTCCCGCATTGTCCTGCCCATTTGCCCACATTGGGAATCTGGGCTATTCTGTCGCGATGACGATGATCGAGACCGATAACCGGAGCCGAGTCGTGCTGCCAGGGCACCCGAGCCAGAAGTTCGTCGTCCAGGAGAACGCCGATGGCAGCATCCTGCTTCTCCCTGCGCGCGTCGTGACCGAGGCACAACTGGAGTACGACCAGAACGGTCCACTGCAGGACCTTCTTGCTCGAGCCGCCGCCTCCCGAACCGTTCGTAAGCGGCGAAGCCGAGTTGAATGACTGACGGTGACGGCGCAATGGAGGGCGAGTACTCCGAGGTCGCCGACGAGCAACTCAACGAACTCGAGGGCAGCGACCCGGCGCTGTACAACGACGTTCTGACGGTCTGCGAGGCGATCTTCGCCGACGCGTCCCGCGCGCAGTCGATGTCAGCTGCGATCCAGACCCAGGGCGGCATCGTCTTCAGGCTTGCTGTCCCCGGCCGACACCCCTACAAGGTGTTCTGGAGTTCGAATGGTCCTCGCATCGAAGCCGTGTTCC
>CAZYWK010000156.1:0-4503 GCA_964651825.1 uncultured Ilumatobacteraceae bacterium | reverse complement strand
CCGCTCCGCGCCGAACAGCCGCCTGACGACGCCGCGGTGGTGATCCGCGCTGGGGTGATGACCGTCGAGAGCATCACGACGACAGCCGAGCGAACCTACGACGCCTACGCCGTCTACGGCATTTCCGTCGAAGGGGTGATCGGCACGACGGTGTTGGCCGCCTGCCAGTCCAGTGAACGGATCGCCAACTACCGGCAGGTCCGCTTGTCGACGTTCGGACGTCTCCGTGCGGCTGGGTTCGCGTTGCTGGCAAGCTTCGAGCACCCGCATTTCACGATCGTGCTCGCCGACGTCAGTGAGCTCACCGTCGCCAGACTCCGAGCCTGCTTCGACGACCCGATCCCCAACCCCGGGCGGACCTCGCCACGGTAACATGGGCCGCTGAGAAGGAGCCTTCTGTGGAACTCATGCCAGATCTCACCGTCGACTTCATGGACATGACCAACGACCGGCGTTTGTTGACCAGGATGCGCGACGCCCGTGCCGGGTACGAGCCCGTGGTCGGCGCGTACGCGGTGGTCGGCGACGAGGGTGCTGACCCGAAGGTCGCTCGCATCGTGTCGATCGACGCCGACGGGATCATCGAACTCGAGGTGCTGCGTGGGTCGATCGAGTCTCATCGCGATCTTCTCGCTCCGGCCTGAGCACCGAAACGTCAACGGCATCCAACGAGCCGGCTGAGCTTCAGCAGTCGCACAACGAATGGTCTGCCTGCGTTCTCTGCCTGCGACCTGCACTCGAACCATGAGGGGTTCAGCCCGGCCCATTGCCCCGCGAGCCATTGCCGACACCAATCGTGGAGCCTGACGTCGCCGGGCCTGGTCCCTACGACAAGGGCTCGCCGGTGCCAGGAACAATGGTTCGCCTGCCGAGACGGCCTGAACCAGCAGGCTGCGGTAGCGGTCGGCTTCTCCGCGGGTCCGGAACGACGTGCTCCGCTGTTGCCCGTCGATCATCCGACGTACGATCCACGGCGCTTCGCTTGGGCATTGGTCCGCCGGTCCTGGATCCCGAACCCCGTGACATCTTGAACTGGTCTCATCTCGTCCTCCATCGTCGAGAGCCCGACGGAGCTGTCGCCAGAAGGTGAGCGATCCGATCCGCAGGACGCCGTTGGCCCTTGACAGCGTGGGGCAGTGATCCGTGTGGGGCCTTCGACTTCCGCTGAGATCTGCCCAGTCGGCGATGTGCATTCTGTTGGCAGCGGAACGCACGCGCCAGTTGCGTCGGGTGACGACGGCATCGTCTGGGTGGTGAGTGAGGCCTGGGTGGCTTGTCACGCGTCCGCGGACGCGTGAGCAGGTGGTCCACCACACGCCCACACCACGCTGCGTACGGGTCGCGTGTCACGCCGCGCCGCGCCTCCATGTATCGGTGAGCGCATCGACATGCTAGATTTGACGCATGCGCACGACCATCGAGTTGGAGGATGACACAGCGGCCGAGGTGCAACGGCTGCGCAGCGAGCATGGCCGCGGAGTGAGCGAGGCTGTCAACGAGCTCATCCGTCGGGGGATGCTGGCATCCACCGATCCCGAGCCGTTCGTGCCGATCACGCGCCCGCTCGGCATCAAGATTGCCGTCTCGAACATCGCCGACGCGCTCGATCTCCTTGAAGGGCCGGAGTCGCGTTGACGCTGGTCGACGCGAACATCCTGCTGTACTCGGTCGACGCCGACAGCCCGTTCCATGCGGACGCGGCCGAGTGGCTGACCGGGGCGCTCAACGGGACCCGGCGGGTCGGATTGCCGTGGATGTCGCTGACGGCCTTCCTGCGCATCGCGACCAACCCTCGCGCAACGGAATCTCCGCTGTCACCCGCCGAGGCCTGGGAGATCGTCGACCGATGGCTGCGTGCACGCGCCGTGTGGGTGCCGTCGCCCGGCCGTGGCCACGCCGAGATCTTGCGCGAACTGATGATCCGCCATGACCTGCGCGCTGGTCTGGTCACCGACGCCGTGCTTGCCGCGCTGTGCGTCGAGCACGGACTCGAGATCGTCAGCGCCGACACCGACTTTGCTCGCTTCTCCGAGCTCACCTGGATCAACCCCGTGGCCCGCTGAGGCCGACGGCCTCACCAACCGACGCGCCGCCAACCCACCGAACTCACTGCGACGACGCCCAAGGAATCACGTGGCAGATGCTGGGGTAGCGGCTGTTCGTCAGTCGCAGCCGAACGCGATCGTCAGTCGGCGGCACAGCTCGCCGTGGGCGTCGGGGCCGAGTGTCCCGAGGTGGCGGTGGAGGCTCGATTTCATCGCGGGCATGATCGAGTCGAGCTGAGCGACGGATTTGTGGTCGAGCCCGACTTCGGGGCCGAGCGGCAGTTCGGTCGGAATCCCGCGGATCCGCGTCGAGCAGGGAACGACCGTGATCCGCTCGAGCACGGCGATCGCGGCCGAACGGGTGATGATCAGGTACGGCCGCTCACCAGCTGCGGTTGTGACGCCCCAGTACACATCTCCCGACCTCACGACGGATAGTCGCCCAGATCGTCGCTCATCGATGCAAGCGCGTCGACATCGAGGTCGTGGCCCTGGGGATACTGTCGGTACCCCGCGACGATGGCCGCGTCGATGCTCGCCCGACTCGTCGTGAGCTGCCGCAGCGCCTCCGTGTAGAGCGCGGATCGGTTCACCCCGCGGCGCCGGGCCTCCGCCTCACCGGCAGCAAACACGTCGTCGGGGATGCTGACGGCGATCTTGACCACCGTCGTGAGTATAACCAGTCGACATACCCTGTGGGCGGAGGCGCAACTAGTTTCCTCAGCTAATTATCCGAGTAAAGTAGTTGGCGTGCCGGCGGTGAATCATGAGCGAGACAACGACCGAACGACGCGGCAGGGCGACCGGCGCGGCGACGGAGCCGTGACGGTGGATGACGTCGCCAGCGCCTTGCGGATGGCGAGCCGGCGCCTCACTCGTGGCCTGCGCCAGAACGACGATCTCGGCCTGCCGCCGACGTTGCGTGCCGTGCTCGGCACGATCGAGCGGGAGGGCCCGATCACTCTCGGGGAACTGGCGGCCATCGAACAGGTGGCACCCCCGTCGATCACCAAGATCACCGGCAAGCTCGTCGACGCTGGATACATCGTGCGGCGGGTCCACGAAGAGGACCGCCGGGTCGTGTCGGTCGAGCTCACTGCCGAAGGCCATCGCCAGATGGACGCGATGCGCGAGCACGGCAACACCTGGTTGGCGGGCCTCCTGCACGATTGCAGCCCGACCGAGTTGGAGACGTTGCACGACGCGGCCGACCTCGTGCTCCAACTCCTCGCCCCCGACGCGCGGCGACCGTGACGGCCGCGGAGCTTCGCGAACGCGTCGCCGGCGGCGGACGCGAGACCTTCCGCTCGTTCGGCGTCCGCAACTTCCGCGTCTTCTTCGCGGGCCAGGTGGTGTCGCAGGCCGGCAACTGGCTGACCCGGATCGGTCTCGCCCTGCTGGTCCTCCACATCACCGACAACGGTCTCGCCGTCGGGATCGTCGCCGCGTGCGAGTTCCTCCCGATGTTGTTCTTCGGGGCGTGGGCGGGCGTCGTGGCCGACCGGTCGGACAAGCGGCGGCTGCTGATCATCATCCAGTCGTTCGCCATGCTGCAGTCGTTCGCGCTGGCGGCGCTGGCATTCATGGACGAGCCGCCGCTGCTCGGCATCTACGCGATCGCGCTCGCCGGCGGGTGCGTCGCGGCGTTCGACTTTCCCACCCGCAAGGCCTTCGTCGTGGAGCTGGTGCCGAAGGATCACGTCAACAACGCCATCGCGCTCAACACCGCGGTGATGAACCTGTCGCGGGTGGTCGGCCCCGCCCTGGCCGGATTGCTGATCAGCACGGTGGGCTACGGCTGGTGCTTCACGATCGACGCCGCCACCTACGTCGCCGTCCTGATCGGTCTCTTTCTGGTCGACCCTCGCAAGCTGCGCGCGGCGCCGATCACGGTCAAGGCGAAGGGCCAGATCCGCGCCGGGTTCCGCTACGCCCGGTCGGTCCCCGACGTGTGGATCCCGATCGTGGTCATCGCCATCGTCGGACTGCTGGCCTACAACTTCCAGGTCGTGCTACCGCTGGTGGTCACGCGCAGCTATGGCGGCAGCGTGGCCGAGTTCACGATGATGTACTCGGTGCTCAGTGTCGGCTCCCTCGTCGGAGCGCTGGCCGCGGCGAGGCGGCGACGGGTGACCCTGGCGACCGTGGTCGGCACGTGCGCATGCTTCGGTGTCACGATGCTCGTGTTCTCCGCGGTCCCGTCGCTGGTGTGGTCGTTCCCGGTGATCTTCGTCGTCGGGTGGGCCTCCACCTACTTCGTGACCGCCGCCTCCGCCATCGTCCAGACCAGCTCGACTCCCACGATGCAAGGCCGCGTCAGCTCGCTCCAGACCATCGTGTTCATCGGCACCACACCGATCGGGAGCCCGCTGCTCGGCTACGTCTGCGATCGATTCGGTGCTCGCTCCGCGCTCGTGATCGGTGGCCTCTCCGCGCTCGTTGCCGCGGGCTGGGGCTA
>CAZYWK010000155.1:0-4524 GCA_964651825.1 uncultured Ilumatobacteraceae bacterium | reverse complement strand
CGCCGCCTGAAACTCCTGCGCCGATACTGCGCACGTCAGCCGCACGGTGCGCCGGTACTGCATCGCGAACTCGCCTTGTCTGGGGTGTGATTACAGGGTGGATCCGATGGGTCGCGAGTGCGCGAGCTGACCATTCATTGACCGTCCGCTCGGTACGGGTTCCTGGCCGGGCACCCATCGGTCACTGTTGCGCGAGTGCCGCTCGGAGTTCGCCGCCGGCGTTGCGGTATGGCGCACCAAGGCCGTCGATGATGACGCGCCGTAGTACGCCGTGGTTGATGGCGAATGGCGCTTCGTATGCATTGCTGACCGACGCACCGCGTTGGTAGCCAACGCTGAAGCCTTCCACCCCGAATGAGATCGGCACCGTGCGATCGACGTGTCCCATGCCTACAGGTACGTCGCCATAGAAGAGTTCGACGTCACCTTGGCACCGACCGGTTGCGTTGAACACGATCCGGGCCGTCGTCTCGACACCATGCGGCAGCGGCGTCGACGCCGACACGACGCTCGACGAGGCGCCGAGCATGTTGTGGACGTAGTGGAGTCGGCGGTTCTGGATGTACACGGCATAGCCGCCCTGGTGCCCGCCGTGGGCGACGATGACGCCATCGGGATCGACGTCGCCGGTGAGGTCGAGTTCGGCCAGCAGGTGCCAGCTGCGGTTGCGCAGGTTCGGTGCCACTGCCTCGGGCAGCGTGCTGATCCCGGCGTGGTAGACGTAGCGGTCGCGGCGGAAGCGCCGATCGTTGCCGCCACCACCGGGCAGGTTGAGCGGGAGCACCTGGAACCGCTCCGCTTCGCGCCACCACAGGTCGATCATCTCGGCGAGCTTGTCCGGTTCCGAATCGGCGAGGTCGTCGATCTCGGACGCGTCCTCGGCGACGTGGTAGAGCTCCCAGTCATCGTGGTCGAAGGGCGCCCGGGCGTCGCGTCCGTCGCCGTAGTCGACGTTGGCCAGCGGATGGAAGGCGACGACCTTCCAGCCGTCGTGGTACAGCGCTCGCGAGCCCATCATCTCGTAGTACTGGGTGACGTGTGGCGCTGCGACGTCGGCGTCGTCGAACGTCGGCGCGAAGGAGATTCCTTCGATTGGGCTTTGGGCGACTCCGGCGATGCGTTCCGGCGGTGTGATGCCGATCTCTGCCAGCAACGTCGGCACGACGTCGATGGCGTGCAGGTACTGGTGGCGGATCTCGCCGAGACGCCCCAACCGCTGCGGCCAGTGGACGATCAGCGGGTCGGTGACGCCGCCCTCGTGCGTCTCGCGCTTCCACCGTTTGAACGGCGTGTTGCCCGCCCATGCCCAACCCCACGGGTAGTGGTTGTAGGCCCGCGGCGTCCCGAGGTCGTCAATGCGAGCCAGGTTCTCCTCGAGGCTCTCGGGCTCGAAGTTGAAGAAGTACAGCTCGTTGAACGACCCCTGCGGGCCACCCTCCGCGCTGGCACCGTTGTCGCTCATGATCATCACGACGGTGTTGTCCAGCTCGCCGAGCGACTCGATGAAGTCGACCACGCGACCGATGCAGTGGTCGGTGTGTTCGAGCATGCCGGCGTACACCTCCATCATCCGGGCGTAGAGACGGCGTTCGTCGGCCGAGCAGTCGTCCCACGCCGGCACCCACGACGGCCGCTCACTGAGCCGCGTCCCGTCGGGGAGCAGACCGCTGGCCGATTGGCGTTCGAAGACCTGCTCCCTCCAGGCGTCCCAGCCCTGGTCGAAGCGGCCACGGTATCGGTCGATGAACTCCGCTGGTGCCTGGTGCGGCGCGTGGGCGGCCCCGGGCGCGAAGTAGCAGAAGAACGGCCGGTCGGACACTGCACGGAGATCCTTGACGTACCGGATCGCCATGTCGGCGAGATCATCGGTGAGGTGATATCCCTCGTCCGGTGACGCTGGTGGATCGACTTGGTGGTTGTCGTGGACGAGGTCCGGGTGGAACTGGTCGGTCTCGCCGCCGAGGAACCCGTAGAAACGATCGAACCCCCGACCGAGCGGCCAGCGATCCTTGCGGGACCCGGCGCTCATGTCGGTGGCCGGGGTGAGATGCCACTTGCCGAGCGCGAAGGTCGCGTACCCGTTGTCGCGCAGGATCTCCGACAGGAACCCGTTCTCGTGCGGGATCGTCGCGTTGTAGCCGGGAAAGCCGACGGCCTGTTCGACGATGCGAGCCATGCCGTTGGTGTGATGGTTGCGCCCCGTGAGCAGACACGCTCGTGTCGGCGAGCACAGCGCAGTGGTGTGGAAGCTGCTGTAACGGAGCCCGTCACTCGCGAGCCGGTCGAACGTGGGCGTCGCGATGTCGCTGCCGTAGCAGCCGAACTGCGCGAAGCCGACGTCGTCCAGGAGTACCAGAACGACGTTGGGAGCGCCCTCAGGTGCGTGTTCGACGGCGGGCCACCACGGCGTCGACTCCTCCAGTGTGCGGCCGATGGTGCCGCCGAACTCTTGACTCATGACGTCGCTCCCGGGTCTGGCGCGTTCGTGTTGCCTGAAGGCTTGGGGAACACGACGGGGATGGTGCGCGGGCCGCGTACCTGACCGCCGGCCCAGGTGACCTGCCTGTCCGGATCGAGCTCGAACTCGGGAATCCGTGCCAACCATTCCTCGATGGCAACGCGCATCTCCATCCGGGCGAGGTTCGAGCCGGCACACCGGTGGATGCCGGCCCCGAACGCGACATGGCGGTTGACCTCGCGATCGATCTGCACGACGTCGGCGTTCGGGAACGCGTCGGGGTCACGATTGGCTGCGGGGAAGTTGAGCAGCACCCGGTCGCCTTCGCGCATCGGGCATCCGGCGACCTCCACGTCCGACGCCACGATGCGCGCCATGGTCACCGGCGAGTACGCCCGCAACAACTCCTCGACGGCCGTCGGAATCAGTTCCGGATGGGCGACGAGACGTCGGCGGTCGTCGCTGTGCGTTGCGAGATGCCACATCGCCGAACCGATCCCTGACCACGTCGTATCGACCCCGGCGACCAACGTCAGCGCGACCGTTCCGAGAACGTGGGCGTCTGGAACCGGTGCGCCGTCGTGCTCGGTCCGCAGCAGAGAACTGATCAGGTCCGTCCCGTCACCATTGCGCCGGGCCTCCATTTCGGCGAGGAAGTAGGCGACCAACTCGTTGCGGGCCGCACTCCGGCGTTCGGCGTCGTGCGCGAACTCCAGGACGTCACGAACCCAACCGGTGAACGTGTCCGACATGTCCTCGGGCACCCCGAGCATCACCCCGATGACCCTCACCGGGATCTGCTGGGCGTAGTCGACGGCGGCATCAGCTCGTCCGTTCTCGACAAGGTCGTCGATCAGACGGCTGCACAGTTCTCGGGTGGTGATCTCGTAGTCGGCGACTCGCTCCTTGGAGAACCACGGAAGCAGCAGCCGGCGCGTCCACGTGTGTTCGGGAGGGTCGGCGCTGATCGGCGGAAGTCCGGCAGGCAGCAGCCCATCCTCGTCATCGGGCGGGGGGACAACGCTGACCTGGCGTGAACTGAAGTGCTCGACGTCACGGGCGATCGCCGTCACCTCGGCGTACGTGGTCGGCAGCCACGCTCCACCCCACCGCTCGCTGTGAGCGATCGGGCACGGTTCTCGAAGATCGTCCCAGATCGCGAACGGGTTCTCGATGTAGTCGGCATCGAAGATGTCGAAGTCAGTCGCCCAGCTGGTTACGTGCTCGCCCATCGGTTGCGCTCCTTGTCGAGGTGGTGCCCGTGCGTTCGTCGCTTGACGGAGATTAGCCGTACGGCTAACGTCGTGTCAATGGGATCTTCGAGCGCCGACTGCTCACTCGTGAACCACCGGCCAGGTACCGGGCGCGAGGCGCTCGTCGAGGCCGCAAAGCGGCTGCTGACCGAGCGTGCGCCGAGTGCGATCGCCGGCCGTGATCTCGCTGCCGAGGCAGGTGTGAACTACGGACTGGTCCACCACTACTTCGGTGGCAAGGACGCAGCCCTGCGAGCCGGACTCGACGCGCTGCGCGAAGACTTCGTCACCGTCCACGGCGACGTTTCAGCAATGCCGTTGCTGACATCGAGCGATCCCTATCTGAAGGCGCTGGTCCGCTGGCACCTCCACGACGTGGATACCGCCCCGGTCAGCGGCGAATTTCCACTCGGCGCCGCATTGGTTGCGACCGTCGCTTCGCGCATGGACCGTGGTGGCGAGGTGGAGGCCGCCGAGGCCAAGGCCCGAGCGATCGCGATGACCTCGATCCAACTGTGCTTCGCTGTGTTCGGACCCGTCCTGCTGGAAGCGAGCGGCGTACGCCGCGACGAACGCCAGTCGGTCGAGGATGCACTGGCGTCCCTCTACGACTCGATTGCGCTGAAACATCACGACGACACGTCAGACCACCACGACATTGACCGAGTCGATTGAACGCAACCTCAGTTCGAGTTGACTGTTGTGGCGGCGAACTTTGTGCTGCGGGCTGGTCGAGCGGTGGCGAGCACGGGGCGTGGGTCCCGGTCCGTGGCGAACCTCCCGGGATATCGCTGGGATCGATCGGCGCAGCTT
>CAZYWK010000154.1:0-4670 GCA_964651825.1 uncultured Ilumatobacteraceae bacterium | reverse complement strand
ACCTCCACATCCACCACCCCGACGGCCACGAAATCCACTGACCGGAGCGGATCAGAACATGCCGAGTTGGCCGGCCGGTGGGGTGCGCTTGATGGCGGTCCAGGGGACGTAGTGATCCATGAACACCCAGGTACGGCGGTGGATCGCGGACGGCCCGTAGCCGATCAGCGCCGACTTGTGCACCGGACACGGGTAGCCCTTGTTGCTGTCGAACGACCAGTTGGGATAGTCCTCCGCGTGCTGGCGCATCTCACGGTCACGGGTGACCTTGGCGAGGATGCTCGCCGCGGCGACGCTCAGGCAGCGCAGGTCGGCCTTCACCGCCAGCTCGACGTTGGGCACCGCCGGTGAGACGAAGTCCCACTTGCCGTCGGTGACGGCCACGTCGGGGGCGACGTCGAGCCCTTCGATCGCCCGTCGGGCTGCGAGTTTCTGGGCGGCCGACATCCCGAGCCGGTCGCATTCCTCCTGGCTCGCCGCGCCGACCGACCACGTCACGCACCAGTTGGCGATCCGGTCGAAGAGGGCTTCTCGCTCGCGTTCGGTCAGCAGCTTGGAGTCGCGGATCCCGTTGACCCGCGTGTCGCGCGGCAGCACTGCGGCTCCGACCATCAGCGGCCCGGCCCACGCGCCCCGGCCAACCTCGTCGACGCCGACGACCACCTCGTGACCGCGCTCCCACATCAGCTTCTCGATGCCCCGGGTGGGTGCCCGCTTCTTCGACACCTTCATCAGCGCTACCCGAAGCTGATCGAATCGCCCGGGCCCTGCACGCCACCGTCGGGGAAGTCGAGCGTGAGCGGTCGGGCGCCTCGGGGCACAGCGAGGAGCACCTCGCCAGCGGGCTCAGTCGACGACCAGGCCGGATCGACCGCCGACGCGGTGAGCTCGACCGCGGGCCCCGACTGCTCCCACAGGAGCGCAGGTCGATCGCCGTGCCAGCGCAACGCGAACGACAGCGTCGAACGGGCCGAGGTCGGCAGGCCGTGGGCCTCGAAGTTGGCCCCGAGCCAAGTCGGCGGGATACCGCCGGGCAGCACGTCGCCGCCGGTCACGAGCGATCGCTCCACTGCATCGACGAACAGCCCACGCGACGCGGTGCCATCGATCGTGGCGGCTTCCAGACGCTCGGCGAGGGGAACGATCGCACGATCCGCGCTCAAGCCGTCCTTGTCGCGTCGAGCGACCAGCGATGCGATGTCGCCGGCGGCGCGTTCGTCACCCGCCCGCACGGCCAACCGCTCGATGTTCTCGAACGCCTCGTCGATCAGCCGGCCGGGACGGCGCGCGATCCGTTCGAGCGGTCCGATGACCTCCGGAAGCCAGGCCGCGGCATCCTCGCCGAGGCGGACGAGTTCGGCCACGTCGGCGAGGAACCCCAGCTCGTCACCATCGCTGGGATCGACCGGACCGTCGAGGAGCAGGTCGCATCGCGCCGAAACGACGTCATCGACGAGGCGCTGGTCGGGCAGCCCGAGGCGGCTCGCCCGCTCACAGACGGTGAGCCACCCGCTGACCACCGCCTCGATGCTCGACGTCGAGGCCGGGAGCGCTGCCCAGCTGGCCCGCCGGCGATGCGGGATCGCCACTCTCGTGGTCGAGCGGTGGCCGACGGGCAACACGATCGCCGGGGCGTCGAGCTCGATTCCCTGCACAGGCGTGTCGGTGACCGGCCGCTCGGTGAGCAGTGGGCCGCCCGTCAGCGCGATCGCGACGGGCCGTGCCGAGTCGTTCTCGAACTCGACGACCGTCGCTCCGCCGTCATCGGCGACGCTCCACACGCGCTGCACCGCGTCGCCGTCGGGGATGCGCACGCGGGTCTCGACCACCGGTGTGCCATCGACGCGGATCTGACGCACGGCCGTTTCGACAGCGGGGCGGTGCCAGCGATCGTCGGCCGCGATGTACCAGCGCACGGGCGCCTGGGTGTGGTCCCACGGCTCGATGTCACCCCACGGCGTGATCGTGGCACGCCAGGGCCGGCCGGTCACCCCGGTCGTTACCCCAGGTGCCCCACCAGTGGTTGCGTCTCCGGCGTCGTCGCTCATGTGTGGAACTCGGTCGTGCGGGTCCGCTGCATCAGGCTGGCAAGTGCGTCGCTCGCCGGTCGGCCGGCGTGGCAGACGGCGACGACCTGCTCGGTGATGGGCATCTCGACACCGTATCGACGGGCGAGGTCGAGCACGCTCGGCGACGACTTGACGCCTTCGGCGACCATTGTCATGTCGGCGAGAATCTCCTCGATCGAGTCACCGGTGCCGAGGCGGATGCCGACCATGTTGTTGCGGCTCTGCTTCGAGGAACAGGTGGCGATCAGGTCACCCATGCCGGCGAGGCCGGCGAACGTGAGCAGGTTGCCGCCCATCGCCTCACCGAGCCGTGTCATCTCCGCGAGTCCGCGGGTGATCAACGTGGCCCGGGTGTTGTCGCCGAACCCCATTCCCTCGGCCATCCCGGCAGCGATGGCAATGACGTTCTTGACCACGCCCGCCACCTCACAGCCGACGACGTCGGCGTTCGTGTACACGCGCAGGCTGGGCCGGCTGAAGATGCGCTGCAGTTCGTCGGCGATCGTCACGTCGTCGATGGCGACGACACTCGCCGCTGGCTGCCCGGCGAGAATCTCCTTGGCCAGGTTCGGTCCGGTGAGCACCGCGACCGGGTGGCCTGGCATCTCGTCCTCGGTCACCTGGCTCATTCGCTTCAGAGAGTCGCGTTCGATCCCCTTGGCGAGCGACACCACCGGCACCCAGGGCCGGATGTATGCCGCGGCCTCCGCGCACACCGCCCGATAGCCGTGCGACGGCACCGCCATCACGACCACGTCAGCGCTCGACACGGCGTCGACGAGCGAGCTCGTGGCCTCGAGCTGGTCGGGCAGCACGAACGCGGGAAGGTACTCGGGGTTCACCTTCGCCCGATTGATGTCGTCGGCGAGCGACTCGCGGCGAGCCCAGAGCACGGTCGGGGTGTTGACGGCAGCGAGCGCCGCGACGGTGGTGCCCCACGACCCGGCGCCGATGACCGCCACTCGGATCTGCTTCGTGTTCCGTCTTTCCCGCCCGACGTCGCTCCCCATGGCCGAACACTACTGCGGACCTCCCCGCGCCAAGTTGGCGAGTCGTCCTCTACAGTCGGGCGCGGTGGAGGTGGCCGTGCTCGTTCCCGTCAAGCGTTTCCGCGCGGCCAAGGGCCGGCTCGTGGGGACACTCGACAATGCCCAGCGCGCACGGTTCGCGCGGTGGATGGCGACCGGTGTGCTCGAGGCCGTGCGCGGTCTGCCGACCTTCGTCGCCTGCGACGACGACGAGGTCGCGGAATGGGCCGAAACGAACGGGGCGAACGTGATCTGGGGTCCCGGACTGGGGCTCAACGGCGCGATCGACGACGGCATCCAGCAGCTCGCCGCTCAGGGCCTCGACCACGTCGTGGTCACCCACGCCGATCTTCCACGGCCCGATCACCTCCGCTTGGTCGCCCGGGACGGTTTCGTCACCCTCGTTCCCGACCGCCGCCGCGACGGCACCAACGTGATGGCGTTTCCCACCGCCACGCCGGTCGCCGCCTCGTACGGTGCAGGCTCGTTCTCCCGTCATCTGACCCTCGCCCTTGCCCTCGCGGCCAACGGCGTGGGTGTCGAGGTGCGATCCGATGCCGACCTCGCACTCGACCTCGACACCCCGGCCGACCTGTCCCATCCACTGACTCGTGAGGTGCTTCCACCATGGCTGCGAACGAACCCGGACAACCCCCCTCGACGGTCGACGGCGACCTGAGCTCCGACCTTCCGACGCCGGCCTCGGCGTTGGCGATCGGCGCCCACCCCGACGACGTGGAGTTCGGTTGTGGTGGACTGCTCGCCAAGTGGGCAGCCAGCGGCTGCATCGTGCACCATCTCGTGTGCACCGATGGTTCCAAGGGCACGTGGGACGTCGAGGCCGACGTCGCCGCGCTCGCAGCACGCCGTCAGGACGAACAGCGTGAGGCCGCACGGAGGTTGGCGGGCGCCCGGGCCGGCGAGGTGCGATTCCTGGGCCGCGTCGACGGCGAGCTCGACAGCGATCTGGCCACGCGCGGTGAGGTGGCACGGGTCATCCGCGAGCTCCGGCCCGAGGTGGTGCTCGGCCACGACCCGTGGAAGCGGTATCGCCTCCACCCGGACCATCGCCACGCGGGGCTACTGGCGTGCGACGGCGTGGTGGCGGCTCGCGATCCGCACTTCTTCCCAGAACACGCGATCGCCCACCACCGCCCGTCGCTCATGTTGCTCTTCGAGGCCGATGTGGTGAACCACGTGGAGGACGTCACCGATTGGGTCGGTCACAAGCTCGCCGCGCTCCTGGCCCACGAGAGCCAGTTCGAGTCGACGATGCACGCCGTCGACGAGTCGGAGCTCGGGGCGTTCGAACAACGGCTGCGCGACCGTCTGGGCGAGCTCGGCCGGCCGCACGGCTTCGGTGCTGCTGAGGCGTTCCACCGGATCGACGATCTGTAGCCGAGCGCGACGAGGGGTGGGAGCCCGAAGCCTCCCACCCCTCGCCCGGTGACTCGTGTTCGAAGGTTCAGGCCTTCCGGGCCGGCGCCTTCTTCGCTGGCGCCTTCTTGGCCGGGGCCTTCTTGGCTGGCGCCTTCTTGGCCGGAGCCTTCTTCGCTGGCGCCTTCTTGGCCGG
>CAZYWK010000153.1:0-4820 GCA_964651825.1 uncultured Ilumatobacteraceae bacterium | reverse complement strand
CCAGCCTGTCGGCCTAGCGGCCAACCACCTCCAGGGTCCCACAATGATTGTCTGGCATGTGTTGAACCACCTCCTCTCTCTGGTGGAATCGCACAGTAGTCCCGCGCCGGGACGCTGTCATCTCAGTTTCCGCGTATGCGGCTGCGGCGATCGGCCCACGACGCGAGCGCCAGCAGTACGTACACGACCGCGAGGGCGATCGGCACCCACCGGTGCTGCCCGTCGGTCAGCGGGATCAGCACCACGCACAACAGTGCCGCGCCGAGGAAGAAGATCGCCCGCTGGTCCATCAGTTGAAGGCCCCCACCACCGCGTACATCCCCATCGCCACCAGCCAGGCGCCAGGGATGGTGAGCACCCAGGCCCACACGACCCGTCCCGCAACGGCCCAGCGCACCGCCGAGATCCGACGGCTGGCGCCCACCCCCACGATCGCGCCGGTGATCGTGTGCGTCGTCGACACCGGGATGCCGGAGTGCGAGGTGAAGAACAACGTGATCGCTGCCGCCGACTCGGCCGCGACTCCACCGGCCGGCTGCAGGCGGGTGATCTTCGAACCCATCGTCTTCACGATGCGCCAACCGCCCATCAACGTGCCCAACCCGATCGCGGTGTGGGCCGACAGCACGACCCACAGCGGCACCTCGGAGCCGGTCGGCAGATGCCCGCTGCTGATCAGCACGGCGAGGATGATGCCCATCGTCTTCTGTGCGTCGTTGCCGCCGTGGCCGAGGCTGAACGCGGCCGCCGACACCAACTGGCCGACCCGGAAGCCCCGATGCAGCCGATCGACGTTGCGGTACCGGTGGAAGATCCACAGCAGGGCGATCATGAAGACCATGCCGAGGGCCAGGCCGATGAGCGGCGACAGCACGATGAACACGCCGATCGTGCGCAGCCCGGACGGGATCAACACCCCGAATCCGCCGTGCGCGACCGCTGCGCCTGCCATCCCACCGATCAGTGCGTGTGACGAGCTCGTCGGGAGCCCCAGGTAGAAGGTGATCAGGTTCCACACGATCGCCCCGATCAGCCCGGCGAAGATGACCCCGATCGTCAGCGCTTCGGGCTCCACGACACCGGTGGCGATCGTCGCGGCGACGACGGTACCGAAGATCAGAAACGCGGCGAAGTTGAAGAACGCCGCCCAGATGACTGCGAGGCGCGGCGACAGGACCCGCGTCGACACCACGGTGGCGATCGAGTTCGCGGCATCGTGGAATCCGTTGACGAAGTCGAATGCCAACGCGATCGCGACGACCACGATGACCGCGAACAGCTCCAGGTCCATCGGTCAGGCGTGCTTCAGCGCGATGGCCTCGACCACGTCGGAGATGTCCTCCATCGCATCGAGCGCTTCTTCCATCGCCGCGGTGACGTCCTTCCAGTAGAGCGTCGCTTTGGCCTTGAACTCCACCGAGTACAGCCGCCGGAGGGCCTCGCGGTAGATCCCGTCGCCGAGCGTCTCGAGCCGATCGACCTCGTCGAGGTGCGGACCGAGGCCCTTCATCGACTTCAACCCACCCACCAGCGCTGCGACCTCGTCGGCAGCAGCGACCAGCAACTCGGCCTGCTCGAGCAGCTCCGGCATCTCCGCCACGTCGCGGTCACCGAAGTCGAGCAGCGACGCGACCTCGATCATGTTGTCGACGATGTCGTCGAGCTGCTCGGCGAGCGCGTGGATGTCTTCACGGTCGAACGGGGTGACGAACGCGGTGTTCAGCCGCTGCAGGATCTCCCGCGTGAGCGTGTCGCCCTCGGTCTCGCACTGATGGACGGCCGCCGACCCGACGCCAGGATCGCGCAGTAGATCGCGCAGCTGTCGGCTGCACGTGACGACGTTCGCTGCGGACCGGTCGAACAGGTCGAAGAACCGGTCGTCGCGAGGGATCAGACGGAACCTCACGAGACAGGCACGGTAGTCGCGGACGTCCTGAAGTACGGCAATCGGGCTAGAGACGTTCGAGTTGGAGTGCTGGGCGGACCTCGCGGATCAGGTCGAAGTCCGCGTCTGCGTGCACGATGCCGGCCCCGTGCGCCAGCGCGGTCTCGACGATGAACAGGTCTCCGAGCGCCCGGCGGTGCCACATGCTGTGGTGGTGCGCGAGGTCGGATTGCAGCCGGGACACGCGAGCGAAGATGTCCGCCGGTGCTTCCAAGACGATGAACGTGTCGCGCAACTCGGCGCCGCGGGCGTCGTAGTCGTGACCCGACCGCGCCGAGTACAACCACTCGAGGATCCCCATCTCACAGATCGCCAGACGAGCGGGACTGACCCCGTCAGGAAGCTCCGTGCCAGCGGCCCAGCGAACGTGTGCGCTCTTGTCGAGCACCCAGGGGTTCAGCGCCATGCGTCGCCGGACAACAGCACGTCGGCGTCGATCCCGTCCAGAGCACGGGAGCGGTAACGCTCCAGAGCTTCGGCGCGGCGCTCTTCGTCGCCGGCGCTCTGCGCGATCACCAGTTGAAGTCCACGCTCGACGGTGGCGCGCAGGGTGCCGCCCGTAACGCCGAGCGCCTCCGTGGTCAGGTCCTCGTCGAGTTCGATCGTCGTCCGCTTCACCGACATGTGTACATACTACCCGAGCACCCATACAGGCCGGCGCGTTCAGATCGTGTAGGCCTGGTTGCGCAGGATGCGGGTGGCCAGGTCGCGGTCGCCGTCGATCTCGATTTGGTCGAGGAGGTCGTCGGGCCCGACGCGACCGGCGCAGCGTCGGGTCATCACGCCGACCGGCATCGTCAGCACGAGCGTGGCCGGCAGATGGAGGCGGTCGACCAGCATCGCCCGCTCGGTGACCTCGACGTGGAATTGCTTGACCACTGCTCCCCCATCGGTCAACGCGAACGTCACCCGATCACCGGGCTGCCCGCCGGCCTTCTTACCGACGACGAACCCGAGCGCTGTCGCCAGTTCGTCGAGCATCACCTCGACCGCGAGGCCGGTCTCGTCGCCGGGCCGGCCGACGGCGTCGCGGATGTCCTGCTCGTGGAGCCAGCAGTCGAACACCCGGATCTGCATGAAGCGGCCGTAGGTGTCCTTGCCCGCCGGAGTGAACGACTCGGCGTCCCACTCCTCCTGCGACATCGCGTCGAGCTCGCCGAGGCGAGCGGCGGTGAGCAGCCGGAACCGGTCGAGCACTTCGGCCGGCGGCGTCGAGCGCATCGACTGGATCCACTGCTCGTTGAAGGCGCCGATGTCGTTGTTGACGTGGGCGAGCGCTTCGCGATCGATCTCGACATCGGGAGCAGGCTCGCCACGCAGCATCGCCTCCGTGCCGATGATGTGCGCGACGTTGGCCTTGACGTCCCAGCCGGGAAGTGGGCTCGGTTTCGACCACTCGTCGTCGGAGAGCCCACTCAGCAGGTCGTCGAGGCTGGCCCACACCTCGCGCAGCGCCTCGATGATGCGGTCCTTGGAAATCGTCGATGCCATCTGCGAATGATCGCAGATGGCTACAGCACGTCGTCCAACCCGGCCTGCGGGCCGATCGCTCCGATCGCGTCGAAGTACGCCAGATGCGCCTCGACGACGTTGACGGCGTCCACGTCATCGAGCAGGTCGACACCGGTGCGTTCGGCCTCGCCGAGCAGGTAGGCGGTGAGGTTCGTCTCGGTGATCACCACCGGTTCGTCGATCGACTGCGGCAGATCGACGACGCCGTCGGGCTGCAGGCCTTGGTCATGCAGCCACTGCATGTGGAACACGAGCAGCTGCTGCACCTCCTCCGGCGTGAGCCGGGCCTGGCTCTCGGGTGGCAGCCGGTCGCACACGAAGTCGACCGCCTCGTCGAGGATGTACACCGCCCGCGGCGCCACCGCGTCGAGCCGGTACGCCTCACGACCCACGGCGACCGCGGCGATCGCGAACACGACGAGCGCCGCTGCCACCGCGAACACGATCGTGATCCCATCCACACCACCGAGCGTAGGCCCCATCCAGTCGGGTATTTGCTGCCGACGGGTGTTTCGCGCCGACCGTATGGGTCGGAAACACGCGACCCCGGGTCGGAACGCGAAAGGTCCGGCCGGGGATCAATCCCTGGCCGGACCCGACGTGTGAACTCAGATGCCGATGCGCTGGGCGAGCTGCTCGCGGTGGTAGGTGGGGTCACCGAAGAGGAGCTCGGAGCTCTTGGCGCGCTTGAAGTAGAGGTGCGCCGGGTGCTCCCAGGTGAAGCCGATGCCACCGTGGATCTGGATGTTCTCGGCTGCGGCGTGGAAGTAGGCCTCCGAGCAGTACGCCTTGGCGAGCGAGGCCGTCGAGGGGAGCTCGTCGTTCATCTCCGACGCGCACCACATGCCGTAGTAGGCGGCGGACTTGGCCGACTCGACCTCGAGCAGCATGTCGGCGCACTTGTGCTTGATCGCCTGGAACGAACCGATCGGGCGCCCGAACTGGACGCGCACCTTGGCGTACTCCACCGCCATCTCGAGCACCTTCTGGGCGCCACCGACCTGCTCGGCGGCGAGGCCGACGGCAGCGAGGTCGAGCACCGTGGTGAGCGTGTCCCAGCCCTTGCCATCCTCGCCGATGAGCGTCGCCGGCGTGTCGGCGAAGTCGAGCTTGGCCTGCTTGCGGGTCTGGTCCATGGTCGACAGTGACGTGCGGGTCAGGCCGCTCGCATCGCCGTCGACGGCGAAGAGGCTGGTGCCGGCGTCGGTCTTGGCGGCCACGATGATCAGGTTGGCCGTGGCACCGTCGAGCACGAACGACTTCGTGCCGTTGATCGTGTACCCGTCGCCCGACTTGGTGGCGGTGGCGGTGATGCCCGACTCGTCCCACTTGCCCGACGGCTCGGTGTAGGCGAGCGTGGCGA
>CAZYWK010000152.1:0-4885 GCA_964651825.1 uncultured Ilumatobacteraceae bacterium | reverse complement strand
CTCGCCGACAACACCACCTCGAAGTTCTTGAAGTGAGCATTGGGACGCTGGCGTGACCGCGCCGCTCCCGGGGGCCGTCAGGTCGGTCCACCGGTTCGCAGTGTGGCACGGCCCGCCGGGAATCGGTGGGGACGTGGGACGGGAATCAGCGGATGCCGAGGACGCGACGGATGCCCAGATCGACCTCCGACATCAGGGAGCCGGGAACCTGGCCCGCCGGATGCGCGTCCAGCGTCCGCCGGTCGACCGTCGCCAACGCGGTCACGTTCACGACGGAATCTCTCGCCAGCCCGGTCACGAACGCGGGCAACAAGACGTTGCCCGGCATCGCGGCGAGTGCCGTGTTCGAGGTGAGTGCGGCGACGACGGTGGTCGCGAGGCGACTGCGGTTGTATTCGTCGGACTGCACGACGAGCACCGGTCGTCGCTTCGCCGGGCCGCTGCCCGTGCCGTCACCCAGGTCGCACCAGTGCACGTCGCCGCGGGTCACCATGCGTCGTCATCCGCCCCGAGCGTGGCGCTTCCCGCGGCGACGGCGAACCGGGACGACTCGTCGGCGTTGACGGCGTCGGCCACGACGTCGATCGCCGCGGTGACGTCGGTCGACTCGAGGTGAGCGACGTAACGCTCAGCCGCCCGCGAGTAGAACTCCGACCGGTTCATCCCATGCTCGCGAGCCGCTCGTTCCACGCGCGCGTACGTGTCGTCCGGCACCGAGATCGCGGTCTTCATGGGAGGGAGTATAACTGGGTATGACCATTCCCGATCGCGGCGGGCTTCGGCCAGGGCGACATCGATGCCGGGCTCCACCGCCCAGGCGAGCGTCTCACCGAGCGACTCGAACTCTTCGAGCGACGCCCAGCACGTCATCTTCGGAGCGTGAACCGGGGGGCTCGCCGGCGAGCGCCATCTGGGCGGCGATCTCCTGGAGCGCTCGGTTGGCAGGGGTCGGGATGCCGTGGAGCCGGCCGAGCAGGACGATCTCGCCGGTCAGGTAGTCGGTCTCGATCGTCGCGGTGGAACGGCGCAGGCTCTGCCACGTCGATCCTCCCGCGCGGTGCCGCTCGCCGCCGACCGGCTGGATCTTCAGCGCGTCGCCCCGACGGGCCAGGTCGTCGTCGACGCTGACGACCGCGATCCCGGCGGCGGCCAGCGCGGCCTCACCTTCGGACTGCACCAACTCGGCCAACCGGGCCGCCTTCCTGCCGCACACGGCCTCGACGGCGTTGCCGAGGTTCATCAGCAGCTTGCGGTACTTCCAGCTCATGATGTCGTCACGCGGGATCGAGCCGAACGTGGCCCCTTCCAGAGTTGCGGCGAGCTGCACGCAGAGGTCGTCGACGCCGTGCGGGTACCGGCCGACGTCGAGGAGCCCGGAGCTCGGCGCGGTCCACACACGAACGACCCCCGGGGAGAGGTGGTCGGCCGGAAGCATCACGCAGATGCCGTACACGTCGGGGAAGAGCCGTAGCGCCTGACGCTCGTTGTCGACGCCGTTCTGCATGCACACGATCGGCAGGTCGGTGACGCCGGCCGCGCGCAGGTCGTTGAGCACGCCCGCGGTGTCCTGGCTCTTGACGCCGACCATGATCACGTCGCCGTCGGTGAAATCGACGTCGGCGACCGACGACGCGACTGGGAGTTCGACGATCGTCGTGCCCGACGGCGACTCGTAGCGCAGCCCGGTCTCCTGCATCACCCGGCCGTGCTCGCCGCGGGCAACGGCGACGACCGGTGTGCCGGCGAGCGCGAGGTTGGCGGCGACGACCCCGCCGACCGCGCCGGCACCGACGATGACGATCCGCATACGAACGGACCCTATGACGTCGCGCCGGATCGGGAGACACCCGCCAAGCACCGAGCTCGACCCCGATCGTTAGAGTCGCAGCCATGCCGATTCATCTGCGCGCCGACGACGGCGACTACGCACCGAACGTGCTGTGCCCAGGTGACCCACTCCGGGCGAAGTACATCGCGGAAACCTTCTTCGATCCGGGGTTCCGCCAGGTCAACGGCGAGCGGGGCATGCTCGGCTTCACCGGCACCTTCGAGGGTCGGCCGATCAGCGTGCAGAGCACCGGCATGGGCGCCCCCAGCGCGGGCATCGTGTTCGAAGAGCTCTGCATGCTCGGCGCCCAGCGGATGATCCGGGTCGGCACGTGTGGCGGGGTCCAGCCACATCTGGCGATGGGCGACACGGTGATCGCGATCGCCGCGTCGTCCGACGATCACACGCCGTTCCGTCTCGCACAGATGGACGGCTGGGCGCCGAGCGCCACGTTCAGCCTCGCCGAGACCGCCGCCGCGCTCAGCCGCGAAGCGGGCTCCGGCGCGGTGCACGTCGGTTCGGTCGTCACCTCCGGGCTGTTCTACGACCCCGACACCACGACGCTCGCGCGGTGGAAGCGGCTCGGCCATCTCGGTGTCGAGATGGAGGCCGCGATGCTCTACACCGTGGCCGCGCTCAAGGGCGTCGAGGCGCTCGCGATGATGACGGTCAGCGACCTGCTCGACCCCGACGCGCCGTCGATTCGGATCAGCGACGACGACCTGAAGGCCGGCGTCGACCAGATGATGCGCATCGCCTGCCGCGTCGCTGTCTCCTGACAGGCTCTCGCCGAACTCTCACCTTCCCCCGGAACCACCGGCCCCGCAGAAAGCGTCCAACTGCCGTGAAACGATCCCTCGCCCTGCTCGCCCTGCCCCTCGTCGCCGCGACCGCTCTCGTCTCCTGCGGGAGCGACGACGACGCCACGACCACCCCGGCCGACACGACCGCCGACTCCACTGCCACCGAGGAAAGCATGCCCGCATCCGATCTCGACCTCGACGGCACGAGCTGGACCTCGACGGGCGCCGACGGCCAGGAACTGGTCGAGGGCAGCACCGTCGCGCTCTCCTTCGCCGACGGCTCGATCAGCATCAACGCCGGATGCAACACGATGTTCGGCGGCTACACGCTCGACGGCTCCACCCTCCAGGCACCGACGCTCGCGATGACGATGATGGCCTGCGATCAGCCGCTCATGGATCAGGACGCCTGGCTGTCAGCACTGTTTTCGGGCGACCCCACCGTCGCTGTCGACACTGACGAGCTCACCGTCACGGGTGGCGACGGCACGTCCGTCACGTTCGCGGCCGCCGCAGCCGGCGAGGCGGCCACCCTCGAAGGCACTCGCTGGGTCGTCGACGGCCTGGTCGCCAATCAAGCAGTGTCGACCGTGCCCATCGGTGCGGTCGCTTCGCTCACCATCACCGACGGCACCGCCGCGGTGGAGGCCGGCTGCAACACCGGATCGGCGAGCGTCGAGGTCACCGACACCACGCTCACGTTCGGCCCGATGGCGCTCACCCGCATGGCCTGCCCGCAGCCACAGATGGATCTCGAAGCAGCGGTGACGAGCGTGCTCGACGGCGAGGTCGCCTACGTCATCGACGGCGACACGCTGCAGCTGCGCAAGAACACCGACGCCGGCGAGATCGGCCTCGACCTCGTCGCATCCTGAGGCTCGACGCGCCGGGTCAGCGGATCGTCGAGCCGACGACCTGCGGTGAACCCTTGCCGAGGAAGAAGATCCCCGGGAAGCCGCGAGTCTCGAATCCTGCGCTCGGGTTGCGTTCGAGGGTGGAGCTCGCGATCCGCAGCTGGCCGGTTCGGTCGTTCGACACGAAGAAGATGGCGCCGCCACCCTCACGGGCCGAGTTGTCGCGCACGACACTGCCGATGAGATCCAGGTCGAACAGGTTGCCGTCGAGGTAGATGGCGCCGCCGCTGCCGCCGCCGGGTGTGCCTGGCCGCTGCGGGTTGGCGCCCTCGCCGATCGCATGGTTGCGGGTGAACATGCTGTTGTAGATCGTCCACGACACGCCGATGCTCGACAGCGCCGCGCCGTTGGAGCAGCGGTTGGAGTCGAACGTGCTCGTCGCGACGATCACGGGCCGGCCCTCGTACTGGCTGAGCACACGGACCGCACCGCCGCCGAGGTCGGGTCCGGTGGCATCGCAGCGGTTCGACGTGAACACGCTCTCGATGATGCGCAGCTGCCCACCGCGCACGAACACGGCGCCGCCCCCGCCGCCCTCGGTCAGCTCGCCGGAGCTGTTGCCGGCCGTGAAGCCCATCCGCTGGACGACGAGTTGCGGCTCGGGCTGGTTCTGGCAGTGGGAGGTGGTCCAGACCTGCGCCGCGTCGCAGGTGTTCATGTAGAGGATGCGCCGCTGGTCGGCACCGCTCAACGTGACCCGGCCGCCGCCGTCGAGCACCACGGTGCTCGACGTGTTGACGACCTTGGCGGTCTCGGTCATCACGATCGTGTGCGGGCCGGGGCCGCAGTCGAACGTGATGATGCCGCCAGCCGCAACCGCGGCGACGACTGCCGCCGACGTGCAGGACGCCGGAGTCCCGGTTCCCACCACCCGGTCGGGCCGTGACGTGTCGACCGGGAGGGCCGAGGCGGGCAGCTCGCCACCACCCGGATTGCCCGGGAGGGCGCTGCCGGACGGGATCGACAAGCGCCGGGCAACCGCGGTGGCCGATGCCGGACCGTCGACGCGTCCGGCGGTGTCGCCGCTCGCCCCGCCCGCGAGGGAACCGGGCACTACGGTGACCGCCAGCAGCGCGGCGGCGGCGATCGACCAACGTGCGAGCTTCACCTTCGCAGTCTCGCGGACCGAGGCCGTGTGGGGTACTCGCCTACGATCTCGTCGATCCGCGGTCCCCGCGATGTCCACCAGAAGGGCCGAGCCGATGTTTGCAGGAGATCCGGTCTGACCGATCATCTGACGCCGCCCCCCAAACCGACGCGCGCTGCTCACCGGCCGTCTCGACGCGACGACATCCTGCGCGCCGGCATCCGGATCTTCGCCAGGACCGGGTATCTCGACG
>CAZYWK010000151.1:0-4895 GCA_964651825.1 uncultured Ilumatobacteraceae bacterium | reverse complement strand
GTGTGATCAGCAACACGCTGCGGCCGGTCTCCTTCCAGATTCGGCGCAACTCCGCTTGCAGGTGCTCGCGAGTGAGCGCGTCGAGCGCGCCGAGCGGCTCGTCCATCAGCATGATGTCCGGGTCGTTGGCCAGCACGCGCGCGATCTGGCAGCGCTGCTGCATCCCGCCCGACAGTTCGTAGACGCGTCGCTGCGCGAAGTCGGTGAGGCCGACGCGGGCCAGTTCGATGTCGGCCCGTGCGTGCCGAGCGTGCCGGTCCACGCCGCCCAGGCGGAGGCCGAGCTCGACGTTCTTGCGCACCGAGAGCCAGGGCATGAGCGACGTGGGGTGCTGGAACACGACCCCGCGGTCGGCGCCGGGCGCCGTGACGAGGTGGTCGCCGATCTCGATCCGGCCGGTCGACGGTGTGTCGAATCCGGCAATCAGCTTGAGCAGGGTCGTCTTGCCGCATCCGCTGGGCCCGACCAGGCACAGGAACGTGCCCGCGGACATGTCGAGGTCGATCTGGTCGAGCACGCGCAGCGGCCCGTCAGTGGTCTCGTACTCGTGGGACACGTTGGCGATCCGGAGTGCATGCCCACCGCCGCCACGAGGGGGGATGGCGGCGGTGGGCACATCAGATCGGCGCGTGCGGCGCGCCGAGAACGTCACGGGGTGTCAACTGGCTCGGACGACAGCGAGGGCGAAGGAGTCGTCGACGCCGTTGACGTAGACCTCCTCCGGTTGCACCGCGTCGATGGTGCCCTGGGCCTTGTTGAACTCGGCGGCGGCCAGCAGGTTGGCGGCCAGGCCTCCACCGAGGTAGTCGGGGCCGACCTGGTCGGCGGCGGTCACGAACACGAGGGCACCGAGCTGGGCGGCGGCCTCCTCCGGCGAGATCTCGAGCTCGAGCCCGACGGCCTCGGCCGCCGCGGTGGGGTCGTCGTTGATCAGCTGCACCGCTCGGTCCTGCTGTGCCAGCCACACCTCGACCGCGCCGGGGTACTCGTCGGCGAACGAGTTGGAGACGATGGCCAGGTCGTAGGTCGTCTTGCCGAGCTCGGCGAGGTCGGCGCTCGTGATCAGCACCGTGGCGCCGTCGGCGATCAGCTTGGCGAGGTTCGGGTTCCACACGTATGCCGCGTCGATGTCACCTCGCGTCCAGGCCGCGTAGATGTCGTCGGGAGCGGCGTCGATGATGTCGACGTCCGCCGGGTCGACACCCGCCTCGTCGAGCGCGGCGAGGAGGCTGAAGTGAGTGGTCGACGCGAACGGGGTGGCGACCGTCTTGCCGACGAGGTCTTCGATGGTGGTGATCCCCGGTTTGGCGACGAGCGCCTCGGCGGTGCCGATCACGTTGAAGATCCACGGCACCCGGTAGTCGATGCCGCTCGACAGGCCGCGCGACACCGGGCTGCTGCCGGCGAGGCCGAGGTCGACCGCGCCGGCGATCACCGCCTCGTTGACGTCGCCGCCGGACGCGAACAGGTTCCACTCGATGGTGACGTCGGGCCCGAAGGCCTCCTCCAGCCAACCCTGGTTCTTCACGATCAGGTCGCCGTTGGGCACCTGCTGATACGCGACGCGGATCTTGTCGGGCGCGTCGACGGCAGGGACCGCGGCCGCCTCGCCGGACTCGGTGCCGGCTGGCACGGTGGCGGCCGGGTCACTCGTGGCCGACGTTGCGGCATCGCTGGTCGTGTTGTCGTCGCTGCCGCACGCCGACACTGCGAGCAGTGCGGTCAGGGTCACGGCGGCGAGCAGCCGCGGTCGGTTGGGGGTTCTCATGTCGTTCACGTCCAATGGGTTGGGTGGTTGGGTGGTTGGGAGGTGGGCCGGCGCGGCCCGTCAGGCGTGGCCCTTCCAGGGCACGAGCGCCCGTTCGCCCAGCTGGATGAGCTGGTCGAGCAGTACGGCCACGAGGCCGATGACGATCACGCAGAGGATCGCGACGTCGATGCGCGTGTCCTTCTTGGTGAACCAGGCCAGCCCACCGATGCCCGGCAGACCGTTGACGGTCTCGGCGGCGACGATCGTGGTGAGCGCGAAGCCCATGGCGACGCGGACGCCGGTGAAGATGTCGGGGAGCGCCGAGGGCAGTACGACGTGGCGGATGACCTGCGAGCGTGTCCCGCCGAGTGACCGGGCCGCGTCGATGCGATCGGCGCTGACGCGCTCGATCCCGTTCATCGTCGCCAGCGTCACGGGCGGGAAGGCGGCGAGGAAGAGGAGCCAGATCTTCGAGGTGTCCTCGATGCCGAACCAGAAGATGAGGATGGTGAAGTAGGCGAGCGGCGGGAGGCTGCGCAGGAAGCTGACGAGTGGCTCGAACATCGTGCGCACGACGAACGACGACGACAGCGCGAAGCCGACGGTGACGCCGAGGATCACTGCCCAGAACACGCCGTTGAAGGTGCGCCACAGGCTCGCTTCGAGGTGTTCCCACAGGAAGTACCCGGCCAGCCCGCGCCTCCTGCCGTCGGTGGTGACCGACTGGATCAACGCATTCCAGACCGAGGCCGGCGTCGGGAGGATCAGCGGATCCCACACCTCGAGCCAGGTGAGGAGGAACCACAGGCCGAGTACCAACGCGACCGTGAGCGCGCGCAGCGACCACGTCGTCAACGGCCCAGCCGTCGTCTCGTTGCGCCCTTTCCTCCCACTCATTCGGCAATAGATTACTTATTCGGTCGGGATTACCAACTTGGTGTGGTAGAAAGTTGACGAAGTAGGTCGGGATTTCCCAGTTGCCTGACCGATCCCACATGGAGTGACCGCCGTGCCCCAGCTTCCGACCACCGCCACAGCGACCCCGACGAACGCTGGTCCGTGGCGACACATCTCGTCGCGGGCGGTGCATCCGTCGTCTCATTCGGGTGACGAACCGCTCGTCGGCGTGATTGCCGCCGGCCTCGCCGAGGTGGCGATGCCGTGGGAGCTCAGCGGCGAGACGATCTCCACCGAGCGCTCCTACGAGCTGCTGCTGGCGACCGACGTCTACGACGTCTGGCTGATCCACTGGCCGGCGGGCACCGGCCTCGACGCGCACGACCACGGGGGTTCGACCGGAGCGTTCGCTGTCGTGAGTGGCGTGCTCGACGAGGACGTCGACCGTGACGGCACCACGTTCACTCGCCGCCTGGGCGCTGGTGAAACCGTCAGCTTCGACGGTGACCACGTGCACGCCGTGGTCAATCGCGGCGCGGTCGGCGCGACGAGTGTGCACGTCTACTCGCCGCCGCTCAGTTCGATGAGCTTCTACCGCGGGTCGACCGACGGGTCTCGCGAGGTCGATCGGACCGAAGTGGTCACCGTCTCGCCGGTGGGCAGGCCATGACGGCGACCGCCATCGATCGGCTGCTCAGCGCGGCTCGGGCGAACATCAGCATCATCGACGCCGCCGGCGCGGCAGCGTTCCAAGCCGCCGGCGCCACGCTCGTCGACACGCGCCCGGCCGCCCAGCGCGCCGAGCACGGCGCGATCCCCGGGGCCGTCGTCGTGGAGCGCAACGTCCTCGAATGGCGCCTCGACGCGACGGGCGAGCACCGATCGCCAGCGGTCGACTTCGACCAGCCGATCGTGGTGTTCTGTCAGGAGGGGTACGCGTCGAGCCTCGCGGTGGCGTCGCTCGGCGAGCTCGGCCTGCGCGACGTCCACGACCTCGGCGGCGGGTTCGCAGCGTGGGCGGCGGCCGGATTGCCCGTCGCACCGACGCGCGGTTGACGCGGCGTCGGCCGGCTGCACGAGCGATCCACGTTTGCGTCGGGATCTGGCCACGCCTGTCGGTGCTGAATCCCGACGCAAACGGTTGCCCGGACCGATCACGGTCGGCGGTCAGGGCCATGATGGAGCGATGGGTCTCTCGCTCGGTGTGCACGTCGGTCAGCAGAACGCCACGATGGTGGAACTCGTCCCGCTCTGGCAGCGGCTCGACGAGGTCGTCGATTGGATTTCGGTGTGGGACCACCTGTACGAGGCGCCGCCAGCGGGCGGGCAGACCCCGCACTTCGAGGCGGTCGCAACGCTCGGCGCGCTCGCGTCGGTCACCGAGCGCGCCCGCATCGGGTGCCTCATGTTCTGCGTGCCGTACCGCAACCCCGCGCTGCTGGCCAAGGCGTGCGTCGCGATCGACCACATCTCCGAAGGCCGGTTCGAACCCGGCTTCGGCGCCGGCTGGCACGCGCCGGAGTTCCGGGCCCACGGCTACGACTTCCCCGAGGTCGGCGTGCGCTTCGACATGCTCGGCGAGGGCCTGGAGATCATCAGTTCGATGTTGCGCGGCCAGCCCGGCACCGCCTTCTCGTTCGCCGGTGACCACTACCGGGTCGACGAGGTCACGTGCGTGCCAGGCCCGTACGACGGCGCCATCCCCCTGTGGACCGGCGGCAGTGGCCGCACCCGCACCCCGGAGAACGCGGCGAAGTACTGCGCCGGTTGGAACGTCCCGTACGTCGGCCCGGCCGAGTTCCGCCTCCTGAACGACCGGCTCGACGCCGCCTGCGAGGCGATCGGCCGCGACCCGGCGACGCTGGAGCGGTCGATCAACCTCGCCTTTCACGTCGCCGCGACACCGGCCGCGGCCGACGCCGAGCTCGAGCGCATCAGCGCCCAGTGGGGCCCAGAGCTGTCCGAGCGGCTGACCGCCGGCGCGTTGACCGGCACGCCCGACCGCGCCGTCGACCGCATCGCCGAGTACCGGGCCGCCGGCGCCGACCTGGTGAACGTGGCGCTGCGCCTCCCGGTCGACGACGAGGCGCTCGACGCCTACCTCACCGATGTCGTCCCCGCCGCCCGCTCCATCGCCTGACCCCGTTCATCGGGGACGGGGCCAGACGAACGGGGTGTTCGTTCTGGCCCCGTCCCCGAACGAACGGGCCCGCCCTCGCCGTGGGCGACAATGAGTGGATGGACGAAG
>CAZYWK010000150.1:0-4952 GCA_964651825.1 uncultured Ilumatobacteraceae bacterium | reverse complement strand
CGCTGCGCCTGCACCAGTGCGGCCTGCCGAAGCTGATGGCGCTCGAGCTGTTCAAGCCGTTCGTGATGAAGCGCCTCGTCGACCTCGAACTCGCGCAGAACATCAAGACGGCCAAGCGCATGGTCGAGCGCCGCCGCCCGCAGGTGTGGGACGTGCTCGAAGACGTCATCAAGGAGCACCCGGTGCTCCTCAACCGTGCACCGACGCTGCACCGCCTCGGCATCCAGGCCTTCGAGCCGGTGCTGGTCGAGGGCAAGGCGCTCCAGATCCATCCGCTCGTCTGCACGGCGTTCAACGCCGACTTCGACGGCGACCAGATGGCCATCCACGTGCCGCTGTCGGCCGAGGCGCAGGCCGAGGCCCGCGTGCTCATGCTCAGCGCCAACAACATCCTGTCGCCGGCGTCGGGTCGCCCGATCGTCACCCCGCAGCAGGACCTCGTGATCGGCGCCTACTACCTCACCGAAGGGATGGACGGCGTGCCCGGCGAGGGCCGCGTGTTCCGTCACCTGTGGGAGATCCTGCGGGCCTACGACGAGGGTGCGCTCGACCTGCATGCGGCGATCACGATGCGGGCGCCGGGCTCCGAGCCCTTCGCCACCACCGCCGGCCGCGTGCTGTTCGAAGAGGCGCTGCCCGACGACTACACCGAGCAGTTCGGCCACATCAACGACACGGTGAAGAAGAAGGAGCTCGGCGTGATCGTCGAGCGCCTGTCCGACAACTACGACAAGGCCGTGGTGGCCGAGGCGCTCGACGCGATCAAGAACCTCTGCTACCGCTTCGCGTCGCAGTCGGGCCTGACGGTGTCGATCGACGACGTCCGCACGCCGAAGGCCAAGCGGGCGCTGCTCGACGGCTACGAGGCGCAGGCCGACAAGGTCGAGAACCAGTTCCGCCGCGGCATCATCACCGACGGCGAGCGCCGCCAGCAGGAGGTGCGCATCTGGACCGATGCCACCGCCGAGGTGCAGGCCGCGATGGAAAAGGAGTTCAAGGAGCAGCAGTTCAACCCGATCGACATGATGGTCGGCTCGGGTGCCCGCGGGAACATGACGCAGATGCGTCAGATCGCCGGCATGCGCGGCCTCGTGGCCAACCCTCGCGGCGACATGATCCCCCGCCCGATCAAGTCGAACTTCCGTGAGGGCCTCGAGACGCTCGAGTACTTCATCGCCACGCCGGGCGCCCGCAAGGGCCTCGTCGACACGGCGCTGCGTACCGCCGACTCGGGCTACCTGACGCGCCGTCTCGTCGACGTCGCCCAGGAGCTGATCGTCCGCGAGGACGACTGCGGCTCCACGCTCGGCGTGTGGATCGAGAACGTCAACCCCGACACGGCCAACCGCCGCGCCTACCTCGAGACGAAGCTGTTCGGCCGCGCACTGCTCAACGACATCGAGCTGGCCGAGCCGATGGACGACGGGCGCAAGGTGCTGCCGCGCAACACGATCGTCGGCGACGAGGAGATGGCCGCCCTGCGCGACGATCCGAGCGTCGACCGCCTCCGTGTGCGCTCGGTGCTCACGTGCGACGCCGAGCTCGGCGTGTGTGCGATGTGCTACGGCCGTTCGCTGGCGACGGGCAAGATGATCGAGCTCGGCGAGGCCGTGGGCGTCATCGCCGCCCAGTCGATCGGCGAGCCCGGCACCCAGCTGACGATGCGCACGTTCCACACCGGTGGTGTGGCCGGCAAGGACATCGCCGGTGGTCTGCCCCGCGTCGTCGAGCTGTTCGAGGCCCGCACCCCCAAGGGTTCGGCCCGTCTCGCCAAGGCATCGGGTGTGCTGCACCTGCGCGAGGACGAGGGCAAGGGCGTCCCGGTCGTCGTCACCGACGATCAGGGCGAGGAGCACGAGATCGTGCTCCCGCTCGGTGCCCGCCCGATCGTCACCGACGGTCAGGAGATCAAGGCCGGCGAGCCGCTCACCGATGGTCCCTACGATCCCAAGGAGATCATGGAGATCAAGGGGATCCGCGAGACGCAGCTCTACCTCGTGGAGGAAGTGCAGCGGGTCTACCGCGACCAGGGTGTGTCGATCTCCGACAAGCACATCGAGCTCATCGTGCGCCAGATGACCCGCCGGGTCGGCGTGCAGGAGCCCGGTGCGACTGGCTTCCTGCCGGGCGAGCGCGTCGACTCGAAGGTGTTCCGCGACACCAACCGCCGCATGGTCGAAGAGAGCCTGCGTCCGGCCGAGGGCCGCCCGGAGTTGATGGGCATCACCAAGGCGTCGCTCGCCACCGAGTCGTGGCTGTCGGCCGCGTCGTTCCAGGAGACCACCCGGGTGCTCACCGAGGCCGCCATCGACGGCCGCGGCGACAACCTGATCGGCCTCAAGGAGAACATCATCATCGGCAAGCTCATCCCGGCCGGTACCGGCATGATGCGCTACCGCGAGTTCGGCATCGAAGCGCCCGACTACGAGCCGATGACGTTCTATTCGAGCGACACCGGCGAAGAGGATCCGGCCGCGTTCCTCTCCAGCCTGCACGGCACCTACTCGAGCGACCTCGCCGAGACCGCCGAACCGATCGGCTGAACGTCCGCGAAGGACCCGGCCGGGGCACCCCCCGGTCGGGTCCTCTCCGCTGCCGCCGTGAGCGGTTCTTTGCGGATCTGGCAACCGTCTGGGTCAGCAGACCCGCAAAGTTCCCTGCTCCCGGACAGAGAGTCGCTGACCTCCCTGTATCAGGCCGACCTCGCTGATCTCTCGATGAACAGCGCTGCACCGTGCGGCGCCCGCGTTCGTCGACAAGGAGACAGCAATGGGACATCGCATCGTGCGTCGGGGGGCTGTGGCCGCGGTGGTCGCGCTCACCTCACTCGGCACGCTCGGGGCATCGGCCCCACCGGCTCAGGCCGCCACGTGGAGCGTGCACGACCTCACCCAGCCGGGAATCACCGCGCTCGCCATGGCGCAAGAGATTGCGGGACCCGGAGTCACCGTGGTCAGTGCGACCTTCACCGGCAACGACCAGCAGGGTGGGCTGTTCGCCGGCCCCGGGGTGGCCGACGCCATCGGTGTCTCCGACGGCGTCGTGATGTCGAGCGGCAAGATCGCCGATGTCGTCGGGCCGAACAACTCCGGGAGCAAGAGCACCGGGTTCGGCGGCCCGGGCGACACGTTCCTGAACACGCTCGTCGCACCCCGGACCACGCGTGACGCGGCCGTTCTGGAGATGACGATCGTCCCGGTCTCGGCCGACCTCGAGATCAACTATGTGTTCGCCTCCGAGGAGTACCGCGAGTACGTCGACTCGAGCTTCAACGACGTGTTCGCGTTCCAGGTCAACGGCACGAACTGCGCCACGGTGGCCACCCCGAGCGGGACGCCGGAGCCCGTCACGATCAACACGATCAACGACCACAAGAACACGCAGCTCTACATCGACAACCCGTCGGATTCGGGTGCGTTCGACACGCAGTTCGACGGCTTCACGCAGGTGCTCACGTGCTTCGCCACCGTGACACCGGGTGTCAACAACACACTGCGCATCGCCGTGGCCGACACCAGCGACTCGATCCTCGACGCGGCGGTCTTCCTCGAGTCGTCCGGCGTCACCTCGACGCCGAAGACGAAGTACACGCCGCTCGCTCAGCCGCTGCGCGCCTTCGACTCCCGCACGCCCGCGGGCGGATCCGTCAAGGTCGAGGGCGGCACGTCGGTGTCGATCCCGATGGCCGGCCTCCACGGCGTGCCGTCCGACGCGGTCTCCGTAGCGCTCAACGTGACCGCCGACGGCGCCGAGGCCGCGGGCTTCCTCACCGTGTACCCGGGGACCGAACCGCTCCCGACGGCCTCCAACGTCAACTACCGCGCCGGTGGCGCCGACCCGAACCTGGTCGTGGCCAAGCTCGGTACCGACGGCAGCATCAAGGTGTTCACCGACAAGACGAGCAACGTGATCGTCGACGTGTTCGGATACTTCTCGACGACCGCGGCGAACGGCTTCATCCCCGTCACACCGGCCCGTCTGATCGACACCCGCAGCGGTCCGAAGCCGGGCGTGGGCCAGATCGTCACGTTCAAGGTCGCCGGCGTCGCCGGTGTGCCTGGTGACGCTCCATCGGTGGTGCTGAACCTGACGCTGGATCAGCCGTCGGCGGCCGGATGGGCCGCGGTGTACGCCGCGGGAGCACCGGTGCCGGCGACGTCGAACGTCAACGTCGGCCCCGGAGAGACCCGCCCGAACGTCGTGTTCGCACCGGTCGGCGCGAACGGTGAGGTCAGCGTGTACCTCGACACGAGCGCCCACGTGATCGCCGACGTGTTCGGGTACTACTCCACGGCGAGCAACGCGGAGCTGTTCAAGCCGGTCAAGCCGAAGCGCATCATCGACACCCGTCCCGCCGGCGTCAGGGTGGCGGCCGATGGGACGCTCGACGTCAAGGTCACCGACATCGCCGGGGTTCCGTCGACGGCGACCGCGGTGGTGCTCAACGTCACGGCGACCGACGCCCAGGGCAGCGGGTACCTGACCGTGTATCCCTTCGACGTCGGGCTGCCGCCCTCGTCGAACGTGAACTTCGTCGCCGGGCAGTCGATCCCCAACGTGGTGGTGAGCGGTGTGTCACCCGACGGCCGGGTGAAGATCTTCGCCAGCGCGGAGACCCACGTGATCGTCGACGTCGCAGGTTGGTTCGGTTGAGCGCGCGCCTCTAGCCTTGGAGGGTCCTCTCACCGGGTGCTGCCTGGTGTACGGCGGGTGAGCGCGACTCACCCAACCCACCACATTCCGCCGGCCGTGGTGCCGGCGGAGCGACCAGACGAACGAGGTTTCATTCGTGCCAACAATCCAACAGCTCGTCCGTCAGGGTCGAAGCTCCAAGGTGACCAAGTCGAAGACGCCGGCGCTCAAGGGCTCCCCGCAGCGTCGCGGCGTGTGCACCCGCGTGTACACCACCACCCCGAAGAAGCCGAACTCGGCGCTCCGCAAGGTCGCCCGCG
>CAZYWK010000149.1:1395-5021 GCA_964651825.1 uncultured Ilumatobacteraceae bacterium | reverse complement strand
TTCATCTCGATCGTGCAGCGCGTCGCGTGCACGTCGAGCAGGCCGCGGAACAGGCCGGGGAACACGAGCACGTTGTTGATCTGGTTCGGGTAGTCGCTACGTCCGGTGGCGATCACGGCGACGTTCGGTGGCATCAGTTCGGGCATCACCTCCGGGGTCGGGTTGGCCATGGCGAACACGATCGCGTCGTCGGCCATGTCGGCCAGCCACGCGGCATCGATCACTCCCGGCCCCGACAGTCCGAACAGCACGTCCGCGCCGCGCAACGCCTCGCGCACCCCGCCCCGCCGGTCGTCACGATTGCCGTGGTCCGCGAACCACTGCATGTGGGCCGGCAGGTCGGTCAGGTCGCGGTGCAGGATCCCGCAACGGTCCACGCCGATGATGTCGCCCGCCGCGTCACGCCCGACGCCAGCGTCGTGGAGCAGGCGCGCCACGGCGGTGCCCGCCGAGCCGGTGCCGACGATCGCCACCTTGAGCGCGGAGAGCTCTTTGCCCACGACGCGTGCCGCATTGGTGAGCGCGGCGAGCGCGACGACGGCCGTCCCGTGCTGATCATCGTGGAAGACCGGGATGTCGAGCACATCCTGGAGCCGGCGCTCGACCTCGAAGCACTCCGGCGCCTTGACGTCTTCGAGATTGAGCCCGCCGAACGTGGGTGCGATCGCCCGCCCGACGGCAACCAGCTCCTCGACCGTGCGCGCTTCGACGCACACCGGATAGGCGTCGACATCGCCGAACTGCTTGAACAGCACGGCCTTGCCCTCCATCACCGGCATCGCCGCCTCCGGACCGATGTCGCCGAGACCGAGCACGGCCGTTCCGTTCGACAGCACGGCAACCGCATTGCCGCGGCCGGTGTAGGTCCACACCCGGTCGGGCCGGTCGGCGATCGCCTGCGACACGCGGCCGACGCCAGGCGTGTAGGCCAGTGCCAGGTCGGCAGGCCCCTCGACGGCGACGCGTGCCGCCACGGCCACCTTGCCGCCTTCGTGCAGTGCGAAGGCGGGGTCGTCGGCGTAGGGATCGAGCGGTTCGACACCGTCGGGGACGTCATGGCGGGGGACGCGCTGCTGATCTGTCAGCGGTTCCCGGGTCAGGATGGTCATGGTTGGCTCCAGTGGTGGTTCACCGGAATCCGAAAGCGCTCGCCGCCACCGGAATCCGGCGGGTCGGGCGAGTTCGACGAGTGTCAGCGAGAACGCTGCGCTCGTGCCCCCCGCCGGGCCCGTACCGGAATGAGTACGGGTGCGGGGACGCGTGCTGCTGCGGCGGCCCCGGCGGCTGCGAGAATTGCAGCGGCTCCGAGTGCGACGATGAGCACGGACCCCAGCCTAGCGCGTGTGGTTCACTGATGGCATGACAGATCTCGTGACGATGCCGGCTGAGGTCGATCTCGATCCGGAGGAAGTGACCGAAACCGGTGAACCGGTCTCGGCGCACATCGTCAAGACCAAGCGCGGTGAGAGCGCGGCCGCGGTCGTGCTCGAGGCGCGCATCATGGGAACACCGATCGAGGCGCTGTGTGGTTTCGTGTGGGTGCCATCACGCGACCCGAAGCAGTTGCCGGTGTGCGAGAAGTGCAAGGGCATCTACGAGATGTACAAGTCGTTCAACGACGGTCTGCGCGACACGCCGCAAGACTGACGGTGATGCCACCGGAAGCGATCGGACCCGAGCACGATCGAGGGTTGCGCATCCGCCAGGCCGTCCGGGCCCTGCTCGTCACACCCGAGCGGACGGTGCTCCTGGTCCGCTTCGAGTTCGCCACGGCGACGGTGTGGGCATTGCCCGGCGGCGGCCTCGAGCCGGGCGAGGACCACGTCACGGCGCTGCGGCGGGAACTGATCGAAGAGGTCGGGCTCAGCGACGTCGAGATCGGCGCCCCCGTGTGGACCCGCGAGCACATCATCCCCTTCGAGGACGGCCTGTGGGACGGCCAACGCGACATCGTGCACCTCGTCCCGACCGAACGTTTCGACCCCCAGCCGGCGCTCAGCTGGGAGCAGTTGCGCGCCGAGCGGCTCCACGAGATCCGCTGGTGGACGGTCGAGGAGATCGAGGCCGCGACCACCGGTCCCTCCGCCACGGTGCTGTTCGCACCGCGCCGACTGGGCGAGTTGCTGCGCATCATCCAACGCGATGGCATCCCCGAACACCCACTCGACGCCGGGGTCTGAGCACGTCGGTCGACCCCAACAGCTCCGAGAGTTGGCCGCCCGCAGGGTTGTGAACGCGTTGCAGAAGCCGCCAGTGTCGTGAGGCCGGCAGAGCCAAGTCTTGGCCGTCAGCTCAATGGAAATCGCGGCTGACGGTCTTGGCGGGCAGCCGGAGCGGGGCGAGATGTTCGGCCACGACGTTGACCACGCCTTCGCTGCGCTCGAGGCGCCCGCGGACCACCATCGCTTGGGCCTCCCGTGCCACGCGACGGAACCGGGCCCAGCACCCCTTGGACACGACGACGTTGATCAGGCCGGTCTCGTCTTCGAGGTTGAGGAACGTCACGCCTTGGGCGGTCATCGGCCGTTGACGATGGGTGACCACTCCGGCCACGAACACCACCGAACCGGGCTCGGGCGAACCGGCGCTGGCCGTGTGCAGCTGGATCGAGGTCGTCACGCCGAGCTCGGTCAGCTCGTCACGGAGGAAGATGGTGGGGTGACCGTCGGGTGACACGCCCGTGGCCCAGAGGTCGGCGACGGCCTCCTCCACCGGCAACATCCCAGGGAGCCGTGGCGCATCCCGGCCGGTGATGATTCCCGGCAGACGTCCAGGGCGGGACTGGGCCGTGGCACCAACGGTCCACAGCGCCATCCGCCGGTCGAGACCGAAGCACTTCCCGAACAATCCGGCGGTCGCCATCGCTTCGAGCTGCGGCAAGCTCAACGACGACACCCGGCGCACGAGGTCCTCGGTGTCGGTGAACGGCCCGTCGGACTTGCGGACCGTTTCGATCTGCTCGGCCAACTCCTTGCCGATCCCCCGCACCGACCCGATCCCGAGCCGTACCGCCACCTCGCCCGTGCTGGTCGCACACGGTTCGAGGGTGGCGCCGGCGAGGGAGGCGTTGAGGTCGGGGGTGTGCACGACGACGCCGTGACGGCGGGCGTCGCGCACGAGGGTGTGCGGCGACCAGAACCCCATCGGCTGCGCGTTGAGCAACGCCGCGCAGAACGCCGCCGGCTCGTGGTACTTGATCCACGACGAGGAGTAGACGAGGTAGGCGAAGCTCACCGAGTGCGCCTCCGGGAAGCCGTAGTTGGCGAACGCCTTCATCTTCATGAACAACTCGTCGGCGACATCGCCGGTGATGTCGCGTTCGGCCATCCCGGCATACAGGCGCTCGCGGAGCTGCTCCATGCGCGCCGCCGAGCGCTTCGATCCCATCGCTTGGCGCAGCTCGTCGGACTCGGTGGGCGTGAACCCGGCGACGTCGATGGCCATCTGCATCAGCTGCTCCTGGAACAGTGGGATCCCCAGCGTCTTGCCCAACGAATTCTCCAGCAGCGGGTGGAGGTAGGTCACCGGTTCGAGGCCGTTGCGGCGCCGGATGTACGGATGGACCGACCCACCCTGGATCGGACCCGGACGGATGAGCGCCACTTCGATGACGAGATCGGAGAACC
>CAZYWK010000149.1:0-1295 GCA_964651825.1 uncultured Ilumatobacteraceae bacterium | reverse complement strand
GAGCGCTTGTCCATCCGGGCCCACTCGACCGGGCACACCTCGATCACCGGGCGGTCGCAGATGACCATGCCGCCGGAGTGGATCCCGAGGTGCCGCGGTGCGTCCTCGATCTGGGCCGCCAGTTCCAGCACGTGCGGCGGGATGGAACAGTCGGGCTGAGCCGCGGTGGTGGCCACGCCGCCCCACCCATCGACCTGCTTGGACCAGGCGTCCTGCTGGCCGGGCTGGTAGCCGAGCGCCTTGGCCATGTCGCGCACCGCGGAGCGGGCTCGATACGTGATGACGTTCGCGACCTGGGCGGTGTGGTGGCGGCCGTAGCGGTCGTAGACGTATTGGATCACCTCTTCTCTCCGTCCACTTTCTATGTCCACGTCGATGTCGGGTGGGCCGTCACGTTCGGGCGACAGGAACCGTTCGAACAGCAGGCCGAGCTTCACGGCGTCGGCATTGGTGATCCCGAGGGCGTAGCAGACCGCCGAGTTCGCGGCGCTGCCCCGCCCCTGGCAGAAGATGTCGGCGCGGTGGCAGAACTCGACGATGTCCCACACGATCAGGAAGTAGCCGGCGAAGTTCAGTTGCTCGATCAACGCCAGCTCGCGGTCGATCGTCGCCCACGCCTTGACCCGCAACGAGCCATCATCACCGCGCTGCGGGCGCGGGCCGTAGCGGTTGCTGGCGCCTTGCTCGGTCATCTGGCGCAGGTACTGCATCTCGTCCATCACGCGCCGATCGGGGCCCGGCGGGCACGGGAACGGCGGCAGGTCCGGGGCCACCAGTTCCAGATCGAATGCCGCGGCACGGCCGATCTCGGCGGCCCGCTCGACCACACCGGGGTAGCGGCGGAACCGCTGCAGTTGCTCAGCGCCGGAACGCAGATAGGCGCCAGCCGATGCCGGGAGCCACGGGTCGAGCTCGTCGAGGCTGCGCCGCGCCCGCACCGCGGCGAGCACGCTCGCCAGCTTCCACTGGGCGGGGGTGGCGTAGTGGACGTTGTTCGTCGCCACGCACTCCACACCCTCCCGGTGGGCGAGCTCGACCAGCGCGTCGTTACGGGCCGAGTCGAGCGGGTCGCCGTGATCCCACAATTCGACGAGCACCCGGTCGCGCCCGAACGACTCGACCAGCCGCTGCAGCTCGCGGCGTGCTGCGGCCGGACCGTCGGCGACCAGCGCCGCGGGGACCGCACCCTTGCGGCAGCCGGTGAGGATCCACGCGTGCCCAGCAAGTGCGGTGAGATCGGCGAACGCGAACCGCGGCGCCCCCTTCTCCCCCGCGAGGTGACCGAGGCTGAGCGC
>CAZYWK010000148.1:0-5026 GCA_964651825.1 uncultured Ilumatobacteraceae bacterium | reverse complement strand
TCGCCAAGTACGAGAACCACAAGATCGAGATCGTCGTCGACCGGCTCGTGCTGAAAGAGGGCATCGAGCGGCGCCTCACCGACTCGCTGGAGACCGCGCTCGGGCTCGCCGACGGGGTGGCCGAGATCGAGATCGTGCCGCGTGCCGGCGAGGCCGACGCCGAGACGCTCACGTTCAGCCAGCACCTCGCCTGCCCGGTGTGCGGCACGAGCTACGACGAGCCGGCGCCGCGCAACTTCTCGTTCAACTCGCCGTACGGCGCGTGCGTCGCCTGCGACGGGCTCGGCACCACCTTCGAGGTCGACCCCGAGCTGTTGATCCCCGACGGTGAGCTGTCGCTGGCCGACGGTGCGATCGCACCGTGGCGCAGTGCCCACACCCAGTACTTCACCCGGATGTTGGAGTCGGTTGCCGAGGCCAACGGGTTCGAGCTGACCACGCCGTGGGAGAAGCTGACGGCGAAGCAGCAGAAGGTCGTGCTCCACGGAGTCAGCGGCAAGATGACCGTGAAGTACAAGAACCGGTACGGCCGCACCCGGTCGTACTCGACCGAGTACGAGGGCGTGATCCCGTGGATCAAGCGCCGCCACGAGGGCTCCGACAGCGATTGGTCGCGTGAGCAGTACGAGGGCTACATGCGCCTCGTGCCGTGCCAGGCATGCGATGGGGCGCGGCTGAAGCCGGCCACGCTCGCCGTCACGGTCGACGGCCGCAACATCTCCGAGGTCTGCGACCTGTCGATCGGCGAGTCGGCCAAGTTCCTCGCTGCGCTGGAGCTGTCCGAGCGCGATCGGATGATCGCCGAACGGGTCACGAAGGAGATCAACGCCCGGCTCGGGTTCCTGCTCGACGTCGGCCTCGATTACCTCACGCTGTCGCGCTCCGCCGGCACGCTGGCCGGTGGCGAGGCGCAACGCATCCGGCTCGCCTCGCAGATCGGGTCGGGGCTCGTCGGCACCCTGTACGTGCTCGACGAGCCGTCGATCGGGCTGCACCAACGCGACAACCGGCGCCTGATCGACACCCTCACGCGGCTGCGCGATCTCGGCAACACCGTGATCGTCGTCGAGCACGACGAGGAGACGATCCGCGAGAGCGACTGGATCGTCGACATCGGGCCGGGCGCGGGAGAGCACGGCGGAGAGGTCGTGTACTCCGGCCTCGTGCCCGGGATCTTGAAGGTCAAGGACTCGGTCACCGGCCAGTACCTCGCCGGCAAGAAGTCGATCCCGGTGCCCGCGGAGCGGCGGCCGCAGGGGCTCGAACGGGTTGTCATCGAGGGCGCCCGCGAGCACAACCTGCAGGACCTCACGGTGGAGATCCCGCTCGGCAACTTCGTGGCGATCACCGGCGTGTCGGGGTCCGGCAAGTCGACGCTGATCCGCGACATCCTCCTGCCGGTGCTGATGCAGCGCATCTACACCTCGAAGATGGCGCCCGGCAAGCACAAGCGGATCACCGGCATCGAGTACCTCGACAAAGTGATCGACATGGATCAGTCGCCGATCGGCCGCACGCCGCGGTCGAACCCGGCCACCTACACGGGCGTGTTCGACAGCATCCGCAAGCTGTTCGCCTCCACCAACGAGGCCAAGGTGCGCGGCTACATGCCGGGCCGGTTCAGCTTCAACGTCAAGGGCGGGCGCTGCGAGGCGTGCGCCGGCGACGGCACGCTGAAGATCGAGATGCACTTCCTGCCCGACGTGTACGTGCCGTGCGAGGTGTGCAAGGGCGCCCGGTACAACCGCGACACGCTCGACATCGAGTTCAAGGGCAAGAACATCGCCGACGTGCTCGACATGCCGGTGGCCGAGGCGGTCGAGTTCTTCGCCAACCAGCCGTCGATCTCGCGGTACATGCAGACCCTCGTCGACGTCGGATTGGGGTATGTGCGGCTCGGGCAGTCGGCGCCGACGCTGTCGGGCGGCGAGGCGCAGCGGGTGAAGTTGTCGGCCGAGCTGGCCAAGCGGTCGACCGGTCACACGATCTACCTGCTCGACGAGCCCACCACGGGCCTGCACTTCGACGACGTGCGCCGCCTGCTCACCGTGCTCCAGCGTTTGGTCGACCAGGGCAACACCGTGCTGGTCATCGAGCACAACCTCGACGTGATCAAGACCGCCGACTGGATCATCGACCTCGGCCCCGGTGGCGGCTCCGGCGGCGGCACGATCGTCGCCGAAGGATCTCCCGAACACGTCGCCACCATCGACGCCAGCCACACCGGCCACTACCTCCGCCCCCTCCTCACCCCCTGAGCCGGAGGGTTGCTGAGCTCAGCGGTTGCGGAGGCGTTTGGAGAGCTCGTTCAGGCGCTGCTTCTCGGCGCTCGTCAGCGAGTCCATGCCGGTGGCGCCGATCTTGTCGAGCAGGGTGTCGAGCTCAACCTGGTCGGCGGGCGACGGGGGAGCGGACGCCGGCGGCATCGGCGGCGGGCCGGAGCGCCACGGGCCGTCGATCACCGTCGAGCCGCCCGCGGGCGCGCTGCCGCTGGAGCGCGACTGCTTCGGTGGCTTGGGCTTCTTGGTGCGGGTGCGGGCGCGTCGACCGCCCGAGCGACGCGGACCGTCGAGGGGGAGGTGGGGAATGGGCCAGCCGGTGGCCAGGCCGAGCGAGCGTCCGGCGACGAGCGCCACGGCGACCGACACCAGTAGGAACACGACCTGTCCGGTCGCGTCGACGCCTGTGTACTGGAGGATGTTGAGCACCGTGAACACCGCCGCGATCGCCCACAACGGGATCACCTCGAACCATCGGACCCCGGGATAGGTGGCGGCGTAGACCCAGATCCCGCCGAGGAACAGCGTGCTGAGCCCCATCTGGGCGAAGAAGTCGAGATCGTCCGAGAACGCCCCGAGCACGGTGAGGATCAGTGCCGGCAGGATGGTGCACGTCAGCACCCAAGCGAGGAACTTGCCCCGGCCGAACAGCGCTTCGAGCTGCTGGCCGAACAGCCAGAAGAAGATCACGCCGAACAGCGGCCAGATCGCGGGTTCGGTGGCGATCGGCCAGGTGATCAAGCGCCAGATCTCGAGGTCGCGCACGAGGAACGGGACGAAGACGAGCTTGTTGAAGTTCTCGACGCCCGTGCCGTACACGAACATCGACGCGACGGCCAGGGCGCAGATGATGTCGGTCGTGGTGACGTCGAACCGGCCGGCGCGGAACCACCCGTCGTTGGGGTGTCGTCGGAACATCGCGGCGATCTGGTCGGACATCGGCCATCACGGTACCGGACCGTTCCTCGCCGCGACTGTCCCCGCCGCGACCGTCCGTATGCTTGAGCCGTCATGGTGAAGCGTCCACCGGCCGGCACGATCCCCGAGCTGCCAGGGTCGTACCAGTTCAAAGACGCTCACGGCCGGGTGATCTACGTCGGCAAGGCGTCGAACCTCCGCCAGCGGCTGTCGAACTACTTCCAGTCGCCGCGCGGCCTGCATCCGCGGACCGCGCAGATGGTCGCCACCGCGGAGTCGGTCGAGTGGACGACCGTGCGCAACGAGGTCGAGGCGCTCATGCTCGAGTACTCCCTCATCAAGCAGCACAACCCGCGCTTCAACGTGCGGCTGCGCGACGACAAGAGCTACCCGTTCCTCGCCGTCACCGTCGACGACGTGTGGCCCCGCGCGATGGTGATGCGCGGCCGGAAACGCAAGGGCACCCGTTACTTCGGGCCGTACGCGCACGCCTACGCGATCCGCGACACCCTCGACCTGCTGTTGCGCAGCTTCCCGATCCGCACGTGCAGCCCGGCCAAGTTCAACCAGCACGAGCGGCTCGGACGGCCGTGCCTGCTGTTCCACATCGAGAAGTGCTCCGGCCCGTGCGTCGGTGAGATCGACGAGATGCCGTACCGCCAGCTCGTCACCGAGCTGTGCGAGTTCCTCGACGGTGACACCGACGAGATCGTCAAGCGGCTCGAAGCCGCCATGCGAGATGCTGCCAGTGAGCTCGAGTTCGAGCGGGCGGCCCGCCTGCGCGACCGGCTCACCGCCGTGCGCAAGGCGATCGAGAAGCAGCAGATGGTCGGCGACAAGAGCGAGGACCTCGACGTGATCGGCATCGCCGAGGACGAGCTCGAGGCGGCGGTCCAGGTGTTCTACGTTCGCAAGGGCCGGGTGCTTGGCCGCAAGGGCTTCATCCTCGACAAGGTGGAAGAGCTGTCGCCGGGCGGGCTGATCGACCGCATCCTGGAAGCGATGTACGGCGACGACCCGATCCTCGGCGTGCCCAAGCAGGTGCTGGTGCCGTGGGACGCCGACGACCGAGACACCTATGAGGACTGGTTGTCGCTCGGACGGGGGTCGAAGGTGCAGATCAGGGTGCCGATGCGCGGCGACAAGCGCGAGCTGCTCGAGACGGTGACCCGGAACGCGAAGGAGGAGTTCACTCGCCATCGCCTGCGACGGGCGAGTGATCACAACACCCGCAGCCGAGCGCTGACCGACCTCCAGCACCACTTGAGCCTCCCTGAAGCTCCACTTCGCATCGAGTGTTACGACATGGCACACATCCAGGGCACCGACTACGTGGGGTCGATGGTCGTCCTGGAAGACGGGTTGCCGAACAAGCGCGAATACCGCAAGTTCAAGGTGCGCGATGTGCCGGGCAACGACGACTACGCGGCGATGGCCGAGGTCGTCCGGCGCCGGCTGATGGCGTATCTGGCCGAGCGCGATCAGCCGATCAACGAGCGCGGCGAGCGGCCGGGCAAGTTCGCCTACCCGCCGCAACTGCTGCTCGTCGATGGTGGCAAAGGCCAGCTCAACGTCGCCAAGGCGGTCGTCGACGAGCTCGGCCTCACCGACGAGATTCCCGTCGCCGGCCTCGCCAAGCGCTTCGAGGAGGTCTACGTGCCCGGCCGGTCGGAGCCGGTGGAGATCCCGCGGGGAAGCGAGGCGCTGTTCATGCTCCAGCGAATCCGCGACGAGGCCCACCGATTCGCCAACACGTTCCACGGCGAGCGCCGCAGCAAGCGCATGACCGCGAGCTCACTCGACGGCATCCCCGGCCTGGGCGAGGCCCG
>CAZYWK010000147.1:0-5061 GCA_964651825.1 uncultured Ilumatobacteraceae bacterium | reverse complement strand
CGGGCCGGCATCGACGTTGCCATCCTCGGACCCTCGGAGATGTGCACCGGCGACTCCGCCCGTCGCTCGGGCAATGAGTACCTGTTCCAGATGCTCGCCCAGCCCAACGTCGAAATGCTCAACGGGATGGGCGTGAAGAAGATCATCACCCAGTGCCCGCACTGCTTCAACACGTTGCTCAACGAGTACCCGCAGATCGGCGGGAACTACGAGGTCATCCACCACACGCAGCTGCTGGAGCAGCTGATCGACAGCGGGCAGCTCGACGTGAGCCAGGCGACCCTCGAAGAGCGCATCACCTATCACGACTCGTGCTACCTCGGCCGGCACAACGACGTGTACCTCGCCCCGCGAAAGGTGGTCGGCTCGATCAAGGGCATCGAGGTCGTCGAGATGCCCCGCAACGGCACCAAGGGCATGTGCTGCGGCGCCGGCGGCGCCCGCATGTGGATGGAAGAGACGGTCGGCACGAAGGTCAACGACGAGCGCGCCGCCGAGGCGATCTCCACGGGCGCCAGCCGCGTCGCCACCGCCTGCCCGTTCTGTTACATCATGCTCGACGACGGTGTGAAGGGCGCCGGCGTCGAGGAGGACCAGGTGCGCGTCGCCGACATCTCGATCCACCTCCTGGAAGCGATCCAGGCCGGTGAGGCCAAGCTCCACGATCCGGAGGTGCCGCTCGCGTCGCCCGTCGCCGGCGACTGACGCGCCGTGCGGCTGAGGTCACTCGACGTCATCCGCAATCCGGCCCGCATCATCGTCGTCGCCTACGCCACGCTGATCATCCTCGGGTCGTTCCTGCTCCGGCTCCCGGTCGCGACGGCGCAGCACCACCTCGACATCACCGATGCGTTGTTCATGTCGACGTCCGCGTCGACGATCACCGGCCTCTCGAGCATCGACCACGGAACGCTCACGACGTTCGGTGAGGTGGTAATCATCGTCCTCGTCCAGATCGGCGGGTTCGGGATCATGACGATCGGCTCGATGCTGGCGCTGGTGACGGCCCGCCACCTCGGGCTACGGCAGCGCATGCTCACGATGACCGAGATCGGCGCCGACGAGCCGGGCGAGGTCCGGGCGCTCCTCGCCGGCATCGCCAAGATGACCATCGTCATCGAGAGCGTGCTCGCCGTCGTGCTGTTCCTCGCGTTCTGGGCGAGCGGTGACGAGTCGGCGGGCGGTGCTCTCTACGACGGCGTGTTCCACAGCATCAGTTCGTTCAACAACGCCGGCTTCTCGACGTTTTCAGGTGGCCTCACGCGGTTCGTGGGCAACCCGTTCGTGATCCTGCCGATCACGTTCGGGTTCATCCTCGGTGGCCTGGGCTTCCCGGTGTTCACGGAGCTGATCCGGCGGCGCCGGCACCACCGCGACGTTCATCAGGGATCGATCCGTGCCCTTCCGTGGAGCATCCACACCCGCGTGACCGTTCTGGTCACGCTGCTGCTGGTCATCGTCGGTCCGATCGTGGTGATGCTGTTCGAGTGGACCAACACGAACACGCTCGGTGAGCTCGACCTCCGGAGCAAGCTGCTGGCGTCGTGGCTCGAGGGCGTCACCCCGCGTTCGGCCGGGTTCAGCGCGGTGCCCACCGCCGGGATGAACGACACCACACTGGTGGTGATCACGATGTTGATGTTCGTCGGCGCCGGTTCGGTGTCGACGGGAGGTGGCATCAAGGTCACGACGTTCGCGTTGCTCGGTGCGGTGATGTGGTCGGAGGTTCGCGGCCAGGACGACACGAACATCCTCCGCCGCCGCATCCCCGCGAGCATGGCCCGCCAGGCGCTCACGGTGGCGTTGCTCGCCATCGGGCTGATCGCGGCCGCCACGATCGCGCTGATGGCGATCGACGGCTTCGAGCTGTTACCGGCGATGTTCGAGATCACCTCGGCGTTCGGCACCGCGGGCCTGTCCGTCGGGGTCACCGAACAGTTGAATACGCTCGGCCACTATCTCATCATGGCGTTGATGCTCGTCGGTCGTGTCGGAGTGGTCACGTTCGTCACCGCCATCGCGCTCACCGACCGTGCCCGCGCCTACCGCCTTCCCGAGGAGCGACTGATCATTGGCTGAGAACATCCTCCACACGATGCTCCGAGGCCTCGGCCCGCGCGTCGAACACCGCGGCGAAGTCGTCGTGCTCGGGCTGGGCCGGTTCGGCTCGGCCCTGTCCTTGACGCTCGTCGCCACCGGCCACGAGGTGCTCGGCATCGACATGGACGGCGAACGAGTACAGGACCACACCGAATCGCTGACCCAGGTGGCACAAGCCGACACGACGCAGGAGCGTGCGCTCCGCCAGCTCGGCGTGGCCGAAGCGGTGACCGCGGTCGTGTGCATCGGCTCGGACATCGAGGCGAGCATCCTCACCGTCGCCACCCTCACCAAGCTCGGCGTGCCCAACATCTGGGCCAAGGCCGTCACCAGCACGCACGGGCAGATCCTCGAGCTGGTCGGTGCGCACAACGTCGTGTTCCCCGAGGCCGAGATGGGGCAACGGATCGCGCGGCTGGTGACCGGGTCGCTCATCGAGTACATCGCGCTCGACGACGACTTCGTGATGATCGAGATGGTCGTTCCGCCGACGATGGCAGGCCGGCGGCTGGGCGACACCGACATACGCGCCAACTACAAAGCGACCGTGGTGTGCATCAAGCCGGAGGGCGCCACGTTCACGTACGCGGAATCGGCGACGCTGCTCGGGGCCCGCGACCTGATCGTCGTGGCCGGCCACCGCCACGATCTCGAGCGGTTCGCCGCCGAGAACGCCTGACCCTCAGGCGCTGTTGCCGCGCGCGATTCGGCGCAGATCGAGCGCATCGTCGAGCACCGCTGGATCGACCCCGTGCTCGAGCGCGACCTCGCGCAAGGCCCGGCCAGATGCCGCGGCCTCCTTCACGATCACCGCCGCCGCGTCGTAGCCGATCGCCGGGTTGAGCGCAGTCGCGGTCGCCAGCGTGAGCTCGGCGAGGCTGAGGCAACGCTCGACGTTCGCCTCGATGCCGGAGACGCACTTGGTGGTCAACGTGTCGGCGGCGGCGGCGAGCAGGTCGATGGAGCCGATCAGGTTGCGGGCCATCACGGGGATCATCACGTTGAGCTCGAAGTTCCCCTGCATCGCCGCGACCGTGATCGCCGTGTCGTTGCCGATCACCTGCGCGCACACCTGCAGCACCGCTTCGGGGATGACCGGGTTGACCTTGCCCGGCATGATCGACGATCCCTTCTGGAGCTCGGGGAGCACGATCTCGCCGAGGCCCGCACGGGGGCCGCTCGACATCCAACGCAGGTCGTTGCAGATCTTCGTGAGCGCGACGGCAACGGTCTTGAGCGCTCCCGACGTCGCGACCAGCGCATCACGCGAGGCCTGCGCGGCGAAGTGATCCGCCGGCGCAGCGATCAGCGCGGCGACGCCCGGGGTGGCCCGTTCGGCGAGGTGACGGCGCGTCCGTTCCGCGAACTCGGGGTGGGTGTTCAGGCCGTTGCCGACGGCCGTTCCCCCGAGCGGGACGCGGCCGAGCTCCGGGAGGGTCGCCGCCACGTGCGCCGACGCCGCGGCGACCTGCGCCGCGTAGCCACCGAACTCCTGGCCGAGCGTGACGGGAACGGCGTCCATCAGATGGGTGCGGCCGGACTTGACGACGTCCGCGAACTCGCCGGCTCTTGCCGTCAGCGAATCGGTGAGCGCGCCGAGGGCGGGGAGGAGATCGTCGTGCGCGGCCTGCAGCGCGGCGAGATGGACGGCCGATGGAAACACGTCGTTCGAGCTCTGGCCGAGATTGACGTGATCGTTCGGGTGCGCCTGGCCGTCGGTCAGTGAACTGATCACCTCGTTGGCGTTCATGTTCGACGAGGTACCGGAGCCGGTCTGGAAGACGTCGACCGGGAACTCGCCGTCGTGGTCGCCGGCGGCGATGGCGTCGCCGCCCGACGCGATCGACGACGCCAGCTGCTCGTCGATCAGGCCGAGCTCGGCGTTCGCCCGTGCCGCAGCGGCCTTGATACGACCGAGCCAGTGGACGACCCGCGACGGGATCGGCTCGCCGGAGATGTGGAAGTTCTCGATCGCCTTCGACGTCTCGGTGCCCCAGAGCATGTGGCCACTCTTGCACGGGCGTCGCGCCCGGTACACGCGTGCGGTTCGTACAGTGGACGGCTCACCGAGAAAGCACAGAAGATGAACGACACGTACGACGAACTCCCGCAACCCACCTCCGCCCCGGCCGACACGTCGCTGCCCGACCCGACCGTCGAGCCGCAGCCGGGGTTCGCCGCGCTCGGACTGCGCCCCGAACTGTTGAGCGCCCTCGTCGAGCTCGGCTACGAGGAGCCGACACCGATCCAGCGCGAGACGATCCCGCACCTGATCGCCGGGCACGACCTGCTCGGTCAGGCCGCGACCGGCACCGGGAAGACGGCGGCCTTCGCCCTGCCGGCGCTGCAGCGCATCGACACCTCGAAGCGGGCAGAGCCGTCGGTGCTCGTGCTCGTGCCGACCCGCGAGCTCGCGGTGCAGGTCAGCGAGGCGATGTTCAAGTACGGCAAGGAGCTCGGCGTCAAGGTCGTGCCGGTGTTCGGGGGCCAGCCGATCCAGCGCCAGCTGCAACTGCTGGATCGTGGCGTCCACGTCGTGGTCGCCACGCCCGGCCGGGCGATCGATCACATCGGCCGGGGTTCGCTGAAGCTCGACGGGATCCGAACCGTCATCCTCGACGAGGCCGACGAGATGCTCGACATGGGCTTCACCGACGACATCGAGTCGATCCTGGAGAGCACGCCCGAGGACCGCCAGACGGTGCTGTTCTCGGCGACGCTTCCGCACCGCATCAACGCCATCGCCAAGCGGTACCAGCGTGATCCGGTGAAGATCAAGATCGGCCGCACCGAGGCCGAGTCGGGCGACAAGGCCCTCGTACGCCAGACCGTCTACTGGGTGCAGCGCGCTCACAAGGCGCACGCGCTCGGGCGGATCCTCGACATCGAGGCGCCGCAGTCGGCGCTCGTGTTCTGCCGCACCCGCACCGAGGTCGACCAGCTCACCGAGACGATGAACGG
>CAZYWK010000146.1:0-5331 GCA_964651825.1 uncultured Ilumatobacteraceae bacterium | reverse complement strand
AAACACGAGCGCCTGGGGCGCGGTGGGTGGGGAATGGCTGGACGGGGGTCGGGCGACGGGGGTCGGGCGACGGGGGTCGGGGTGACGGGGGTCGGGGGTCGGGCGACGGGGTCGGGGGGGCGGGGGGCGGGTGACGGGGGTCAGCGGATGACGATGGGTTCGCTGTGGATCTCGCCGGCGACGATGCGGTAGCTGCGCACTTCGGGTGATCCCCGCTTGAGGCTGACGATCACGTAGTGCCAGTCGGGGTCGGGAGCGGCGGCGACGTCGGTCGGGCTCGGGTACGGCTCGGAGTGGGTGTGGCTGTGCACGACGCCGTTCACGACGAGGTCCCGGTCGTCCGCCTCGCGCTCGATGCGCAGGTGATCCTTCGGATCGATCGTGTACACCCGGGCCGAGCCGGCCACGTTGCGGCAGGGATGGAACTCGACGGCCCGGTTCCCGGCCGCCCCGCGTGCTGTGGCCGGCCCGACGATCAGGCCGCAGGCCTCCAGCGGGTACTCGTCGAGCGCCAGGCCTACCATCTGGTCGAACGCCGCACGGTCGATCTCGAGCACGGCGTGATGGTACCGAGCGGGTTGCTCCGCGCGAGCGACGTTCGAGGAGCGTTCAGTCGACCGGGTAGTCGGTGAACACGACACTGATGGCGTGCGTGCTCGACGGCCAGTTCGCCACGTTCAGCACCTGCGGCCTGGCGGTATCGCCACGCGGGATGTTCTCGACGGTGATCGTGCCGCTGCCGTCCGCCGACGACGCCAGGTACACATCGACCCCGCTCTGGAACGGCTGTTCGAAGAAGTACGGGAGTGGCTGCAGCGTGGTGACACCTGGCGTCGCCGCGTCGTCGTGGACGTGAATCCCGATCGCCGAATTGCCGGCGAACTCCGCCAACGCGTCGACGGGTTCTCCCCCGTCGGTGCTGAACAGCAGGGCGTCGCGCTGATCGCCGTCGAGATCCGCGTCGTCGACGGCGTACCACTCCCGCATGCGCATCGCGATGATCGACGAGTGCCCGTCGCCGGTGTTGGTGTTGACCCGTGTCGCTCCGTCGGCCGGCGACGACAGCAACCGCACGAAGTCGCTGCTGCGGACGTACGGCTGCAGGTACACGTGATGCTGCGACGCCGAGGCGGGGTCGGTGAGCACGTACTCGTAGTGCTGGCCGTGGTCGACCTCGACCGGGCCGAACGACCCGTCGGCCGGCAGGACGAACGAGGCGACCGGCGCGCTGTCGACGCGAGCGCCGGTGTCGGCGTCGACGGCCCAGATGTCGAGCGTCACACCCTCGCGACCGGTGTTGGCCGGGAAGTTCACGGCGCGGCCCGAGATCGTGATCGGATCGCGCTGCGGCACGATGTCGACCACGTCCGGTGCCGTACCGACGAGAAACTCGTACTGCATGACGAAGGATTCCTTCGACGTCGCGGTTTCGACATGCGCCTGCCCCGGGAGCAGTTCCTGGTTGGGGGCGAGGCACGGCACCGCGCTCGCCTCCGGGCACGGCGCTCCGTCGATCGCGATGTACTTGGCGACCTTGGCCGCCTGCGCCGGGTCGGCGAGCAGGGTATCGGACACGCGCGTGCCACGGGAGTGCCCCACGAGATACACCTGCTCGACGCCGAACTCGGCGAGCACATCGTCGATCACCGCGATCGCGACGGTGGCATATCCGGCGATGTCCATGCCCGCGCCGTCGTGTTCGAACGCCACGATGCGATCGGCCGGGTACCCGTTGGCGACGAACCGGGTCTTCTGCGACTCGTATTGCTGGGCCGAACCGGCGAATCCGTGGACGAACACGATCGGCAGTGCCACGTCGTCGGCCAGCGGTGGCAGCGGATCGGTCCCATCGGGGTTCCCGACCGGCTCGGTGGTGGTCGGCGCCACCGTGGTGGGTGCATCGGTGACGGGTGGATCGGTGGCCGGTGGATCGGGGTCGGCCGGTTCCGTGGATGGCGCGGCCGGAGCGCTCGCGGGGACGGCGCCCAGCGTGGTGTCGGCGGCGTCACCGCTCGGATCGCCGTCGGACGAGCAGGCGGCGACGAGCACGAAACCGGCGACGATCAGGGCGCCGAGGGGGCGACGGACGATCACGCTGGAGCGACCCGGTCGAGGAACGCCATGGTCGTGTCACGGAACCACTCGCGGGACACGACCTCGCTGTGGATGAGGTGGCCGGCCCCCTCGGCGGTCGCCACCTCGACGGCCGGCGAGATCGACGCGAACCGGCCGGCGAGCGCAGGGCTGGCGACGGCGTCCGGCTTCGACGGATCGGCCGTGACGATCAGGGTGGGAACGCGGAGCGGCGCGGCCTCGTCGAGGAACGGCTCGAACGAACCGCCGACCTGCGGATTCACGACGGCGTCGAGGACGCTGGCGTCGACGTCGAGCAACGACATCGCCATCGTCTCGATCGCGTCGGCGTGGAGCTTGACCCCGAACGTCGACTCACCGGTGGTGTCGGGCGACGCGGCGAGCACCCCGGTGAGCACGTCGAGCGCGATCCCCGAAGCCTGGAGCTGAGGGATCGACTCGCGCATGAGCCGGAACCCGTCGAGGAGCGAGTTCCCTTCCAGCGCACTCGCCGCGTCCGCACCCAGGCCGAGTGGCGGATCCTCGAGCACGGCGGCGGTCAGCAGCTCGGCGTGACGTTGCGTGAGCGCGGCGGCGGTGACACCGCCGAGCGAGTGGCCGATCACCGGGCATGGCCGACCTGCCGCCTGCTCGAGCGCGGCGACGGCGTCGCTGACGTAGCCGAAGCTGCCGTAGTCGCCGGGCGCCCGATCAGACTTGCCGTGCCCGCGGAAGTCGAGCCGGAGCACGCGAAAGCGCTCGGCCAACGTCGGCACGAGCCAGTCCCACGTGTCAGCCGACCCGGTGATGCCGTGGAGCAGGAGGATCGGTGGCGCCTCCGGATCGCCGTCTTCTGCGACGTGGAGGGTGAGGTGGCCGTTGCTGATCTGCACGAGCCGACAGTACGGGCTCGGCGTCGGGCGGCCCGTACCGAACACTCCGTGCGTCGGGGACGGGGCCGGGCGCCGACATCGTCGTCGGTAGGGTGGCCGGTCCGATGGCGAAGAAGTCCGGCACCAAGCGCCCGAAAGACGACGGCACCAAGCTGATCGCCGGGAACAAGCGCGCCCGCCGCGACTACGACATCCTCGACACGTTCGAGGCCGGCATCGTGTTGTCGGGCAGCGAGGTGAAGAGCCTCCGCGACGTGACCCCGCAGATCGGCGAGGGCTACGCCCGCGTGCAGCGGGGCGAGGTGTGGCTCGAAGGCACCCACATCCCGCCGTACACCAACGCGATCGGCTACGGCGCACACGACCCCGACCGCGCGCGCAAGCTCCTGATGCACCGGGCCGAGATCGACAAGCTCGACATGCGGATCGCCCAGGGCGGGCTCACCCTCGTCCCACTTCGGCTGTACTGGAAGGAGGGCCGGGCCAAGGTGGAGCTCGGCCTCGGCAAGGGCCGCACGAAGGGCGACAAGCGCCAGAACCTGGCCGAACGCGACTCTCAACGCGAGATCGAGCGGGCGATCGGCCGCCACAACAAGGGCCTCGACGCCTGAACGCGGCGACCCGCGTAGGGTCTTTGGTCCCTGGTCGCCGCCCATCCGATCGGTGAGCCTGGGTCTGTGCAAGTCGAGTTTCCCGCACGACGCCCGCGGTACGGTCGGTGGTGACGCGATGTCCGAGGTGAAGTGATGTCCCAGGTGCAGACCCGACCCGTTGCCGGCGACCGTTCCGGTTGGCGTGCCGTCACGGTGCCGAGCGAGCACGGCGGCTGGGGGTTGACGCTCGAGCCGGTGCTGCTGGGGCTGCTGATCGCCTGGTCGAGCGCCGGAGTCGCGCTCGGTGTGGCCGCGTTCGCGGCGTTCCTGCTGCGAACGCCCGCCAAGCTGGTAGCCGTCGACGTGCGGCGCGGACGCTGGCTCGACCGCACGGGCCGTGCGCTGCGCGTGGCCATCGTGGAGGCCGCCGTCCTCGTGGCGAGCGTCGCTGTTGCCGTCGCGTTCGCGGGCTGGTCGTGGCTCGTGCCGGTGCTCGTCGCGGCGCCGTTGATCGCCATCGAGTTCTCCTTCGACATCCGCAGCCGCGGGCGGCGCCTGATCCCCGAGCTGTGCGGAGCGACCGGGATCTGCGCGGTGGCGGCGGCGATCGTGCTGGCCGGTGGGCTCGACGGGCGGCTCGCGGCCGGCGTGTGGATCGTGCTGGCGGCCCGCTCGATCGGTGCGATCCCGTTCGTGCGCGTCCGGATCGGTCAACTGCGCCACGGCCACGCCGCGGTGTGGCAGAGCGATCTCGCCCAGGCGCTCGCGGCCGGCGCGGCGGTGGTCGCAGTCGTCGTCGAGCGCCAGATGCTGCTCGGGGCGGCGGGTGTGGTGGCCTTGGCCGTCGCCCAGGTGGTGTGGGTCCGCTGCCGGCCGATGCCGGCCAAGCAACTCGGCATCCGCCAGATGGTGCTCGGCCTCGTGCTCGTGCTCGTCACGGCGGCCGGCGTGTGGTGGTGATCCGCTTAAGGTGACGGCGTGAGCATGGCCGCCAACCGCTTGGATCACCGTGGCGTGGCCTGGGGGGCGGTCGGCGTCGCCGTCGTGATCGCGATGACCTTCATCGGCAGCGACCGGCTCGTCTGGTTCGACGCCGCGCTCGTCGGCTATCTGTTCGGCGTCATCTTCGCCGTCTTCGGCGTGATCTACCGCTACACGGTGTGGCTCCGGCGGCCACCGACGGCCATGCTCAACAAGCGGGGATGGGAAGCGTTCAGGCAACGCAAGACCCGCAACGCCGTCGCCCTGCCGTCGCTCGTCGCGACGCATCTGCTCACACAGGGGTTCATCCGCCGGCGATCCCGCGCCCGCTGGCTCGCTCACCAACTCGTCTTCTGGGGATGCATCCTCGCCGGTCTCGTCACGATCCCACTGACGCTCGGGCTGCTGCACTTCGAAAGCGTCGGCCAGCAGGCCGAGCACTACCAGGTGTACGTGTCGCGCGTCGGCACCGTGAAGTTCGACGCCGAGAGCATCGCCGGCTGGTTCATGTTCCACGCGCTCGACGTCGCCGCCGTCCTCGTGCTCGGCGGAGTGTTCATCTTCCTGCGGCGACGGCTGCGCGATCCCGGGGCGATGGCCGTGGAACGCTCGGGCGACTACCTCGCCCTCGCCGGCTTGTTCGCCGTGTCGGTGTCGGGGCTGTTCCTGACGATCTCGAGCATCTGGCTGGAGGGGCAGTTCTATTCGGCACTGAACACGATCCACGCACTGACCGTGATCCTCGGGCTGATGTACCTGCCGTTCGGGAAGCTGTTCCACATCTTCCAGCG
>CAZYWK010000145.1:0-5361 GCA_964651825.1 uncultured Ilumatobacteraceae bacterium | reverse complement strand
GCGAGTTCGACCTCGTCCACGACAACCAGTGCCTCGGCTACGGGATCTTGAAGATCGAAGAGGACATCCCCACGATCGTCACCCTCCACCACCCGATCACGAAAGACCGCGAGCTCGAGATGAGCCACGCCAAGAACCGGTACAAGCGCTGGTCGGTCGGCCGCTGGTACTCGTTCGTGAAGATGCAGGGCAAGGTCGCCTCGAAGATGCCGCGCATCGTGGTGGTGTCGCAAAACTCGATCGACGACATCCACACCGACATGGGCGTCGACATCGACCGGATGCGCCTCGTGCCCGTCGGCGTCGACCCCGACCTGTTCAAGCCGCTCGCCCACGTCACCCGCCGGCCGGGCCATCTGATCACCACGGCGTCGGCCGACGTCGCGCTCAAGGGCCTGTCGTACCTGCTCGAAGCGATGGCCAAGGTGCGCACCGAGCGCGAGATCACCCTGACGATCATCGGCAAGCCCCGGCCGGGCCACTCGATGGACCTCATCGAATCGCTCGGCCTGATGCCCCACATCGAGTTCGTGTCGGGCGTGACCGACGAGCGCATCGTCGAGCTGTACGCCGAAGCCGAGTTGGCTGTCGTGCCGAGCCTGTACGAGGGCTTCAGCCTCCCTGCGATCGAGGCCATGTGCACCGGCACACCGCTCGTCGCCACCGACGGCGGTGCCCTCCCAGAGGTCACCGGCCTCGACGGTGAGACCGTGTTCGGCTGCAAGGCCGGCGACGTCGATTCGCTCGCCGCCGCGCTGCGCCGCGGCCTCGACGATCCGGCCGCTCGCGACCGCATCGGCGCCGCCGGCCGCCAGCGCGTCCTCGACCGCTGGACGTGGAAGAAGTGCGCGCAGATGACCGTCGAGCAGTACCGCGAGGTGCTCGCCATGCCGGCCAACGTCGCCAAACTCCGCCGCAACGGACGGATCTGACGTGCTGACGATCCGCTTCGACGAGCTGGGGCTGCGCCCAGGCGACTTCGTGCTCGACGTGGGCGCCGGCTTCGGCCGCCATGTGTTCGAGTGCGCACGACGCGGCGCCAACGTCGTCGCTCTCGACTACGCCGAGGACGAGGTCGTGCAGACCCGCGCCACGCTCGGCGGGATGGTCGACGCCGGCGAGATCCCCGTCGAGCGCTTCAAAGGTGTGCTCCGCGGCGACGCCACCCGCTTGCCCTTCGCCGACGGCTCGTTCGACGTGGTGATCACCTCCGAGGTGCTCGAACACATCCAGGACGACGTGGCCGCGATCGCCGAGATGGTGCGCGTGCTCAAGCCCGGCGGGCGCTTCGCCGGCACCGTACCGGCGTGGTTCCCGGAGAAGATCAACTGGATGCTGTCGGACGAGTACCACGCGCCGATCGCCGAAGGCGGACACGTGCGCATCTACTCGGCGACCGAACTCGCGGCGAAGCTCCGAGCGGCCGGCCTCGACCTGACGGCCCACCACCGCGCCCACGGGCTGCACTCGCCCTACTGGTGGCTGAAGTGCGCCGTCGGCCCCCGCAACGACGACCATCCGCTCGTGGTGAAGTACCGCGAGTTCCTCGAGTGGGACATCATGAAGCAGCCCACCACCACCCGCATCGCCGACCGCGTGCTGTCGCCGGCGATCGGCAAGAGCATCGTCTTCTACGGCGTGAAGGACCCGGCCAGCGCATGACCGGCCTCCCTCAGCTCGACGGCGTGGTCTCCACCGACGAGGTGCACCGGACCGCCGGCCACCTCGCCTCGCTCCAGCTCGAGTCCGGAATGATCCCCTGGTTCCCCGGCGGGCATTGCGACCCGTGGAACCACGTCGAGTCGGCCATGGCCCTCGACGTGGCCGGCCATCACGCAGAGGCGGAGCGGGCCTACGAATGGCTCGTCGACAGCCAGCTCCCGAACGGTGCCTGGTACGCCTACTACGCGAACGATGGCTCGATCGAGGACGCCAAGCTCGACACGAACGTGTGCGCCTACATCGCCGCCGGCGTGTACCACCACTACCGCAGCACGTGGGACCGCGGATGTGCCGAGAACCTCTGGCCCGCCGTCGAAGGCGCCCTCGAGTTCGTGCTGTCCTTGCGCCGGCGTGACGGCGTTCCGCTCTGGGCGGTCGAGGTCGACTCACGGCCATGGGACTACGCGCTGCTGACCGGCACCGCGAGCATCCAACACTCGCTGCGCGCCGGCGCCGCACTCGGCGACGCACTCGGCACACCACGGCCGGAGTGGATCGAGGCGGCCGACCGGATGGTCGAGGTGATCCGCACCCGGCCCGACGCGTTCGAGCCGAAGACGCGCTGGGCGATGGACTGGTACTACCCCGTGCTCACCGGTGCGCTCGAAGGCGAGGAGGCCAAGGCCCGCCTTGCCGACGGGTGGGAGACGTTCGCCATGGAGGGGCTCGGCATCCGCTGCGTGAGCGACGAGCCGTGGGTCACGGCATCGGAGACCGCCGAGTGCGCGTTGGCGTTCGCCACGATCGGCGACCTGTCCACCGCCACCGACCTGCTGCGCTGGACGCGTCACCATCGCTGCGACGACGGCGCCTATTGGACCGGCGTGGTCCACCCCGAGCGTGTGCTGTTCCCGTTCGACGAGCACACCTCGTACACCGCGGCCGCCGTGCTGCTCGCGGTCGACGGCATCACCCAGACGACCCCGGCCTCCGAGCTCTTCGCGCCGAAACACGATTGACGGGCGAACTACGGTGCAGGGATCGACGTCGAGGAGGAGATCCGCATGAATCCGTTCCCGAAGATCGTGGCCATCGTCTTGATCGTCGCCGGCGCGGTGATGATCGTCGCCGGCTCGGTCACCTACTACATGGTTCACAGCGAGCTCGCGGACGAAAAGATCGTCGTGTCGGACGACGCCGAGAACTTCGCCGGTGAGCCGGTGGAAGGTCCGTTCACCGCCTACGCCGAAGCCGAGGTCATCCAGAAGCACGCCTCCGAGATCGCCGACGGCCAGACCTACGCCCAGCTCGACCGCGACGATCCACGCCGCGAGCAGGTGATGGACGCGTCGTTCCTGCGGGCTTCGCTGTTCACCTCCGTCGTGGCCTTCGGCGTGGCGGCCCTGGTGATCGGGCTGGGCATCCTGTTCATCTTGCTCGGCATCGCCATGCTGATGCTGATCAAGCGGATCGCGGTCCCCGCGGCGGAAGTCGCCGAGGCCCACGTACTCGTGACCCAGGGGGCACCGATGCCGCCACCGAGCACCGCTCCGGTCACGAGCTGACCACCGGAGCGCGCATCGCGCGCGAGTAGGTTGCTTCGGCATGAAATCGAGCGCGATGCGAACGGTCCTGTCGATCTGGAGCTGGTTCGCGCTCGGGGTGATCGTCATCATCTGGACGCCGATGGTGGCCGTCACGCGCCTCGTCACGATGCCGTTCGACCGTGGTGCGTACGCCGCCGGCTACCTGTTCCGCAAGCTCACGGTGGCGCACCAGAAGGTCACACCGCTGTGGACGTTCCGCACGTCCGGCGAGCTGCCGGCCGACATGCGCCGCCCCTACGTCGTGGTGTCGAACCACGAGAGCTTCGTCGACATCCTGCTGATCTCGCACCTGCCGACGGAGATGAAGTGGATGTCGAAGGTCGAGATCCTGCGCATCCCGCTCGTCGGTTGGATGATGCGCCTCGCTCGCGACATCCCCCTCACCCGTGACGACGCCGGATCGCGCTCGGCGTCGTTGGTCGCGTCACGGGAGCGGCTCGACTCGAAGGTGTCGGTGATGATCTTCCCGGAGGGCACACGGTCGAAGACCGGCGAACTGCGCGAGTTCCACGCCGGCGCCTTCAAGCTCGCCATCGACGCCCAGGTGCCGATCCTGCCCCTCGCCGTGTGGGGCACCCGCGACGCGTTGCGCAAGCACGACTGGCGGCTGGGCTACGCGAAGGCCGAGGTGCGCGTGCTCGAACCGGTGAGTACCGAGGGCATGACGGTTGCCGACCTCGACACGCTCCGTTCGAAGGTCCGCAGCATGATCATCGCCGCCCGCGACGACCTCCGCAACGAGTTCGCTGTCGCCGCTGCGGGCTAGTCGACCCGCTGCAGGATCCGGAGTGATCCGGTCGCCGACTGGAGCTTGAACCGGCCCGACTCGAGGGCGGGGACGAAGATCTGCTCGTACGGCGGGCGGCCGCCGTCGGCCGGATCTGGGAACACGTCATGGATCGCCAGGGTTCCGCCGACGGCGACGTGAGGGGTCCAGCCCTCGTAGTCGAGGCGGGCGGGTTCCTCGCCGTGACCACCGTCGATGAACAGGAACGACAGCGGCGTGGTCCATGCCGCGGCGACGAGCGGCGAACGGCCCACGATCGCGAACACCGACGCCTCCAGTCCGGAGTCGTGGATCGCGGCCCGGAAGAACGGCAGCGTGTCCATCTTGCCGATGCGCTCATCGACGACCTCCCGGTCGTGATGCTCCCAGCCGGCCTGGTTCTCCTCCGACCCGCGATGGTGATCGACCGCGAACAGGACGGTGCCGGACTGCTCCGCGGCGTCGCCGAGCCAGATCGTCGAGCGGCCACAGTACGAGCCGACCTCGAGCATCGGGTGCCCGGGAACGTTGCCGGCGGCATCGACTGCGGCCGCCCACAGCGCATCGCCCTCGTCGGGCGGCATGAATCCCTTGGTCGCGAGCGCGAGCTCCCGCCGCGCCGGCGACATCAGGTCCATGGATCGAGTCACCGTCACCAGGTGTCCCAGTGGATGATCGTGTCGGGTTCCGGACGCGTCGCCGGTTTGAACTCGGTGCCGATCGTGTGCGCGAGCGGCGTGAGGCACGCCTGCTGCACCTCGTCGAAGGGGATGCCGACCACATCGGCGATCGCCTGCTCCATCATCAGCCCGACCGTGGTCCACGCCGTACCGAGCCCGCGGGCCCTGGCCGCGAGCATGAAGCTCCACGTGCCCGGCAGGATGTTGCCCATCGACGACGCGGCCATCATCGCCGGGACGTTGTCGACCCGCCCGGCCGTGCACGCGATCACGAGCACCGGCGCCTCGCCCATGTGATCAGCGAGGTAGAGCGCCGAGTCCGTGACCCGGTCCTGTTGCGCCTGTTCTTCGGCCGTGTCCTTGGCGATCGAGCCGGCGTAGATGCCGGGCAGTGTCTTGTAGATGTCGAAGCACTGACGGTAGATGTCGCCGATCGCGGCCCGCTTGGCGGCGTCCTTCACCACGACGAAGCGCATCGTCATGTTGTTCGATCCCGACGGCGCCTGCATCGCGGCGGCCACGCATTGGCGGATCAGGTCGTCGTCGACCGGCTTGGTGAAGTCGAGCCGCTTGCGGACCGCACGGGTCGTGGAGAGCAGTTGATCGGGCGTGAGATCGAGCATGGCCATGGCGCGTCACTGTAGGG
>CAZYWK010000144.1:0-5369 GCA_964651825.1 uncultured Ilumatobacteraceae bacterium | reverse complement strand
ACGGTTCCGCTGAGCTCAGCCTGTTCGAAGGCGCCGGCCATCGCCTGCGTCACGACCCGCGGGCCGTGGCCGTGCTGCTGGGTTGGCTCGACCGCATGCGTTCCACGCAGGTGCATCCGGCAGCGACCTGACCGGTCCTGGGCCGCTGTCAGACCTGGCTGGCGTGCCAGGCGTACGCCGTGCGGACGATCTCGTCCAGGCCGTACCGGGCCCGCCAACCGAGCGTCGCCTCGGCGAATCTCGGGTCGGCGAACGTGGCGACTGGGTCGCCGGCGCGTCGCCCAACGATCTCGTAGGGCACCGACTGGCCGCTCGCCGTTGCGGTCGCCGTGATCACGTCGAGCACCGATGAGCCGATCCCGGTCCCGACGTTGACCTCGACGGTCGGGCCGCCGTCTGCGAGGTAGTCGAGCGCCTTCACGTGGGCGTCGGCGAGGTCGTCGACGTGGATGTAGTCGCGGATGCAGGTGCCGTCGGCCGTGTCGTAATCGTCGCCGAACACGCTCAGCTTGCGATCACCGAGCAGGACCGCCTTCATCGCGAGCGGGATGAGGTTGATGCTGTAGGTCCAGTCCTCACCAATCCGCCCGTCGAAGCTCGCACCAGCGGCGTTGAAGTAGCGCAGGCTCACCGCACGCAGTCCGTGCGTCTCGCCGTACCACCGCAGGATCCGCTCGACGGTCGCCTTCGTCTCGGCGTACACGCTTTCCGGCTGGATCACCGCAGTCTCGTCGACTGGCACCGCCGCAGGCGTGCCGTACACCGAACACGACGACGAGAACACGATGTCGCGGACGCCGGCCGACAGCGCAGCCTCGATCAGCTCGACCGTGCCGGCGACGTTGTTCCGCCAGTACTTCGCCGGCGATTCCATCGACTCGCCGACGGACTTGTAGGCCGCGAAGTGAACGACCTGGCTGACGCCGTACTCCTTGCACGTCCCCGCGACGAGGTCGTGGTCGGTGATGTCGCCGACAACCACTGGCGCATCGATCACCGCGTCGCTCCGACCGAGCTCCAACGAGTCGACGACGACGACCGATCGGCCGGTTTCGCGCAATGACCGTACGGTGTGCGAGCCGATGTATCCGGCCCCACCCGTCACCAGCACCGATCCGTTGTCAGACATCGGCGCGACGGTAGCAGCGCGTCAGGCGCTGCCCGCCGCACCCCGGCCCCGGTCGATCAGTGCTGGCCTGCTTGCGCGATCACGGCATCGACGGCATCCGCCGCCGTCGGTTCGAGGGACACCAACCCGTCGAGTACGGCCGCGACGCCGTACAGGCGGGGGACGGCCGACGTCGAGGTGCTGATCACGATGATCGGGCGAGTCCAGATCAGCCCGTGGTCGCTGAGCAGCGGTGCCATCGGCCCGAACTGCACCTTCGAACCGTTGGCGTTCAGGAGCGTGATCGTCCGGGCCAGTTCAGGGTCGGCGTCGATGGCACTCTGCGCGACCCGGGGGCTCGGGAGCCCGATGGACGAGTCGTCGGCGGTGGCGACGTGGATCGTTTCGTTCGCGCCGTGCTCTGCCACCGCGAGCGCTGTGAGCTGGTCGCGGGTCGACGTCGGGTTCGCGGCCGATCCGGCCCCGTAGGGGAGGGTCGAGCCGAACTGAGCGTTGCTCGGCGCGTACTGGTCGACTGGCGGCGACGGTGCGACGGTGGTGTCGGCGACGACCGTGGCCGGTGCCGCGCTCACGGCCCATCGGTCGGCGCCGCTGAAGAGCGCTTCGGCGTCGTCGACGTGGTAGCGGCCGAGCAGGGTCGACTGGATCGTCCAGAGGTCCGTCGGGTATCGGAGCTGCGGCACGATCGCGGCGGGGATCGAGTCGTCGTCTTCGAGCAGACCCGGGAAGATCCGGCTCCACGCGTCGATGATCGGATCGGTGCCTCCGTCGGTCCGGTACAGGTGCGTCTCGCCCGTCGCGGCGTCGATCGTCGCGCGCACCGAGGCCCGCACACTGTTGACCGACGAACCGGACAGCCCACTCTTGCCCGGGAGCACGTTCGTGTTGGCGAACTGCGCATACGGGACCGTGCTCGACGTGGTGTACGCGTCAACGACCCACACGAGTGAGTCGCCATCGAAGGTCAGGTACGGGTCGCTGTCGATCGACAGGAACGGCGCGAGGGCTGCGATCCGCTCGGCCAGCCCTCGCCGGTAGACGAGCTGAGACTCCACGGTCAGCTCGCTGCTCAACGCGAGTTGGGGCTCGCGCAGCCCCAGCGCTGAGACGACACGTCGGCTGAACGATCCGATGTCGATCGCCTCGCCTTCGAAGACGGCTCCGCCGACCTGCTCGCGTTTGGTGTCGACGACGGCATACCAATTGCGCAACGACTCATCGAAGTAGACCGGGGTGTCGGCGAAGCCGAACGAGTCCGGATGGGCGCCGATCGACGGTCGGCCATCGGCGTCGACGGTGTTGGCCGGTGCGGTGACGACACCGTCGCCATGCGTGAACACGAGATATTGCTGCACCCAGCCCGTCTCGGGCAGGTCGTTGCTGTTCGCGGCCCGAGACGCCCGATAGATCGGCTGCGCGACGCCATCGACATCGGTCAGCACCACGTCGGCGTTGAGGACTCGCGTGCCGGTCTTCCCGGCGATCACCTGCATCGCCGACGCCATCGTCGAACTGTCGAACAGCACTGCCTCGTCGGCGTCCTCCACGGTTGCGAGCGGCTGCACGGTGGGATCCGAGATGGGTTCGTCCACGATGCCGTCGAGCTCGTATGCGGTTCGCGTCGCATCGAGGTTGGCGTCGATCGACCACAGCTGGCGGCTAGCCTCGGCCGGGTTCACGATGACCCGCTCGGTGAACGCGGGGAGCACACCGACCACCAGCACCTGAACGACGATCGCCGCGCCGAGGACGGCGGCAAACGGCTTCCACTTCGTCGTCCGCGCCCACCACACGGCGGCGAAGGCGGCCGCCATGGTGACGAGCGCGCACACGACCAGGCCTGGCTTGGTGACGTACATCTCGGTCCAACCCGGACCGTCGAAGGCGCCGGTCCGGGTCGTCGCGATCGACGGGCGGGCCACCAGCACATCGTCCAGCGCCTGAACACCGAGGAGCGCGGCGGCCAGCATCGCGACATGGGCGACAGCGACGCGAGACGACCGCTGCGTGCCCCACGGCGACCGCAGTGCGCCCGAGGCGATGTGGGCGAGGACAGCGATCGCGAGGGTGAAGAGGAGCAGTTGGCGGAGGAACGAGCTCGCGCTGTCGAGGAAGGGCAACCGGAACAGGTGGAAGCCCAGGTCGCCGCCGGCCACGGGCGTGGACACACCGAGGTCGCCACCGTGACGGAACAGCAGCCAGGACTGCCACTCGCCGGCCGCGGCGACGCCGATCCGGTAGGTGAAGAACACCACGATCCCGACGAGCAGCCAACGATGCGCCGGTCCCATCCGCTCGTGGTACCGCTGGATCGCCCGATTCGGCGGCTCGGACTGCAGACGGCCGAGCTTGAGCACGAGCCACACGGAGGTGCCGAGCACGACGGCGACGAGAGCGCCCGTGCCGGCGAGCAGCACTGCCTGCGAACGCACCTTGCTGATCCACACGTCGGCGTCGGTGACCGTGTCGAACCACCACTTCTCGAGCAGCGCGGACGCGAGCCCGCGAACGACCCGCCAGAGGATCAGGACCGCCGCGATGAGAAGCAGGATGCGTTGACGGATCTTGTGGCCTTCGAAGAACGAGACCGCGACGAATCGATTGGCAGGGGCCGATGGCACGGGGAAACGATACGGGATGGACCCCCACAGGTAGCGTTCGCGGCCGTGGAAGCCGCCCGCCCGTCGCTGAGCTGGGTGATCCTCACGATGGGCGATCGCCCCGAAGCGCTCGACGCGGCGATCGATTCACTGCTCGAACATTGCGATGCGGGGACCGATGTCGTCGTGGTGTCGAACGGCGCGGGGCCGTTGGAGTGCCGCGAACGCTCCGGGCTGACCATCGTGGAGTTGGAGTCGAACGTCGGCATCCCGGCGGGTCGCAACGCTGGCGCTGAGCGTGCTGTGACCGACCTCGTGGGGTTCCTCGACGACGATGCTCGGCTCCTCGATCGCGTCGACGCGGTCCTCGACGCGTTCGCTGCAGATCCGCGTCTCGCGGTCGCTGCGTTGCGTCTGATCGACGAGGAGGGCGTGACCGCTCGCCGTCACGTGCCACGGCCGGGTCAGCGCGATGCCGGGGCGGGCGGCTCGGTGGCAGTGTTCCTCGGCGGTGCCTGTGTGATGCGGGCCTCGTCGTTTCGGGAGGTCGGCGAGTACTTCGGAGCGCTCTGGTACGGCCACGAAGAGGTCGAGCTGTCGTGGAGGCTGGTCGACGCCGGCTGGCGATTGCGCTACTTCGCTGATGTGACGGTGTTCCACCCGCGTACCCCGATCGAACGCCACGCCACCGGATGGGAGCACACGGGGAGGAACCGGGTGATGATCGCCCGTCGCACCCTTCCGTGGGTCGTCGCGCTGGTGCACGTCAGCGTCTGGCTGGTCGTCGGGCTCGTTCGGGCACCGACGGCCCAGTCCCGTCGCGACTACCTCCGTGGTTGGTGGCGAGGGTGGCGGCTGCCGGTGGATCGTCGGCCGATTCGGTGGTCCACGGTGGTGGCACTCTCGCGGCTGCGGCGGCCTCCGGTCGTCTGACACACATCCGACGCTCCCTCGCGCCTCGTGCGCGGTCGGATAGCGTTTCGTGGCCGATGGCCATCACCGCCGAACACGATGCTGCCGCGGACGACGGCCTTCAGCCGATCCTGGCGACGCTGTCCACCCGCGAGTACCTCCAGCAGATTTGGGACCGCCGGGCCTTCGCAGTGGCGATGCCGCTGGAGGAGGTGCGCTCGTCGCACCAGGACACGTTGCTCGGCAACGTCTGGCACCTCGCCAATCCGATGTTGTCCGTCGCCGTCTACTATCTCGTGTTCGGCGTGATCCTCGACACCAGCGGGCGCATCGAGAACTACGTCTTGTGGCTGATGATCGGCGTGTTCGCCTACGGCCTGACCAGCCGGTCGGTGTTGGCGGGCGCGGCGTCGATCTCCGCGAACCAGGGCCTGATGCGGGCGATGCGGTTCCCCCGTGCGCTGATCCCGGTATCGACCGTGATCGGTCGCCTCTTGACCTTCGGTTTCGAGCTCGCGGTGCTCTTCGTCGTGGCGATCCTCACCGGTGAGGGGATCAACCGGAACCTCGTCGCCCTGCCGGCGATCCTGGCGTTGCACACAGCGTTGAACCTCGGAGGAGCATTCATCGCGGCCCGGCTGAACGACAGCTATCGCGACGTCCAGCAGGTGATCCCGTTCTTCTTCCGGCTGCTGATGTACCTGTCCGGCGTGATGTTCTCCGTGCAG
>CAZYWK010000143.1:0-5375 GCA_964651825.1 uncultured Ilumatobacteraceae bacterium | reverse complement strand
GGTCGGGGGTTGGTCGTGGCTGGTGCGAGTCATCGGAATCCTCCGTCGTCGGTGGTCGGCGTCGATGCTCGCCCCCGATGTTGAGAGTTTGCTGTGAACCACCTCCGGACTGGCCGTGGACCGCTGGTCGTGGCTGCCGCTCCCGGTCAACGTCCCGGTTGACGATCGCGCAGGGAGGTGAGGGCGCCGCGGAGGCCGTCGTCGGCGATGTCGATGGCGGCGTCCCAGTCGAACCAGCCGATCTCCTGGCTCTCGCCTGCGGGGGGCGCCGGATCGGCGGCGCCGTCATCAGCGGTGCCGGCGTCGAGGAGGTACCGCAGGTCGAGATGGGTGTGCCCACGACCGCCCAGATGGACATCGACGTGCACCAACTCCGGCACTCCAGCAGCATCGAACGGGCCGATGAGGCGCACGGCCAGGCCGGTCTCCTCCGCGCACTCCCGGTGGGCGCCCTCCCACGGCGTCTCGCCGGGATCGACGTGACCACCGGGCTGCATCCACAAGCCGAGGTGCTTGTGCTTGAGCAGCACGATGCCACGCGACCCGACGATGAACCCCGAACCGGTCACGTGCACCGGGCCGCTCTCCCGGGAGAAGGGATCAGCGAGGGTGTCGTAGACATCGAGAAACGCCTCGATCGACGCGGCCTCGCGCGCATCGACCGGCACCCTGTCTCGTACCGACTGCCGTACCAGCGCGCGCAACCGCTCATCGATCATCGCAACGGTGTAGCAGGTGCGATGGAAATGACATCGATGTGATTTCTGCGCATTTCTCCTTGAGTTCACCACGGAGCGGACCGATATCTCACCGAACACACAACCGAACTTCAACGACTCTCCTGTTGGCGGACTGGGCACATCAATGGAACTCAACTCGAACCTCGCACCTCGGATCCTGATCGCAGTGGACGATCCAGATCTGCGGCGCATCAGCGTCGCGGGCCTGCGGGCCGGGGGTTTCTGCGTCAGCGCCCCGACCGACGGCGAAGCAGCGATGATGCTCGCCGAGTCGTTCTCCCCCGACGTGCTGGTGGTCGGCGCCCGCCTTCTGTCGCCGGACGGTCGGCCGCTCTACGAAGCGCTGCGCGAATCGAGCGAGCAGTACCTCTTGTGCGTCACCGACGAAGGCGCCACCCGCACCCGCGCCAACGTGCTGCTCGCCGGCGCCGACGACGCCGTGTCGGTCCCCCTCTCCCCCGAGGAGCTCGCCGCCCGCTGCCACGCCCTGCTCCGCCGTCCCCGGCAGATGCAGAACCGCGTGGACGCGGCGTCCACGACGACGCTCTCGTTCGGTCCGCTCACCATCGATCTCGGCCGGCGCGAAGTTCGCGTCGATGACGAAGAGGTCGCCACGACCCGCATCGAGTACTCCCTGCTCGAACAGCTCTGTCGTCGCCCGACCGAAGTGTGCTCCCGCGAGGACCTGCTCGATGCCGTCTGGGGCCCGCGCTGGGTCGGCGACAACCACGTCGTCGACGTCCACCTGTCGAACCTGCGCCGCAAGCTCGACAAGGCCGCCCCGCACGTGAAGGTGATCCACACCGTGCGCGGTGTCGGATTCCGGCTCTCGAACGACGTCACCGACGCCCTCGAGATCTCGCCGGCCTTCGGCCTCGCCGTCGCGATCTGATCGGCGGCGACCTCAGTCGTAGCGGGCGCTCACCCACCAGTGGCGGTGTTCGGCGATCACCAGGAAGGCCTCTTCCACCGCGTCATGTTGGCGCTCATCGATCGCCAGCACTTGGAACTGGGCCAGGCGGCGGTGGCAGCTCGGCTCCCACCAGTGTTGCTCGATCGGCCACGGGCCGGCCCACGCAGTGACGGCCCGCCGTGATCCGCGCCGCCACCCCGACGACTCGTCACCGTCCATGATCACGAGGCTGGCCGGCGCCGCCGACACCGCGCCGCGGCCACTCACCTCGACGATGCGGCCGTGCTCGTCGAGGACCTCGGCCGGACGCGGCTGGGGGTAGACCGTCGCCGGTGACGGTGACGGCAGGCTGCCGGGCCACGGCCCGCTCGGCCCGCTGGCGGTCGCGGCATGAGCGGCCATCCGGGTCGCGCGGTCGAGATCGACCGTGGTCGCCGGCACCCACCGATACCGGTCGGCCGGCAGCCGTCCGCCGTGCCACACCGGCACGGTCACCGCCGCCTCAGAGGTCAACGTCGTGAGGCGGGCGATCGCTCGTACCGCCCGACGGTCGGCGTCGGACTGGCCGCCCCACAGGCCCAGTTGCTGGCCCACGTCGGCGCGCACCTCGTCGGGCACCAGCCGGATCAGCGCGATGCCACCGGTGATCTCCTGGTCGCTCCCCCGCGGCAGGTTGACCCAGGCGTCGAGCTGCCAGCGCACCCGTTCGACCATCGCCGCCGCGGTCAATCCCGCCGAGCGGTACCAGGAGCGTTCGGAGCGTTCACCGTGTTCGGTCTCGAGCAGCACGACGAGACGCGTGCACACACGTCCCTGTGCAGCGAGTGTTTCCGCGAGCTCGTCGGCCAGTTGCTTGGCGACGAAGACCACGGCTCCGGCCTGCGCGATCGGGTCGTCGAGCAGCTGATCGAGCTGCCGCTCCGGTGACGGGTCGGTGGTTGCCGGTGGTCGCTCGTCGGCGCCGGTGGCCAGCCGATGGGAGTGCACACCGGACGGGCCGAAGCGGCCGAACACCTCACCGGCCGGAAGAGCCGCCAGGTCGCCGAGCCGGCGCAGGCCGAGCCTGGCGAACAGGTCGATGAGCTCCGGCTCGGCTTCACCCACCGCCGCCAACCAGCCGATCGGCAGACCGGCGCAGAACTCCGGCGAGCCTCCCGTCGCGACGAGCACCGGCTCGTGGTGGCGCGCCGACAGGCGTGCGGCGATGCTCGACGCGAAGCGACCGTCGGCGATCCCGGCTCCGATCGGGATGCCGGCGAGCGCACCGGGGATCCGGGCGCGGACGTCGGCGAGAAGACGATCGACGAAGGCCGGTTCTCCACCGAAGTAGCGCACCGGGCCGCGGGCGGCGAGGGCGATCCATCCCGGTTCGATCACGTCGAGGCGAGGCGACAGTTCGGCGACCGCCCGGACGATCGGTTCGAACTCGCGGGCGTCACGCGCCCGGTCCTCGTCGATCAGTTCGAGATGGGGGCATCGCGACTGGGCGGTGCGGCGGCGCTGGCCGACGACCACTCCTTCGTCAGCGGCCGCCGCTGTCCGGGCCACGACCCGGTTGGCGGCCATCACCGCCGCCGGCACGTCGGGCCGGTACCCGGCTGCAGTCACAGGCCAGTCCGGGAACCACACCGTGACGATCCGTGGCGCCGCGCCGGCCGGATCGGCCCCACCTTCAGGCGCAGGCATCGTCGCGGGCGTGCTCGCCGGCGGTCAGGCGAACGCCAGGACGGGGCATCGGATGGAACCGGCCCGACATCTGCAACTCGACACTGCGCCGCCGGATGACGCCGAAGCCGGCACCGAGACCGGTCCAGGTGATGCCGCTGGCATCGACCACACCGTCGCAGGCCATGGCCCCGACGTCGCCGAGCAGGATCACGACCGCGCCGCGCTGGCGGATCCGGGTCGACAGCTTGCGCAGCAGGCCCGGTGATCGATCGACCGGCACCCGGGCCAGCACCAGGTCGAAGCCGTCGACGACCGCACCCATCACGTCGATCCAGGCCCCACCGCCGGCCCCGACCTCGGCCCCGACTCCGGTCGAGGTCGACACCGCCACGACCCGTTCGAGGGGGATGCCTGCTTCGCTCGCAGCATCGAGCCCGAATGTCGGGATGTCGACCACCGCCAGCCAGGCGCCACCGGCGACGGCCGCGGCGGCGAGCGCCATCCCGGCCGAGGTCGCGCCGGGGCCGGCACAGGCCAGCGTGCGGCCCCGCACCAGGGCCCGTTCCGGGAACAGCTCGGCCAGGTCGTCGCCGACCGGCACGGTCCGTTCGTGAGCCAGGACCTTCGAACCGACCCGTTCGATCAGGTCGTGCGCCAACTCCATCCCCGAAGCGTACCGAACATGTGTTCGGTACGCGTCAAGATTGGTTCACCGGGATCAGTTCACCGGGGAGAGTTCACTTGGCGGCCCAGCGGGCGCGTGCGGAGCGGCTTCGTTCGAGGAGATGCATCGGCACCCGCTTGGCAGCCTCCGACAGCGCCGCGTCGCCGCCCGCTCCCGGGTCGCCTCCACCACTGTCGGCCGCCGCCGGCTCGTCGGCGGCGACGTCTTCGAAGACCGGCGGTTCCATCCCCGGGTGCCAGTACTGGTACAGGTTGCGCACCACGTCGGCGAGGCCGTCGGACTGGTGACCTTTCAGCAGGTCGACGGTGATGATGTTGGCCATCACGTGGACCGCATCGACCTGACCCGTGGCGAACAGGCGCCTGGCGAGCTCGTCGGACGGCGTGGCGCCGTAGGCGTCGCCCACCGAAGCGAACCGCTCATGCCCCATTCCCGAAAACGTGCGGTTCGTCTCGAAACGGACGATGCCCGGCGTCACACTCGGCTTCTCACTGACAGCTACCAACTGACCCATCGGGCCCCGACCCTACCGCCTGGCCGCCGCCGGCACCGTGCCACTGGACCGTGCTACTGGATGGCTTGCTGGGTGGCGAGGGCGAGGGCGACCGCGAGGGAGCGGGCGTCGTCGGCGCCACGCACCGCGATGACGGCCCCCTCACGTGCGCTCACCAGCGCGAACGTGTACCCGGCGCCGGCGTCGGAACCGGGCGCTTGGAACCCGGCGATGCCGACCACGTCGCTGCCGACGTCGCCGGCCGGTTCGATGCCCTCCCGACGGAACCAGTCGTCGTTCACCGACTGCTCCGACACGAAGTGCACCTCGGCCACGATCGACCCGGCGGTGTACCGGCAGGCCCCGTCCCAGATCGATTCGGCGACCGCCGGTGTGCCGGCCGCGGCCCCGACGAGATCGGCCGCCGCCACTGGTGCGAGGCGCTCACAGGCCTCCGGTACCTGGCCCGGCACGGTCTGCGGCGGGGGCAGCGCGTTGCCGCCGTCGGGATCGGGCGGCACGTCGCCGACGTAGAGCGTCGACGGGGGGATCCCGGCGTCGACGGGCTGGTCCGCGGCGCCTTCCGACCCGCTGGCACCCTCGGCCACGCTGCCGGCGACCGTCGACGGCGGCACCGTCGGCACGGTGCGCATCCCACCTTCGAGCGTCGGCTGCGGAGCTTCGGCATCGGACTCGTGGGTGATCCAACCGCAGCTCGCTGCGCCCACCGTCAACGCGGCGAGCATCGCCACGACCACGATGCGATTGCGCCGATCAGCGGTCCCAGTACCCATCGGACTCACGGTACCGGTCGGGAAATCGACGCCAGCTGCAGCCCAGGTCCGGAAATCGTCAAGATTCCCTCAGCCCGACCCC
>CAZYWK010000142.1:0-5510 GCA_964651825.1 uncultured Ilumatobacteraceae bacterium | reverse complement strand
GGAAAAGGACCGTCCGAATACCGGCCGGTAACGTCGCGGCCATGACGACGCAGAACGAGAGTGCGGCCACGATCGCCGCCCCTGATATCGCCGGCGCCGCGGATGCGATCGAGTTCGCCGACGGCATCGTCGGCCGGGCGATCAAGCGGCTGGTCGAGCTCGGCGGCCCCGACGCCAACCAGGTCTTCGCCTACGACCTCGCCCACGCCGCCTCAGGTGTCGCGACCGCCAAAGCGCTGCTCGACTACGGCTCGAAGGGTGACGTCGAGGCGCGGATCACCTGTGCCTTCGCCGCCGACATGCTCCATGAGCTCTCGGCGAAGGTGTACGGCCGCGAGGACACGTGGGGTTCCGAGATCGACCCGCTCGGGGGCGCCCGGGCGTTCGTCACGACGTTCCGCGATCCGGCCTTCGTCGCCTCGTTGGCCGACACGCCCGGCCCGCGACACCTCGACAGCGAGATGGAGATGGTGGCCGACACGTTCGCCTCGTTCGCCCGCAACGTCATCGCGCCGCACGCCGAGCACGTCCACCGCACCAACGGCGACGTCCCCGAGGAGATCGTCACCGGGCTCGCCGAACTGGGCGCGTTCGGCCTGAGCGTGCCCGCCGAGTACGGCGGCTACAGCGAGGGCGGCGACTCGGAGTACATCGCGATGGTCGCCGCCACCGAGGAGCTGTCGAAGGCCAGCCTGGGCATCGGCGGCTCGCTCATCACGCGGCCGGAGATCCTCACCCGCGCCCTGGTGAAGGGCGGCACCGAGGAGCAGAAGCTCGAGTGGCTCCCGAAGCTGGCCACCGCCGAGGTGATGCCCGCGGTCGCGGTCACCGAACCCGACTTCGGCAGCGACGTCGCCGGCATCACGGTCACCGCGGCCCCGGCGCCCGGGCCGGACGGCGCCGACGGGTGGGTGATCAACGGTGTGAAGACCTGGTGCACGTTCGGCGCCCGCGCCGACGCGCTCACGCTGCTGGCCCGCACCGACCCCGACCGCTCGAAGGCACACCGCGGCCTGTCGCTGTTCATCGTCCCCAAGGAGCGCGGCGACAGCCACGGCTTCGTCCTCACCCAGGACCGCGGCGACGGGTCGGTCGGCCGGATGGAAGGCCGCCCGATCGACACGATCGGCTACCGCGGCATGCACTCCTACGAGATCGCCCTGGAGAACTGGTGGGTGCCGGCCGCCAACCAGATCGGCGGCGAAGAGGGCCTCGGCAAGGGCTTCTACTTCCAGATGGCCGGCTTCGAGAACGGCCGCCTCCAGACCGCGGCGCGGGCGATCGGCGTGATGCAGGCCGCCTACGAGGCCGCCGTCGAGTACGCCGAGCATCGCCACGTGTTCGGCCAGCCCATCGCCGAGTACCAGCTCACCCAGGCCAAGCTCGGCCGCATGGTGATCCTGATCCAGGGCGCCCGGCAGTTCGCGTACCAGGTGGCGATGCTGATGGCGAAGGGCGAGGGCGCGACCGAGGCCTCGATGGTCAAGGCCTACGTGTGCAAAGCCGCGGAGTGGGTGAGCCGGGAGGCGATGCAGATCCACGGCGGCATGGGCTACGCCGAGGAGTTCGCCGTCAGCCGCCTGTTCGTCGACGCCCGCGTCCTGTCGATCTTCGAAGGCGCCGACGAGACGCTCTGCCTGAAGGTCATCGCGCGCCAGTTGGGGTGACACCAGCCTGACATGATGCCCCCATGAGGGGACACACCGGACGTCATGGATTGACCGCGCTCGCCGTCACGGGCCTGCTCGGCGTCACCACGATCGCCTGCTCGTCCGACGACGGAGCCGACGGTGGCGCGACCACGCCGATCACCGATGGTACGGACACAACCGCTCCGACGGAGACGACACCGAGCGCACCGAACACGGTCGACTCCACCGTCGACACGACGGCCGAGTCGCTGCCGGCGATCGACCTCGACGTCCGCCCCGGCGTCGAGCAGCTCACGATCGTCGGGCTCGAACCCGGCGAGGAGATCTCCGTCGAGTCGACCTCGGCCGACGGCAACGAATCGAGCGGACAGGGCACCGTCGCCGACGCGAACGGCGCCGTGATCTTCCGCGGCCTGGACTCCGGCGTCGACTACATCGTGGCGACGGGCGACGGCCAGGACGGCCCGGTGCAGGCGATGTCGCGCGACGACCATCCCGACGCGTCGTTCTACACCGGCCAGACCATCGGCGAGGGGTTCGGTTACCTCGAGACCCGCGACGGCACGACGCTCGGTGTGAACGTCGCATTGCCGGGCCCGGCCGACGCCGGGCCCTACCCCACCGTCGTCGAGTACTCGGGCTACGAGCCGAGCAACCCCGACGCCGGCGGCTTCAAGGATCTGTTCACCGCGCTCGGCTACGCGTACGTCGGCGTCAACATGCGCGGCACCGGTTGCAGTGGCGGCTCGTTCCGGTTCTTCGAGTACGCCCAGAGCCTCGACGGCTACGACGCGGTCGAGGCGGTCGCCGCGCAGCCGTGGGTGATGGACAACGAGGTGGGCATGGTCGGCATCTCCTACCCGGGGATCAGCCAGCTGTTCGTCGCCCAGACCCAGCCGCCGAACCTCGTCGCCATCACCCCGCTGTCGGTGCTCGACGACAGCTACCGCTCCACCCTGTATCCCGGTGGGCTGCTCAACACCGGCTTCGCCGTCGAGTGGACGCAGGAGCGGATGGATCAGGCGGCTCCCGAGGGTCAGGAGTGGGCGGCGAAGCGCATCGCCGACGGCGACGAGGAGTGCGCCGCCAACCAGGAGCTGCGCCTCCAGAACCCCGACCTCGTGGCCGAGATCCGCGACAACCCGTTCTACTCCGACGAGCTCGGCGACGAGATCGCGCCGGCCACGTTCGTCGACCAGATCCAGGTCCCGACGTTCCTCGCCGGCGCCTGGCAGGACGAGCAGACCGGCGGCCGTTTCCCGGTGATGCTCGACCGGTTCACGGGCACCGACCACTTCTACGCGTCGCTCGTCAACGGCCTGCATACCGAGTCGATCGGGCCCGGCGTGTTCCCCCGCTACGTCGAGTTCCTCGACCTGTACGTCGGCAAGCGCACGCCGTCGCTGGCCGCGGCACGGGGCATCGTTCCCATCCTCGCCGGCGGGCTGTACGGGGTCGACTCGGTCGAGCTGCCGCCCGACCGCTTCGAGGGCATGACCTACGACGACGCGCTGGCCCAGTTCGAGTCCGAGCCGCCGATCCAGGTGCTGTTCGAGGAGGGGGCGGCCGACGGCACGGCCCCGCGGACACCGCTCCCCCGCTTCGTCGAGTCGTTCGACGCGTGGCCGATCCCGACCCTCGAACCGACGCCGTGGTACCTCGGCCCCGACGGCACGCTGGTCGACGAGGCGCCGGCCGACAACTCCCGCGCCGAGTACCTGGCGCTGCCTGACGGCATCCCGGCGACGTTCTACGAGGGCGACGGCAGCGCGCTCTGGCGCACCGACGTGGCATGGGACTGGCAGGAGCCGGCCCCGGGCACGGTGGCCGCGTTCCTGTCCGCGCCGCTCACCGAGACCGTCGTGATGGCGGGCTCGGCGTCGGCCGACCTGTGGGTGAGCTCCAACCTGGCCGACACCGACCTCGAGGTCACGGTCAGCGAGGTGCGGCCCGACGGCCAGGAGATGTACGTGCAGTCGGGTTGGCTCCGCGCCAGCCAGCGGGCGCTCGACGAGGCCGCTTCCAGCGAGCTGCGCCCGGTGCAGACCCACCTCGAAGCCGACGCCGAGCCGCTCCCGGGCGCGGACGGCGACAAGGGCTTCGATCTCGCCCGCGTCGAGATCTTCCCGTTCGCCCACGTGTTCCGGGCCGGCTCGCAGATCCGCATCTCGGTCGACGCGCCCGGCGGCAACCGGGCCGTGTGGGTGTTCGAGACGATCGCCGACGGCGAGCAGGTCCAGATCGCCCTCGGCGGCGACTACCCCTCCCGCGTCGTCCTCCCCGTCGTCCCCGGCATCGACGTGCCCGAGTCGTACCCCGACTGTGGCGCCCTCCGCGGCCAGCCGTGCAGGGTCTACTCGGGCTGAGTCAACACAGCTCGTCAGCGAACTGGGTCAGGGAGCGGATGCGTTCGAAGCCGGCCGCAGGGTGGTCATCGTAGGGGTCGACGAGGATCGGATGGAGGCCGGCGGCGCTCGACGACGCGACGTCCATGATCACCGAGTCGCCGACGTAGGCGATGCGTGACCGTTCGAGCTCAGCGAAGTGCGCGAGGGCGTAGTCGAAGATCGTCGGGTCGGGCTTGGCCACGCCGACCACGTCGCTGTCGACGATCACCCGCATCGCCACGTGTGGCCCGTCACCGACCTGGCAGACGTCGCGCGCCAGCACCGCTTCGATCTGCCCGCTGGCGTTCGACACGACACCCATCGGAATGCCCGCGGCCGCGAGCCGGTCGAGCGCGGCGCGTGACTCTGGGATCGGCCAGCGCCACAGCAGGGCGTGGCGGGTCATGCCGAGGAACGTCGCGGCTTCCACCACGTCGCGCTCCTCGACGCCGACCGCGCGCACGTAGGCCTCGTCGTACGTGTACCAGTCGGCCTCCACCGCTCCGGCGTTCGACTTCGCCAACATGCCGGCATAGTGGGCGCGCCGGTGCGCGTCGATCGACGGGTCGCCGCCGTAGTACGCGAGCAGTGGGCCGAGCACCGTCGGGTCGGGCAGCACGAGCACGCCGCCCGCGTCGAACAGGACGGCGTCGAAGCGACGGGAGGTCATCGGATCGATCGGGTCAAGGGTGGCGCGCCGGTCAACCGAGGTGCTCGTGGAGGAACCCGATCGCCTGGGGCCAGATCCGGGCGTAGGCCTCGTCGTCGCGGGTGCCGAGTGCGTTGTGGGGCGCCATGAACGCGTGGCCGGTGCCCTCGTGCACGGTGATGCTCACGTTCTTGCCGAGCTCCTTCAGCGTCGCTTCGAGCGCGCGGGCGGCCTCGGGGCCGAAGAAGTCGTCGTGTTCGGCCATGTGGCCCTGGATCGCCGCCTCGATTTTCGAGTAGTCGGGTTGCCCGTCACCGGACGGGAAGCCGTAGAACGGCACGATCGCCTTCACCTTGTCGGGCCGCTCGGCGGCGAGGACGAACGTGAGCATGCCGCCCATGCAGAAGCCCATCACGCCGATGCCGTCGCCGGTGGTGGCCGCGTGGTCGGCGAGGAAGTCGACCGCGCCGCTCATGTCGCGCGCCGCACGATCCATCGGCATGGCCTGCATCAGCTCGCTGGCCCGGTCCATCTCGGTGTGCCCGGCGAGCTCGCCGTGGTACAGGTCGGGCGCCAACGCCACGAACCCCTCGGCGGCGAGACGGTCGGCCATCTCCTTGATCCCGGAGTCGAGGCCCCACCACTCCTGCACCACGATCACCCCGGGCCCGGACCCGCCCTCGGGGACGGCGAGGTATCCCGATGCGCCCGCACCATTGCTCGGAAAGTCGACGAGTTCTCCTGTCGCGTCAGCCATCCCGTTGACACTAGTGGCGTCCGCGCATCGAGGTGCTGACGTCGATCGACGGCGTCGAAGCGAGC
>CAZYWK010000141.1:0-5565 GCA_964651825.1 uncultured Ilumatobacteraceae bacterium | reverse complement strand
CGGTGGCGCGACGTCGACTTCGATCTCGGCCGTCTCGCCATCGCCAACACGCTCACCGAGGTCGGTAAGGAGGTGGTGATGGGCCCACCGAAGACGGCGCTCAGTCGGCGCAACGTGTACCTCGACAAGCGCACGCTCGCTGCGCTGCGCGAGCACCGCAAGCGCCAGCGCGAACAGCGCCTCGCCGCCGGGCCCGCGTGGGACAGCGATCACGACTGGGTGGTGACCGATGAGCTCGGCGCCTACATCCGCCCGAACACGATGTCGTACGAATGGCGCAAGCTGACCAACCAACTCGACCTGCCAAGGATCCGACTGCACGATCTGCGCCACACGCACGCAACGCTCGCGTTGAAGGCCGGCGTGCACCCCAAGGTCGTGTCCGAACGATTGGGGCACGCGAACATCGGCATCACGTTGGACCTCTACTCCCACGTCGTTCCATCGATGGCCAAGGACGCAGCCGAACAGATCATGAGCGCCACGTACGGCGACGAGGCCTGAGGAACCCCGGTCGACCGGGGGTGTAGATATGGATGTTGCCTTCTTTGATGCCTCGGTCCTCTTCAAAGCTGCGGTGACCCGGTTCCTGCTCGGAGCCGAGCGAGTCGGTGAGTTTCGCGTCGCCTGGTCGGACGAGGTCATCGAGGAGGCTCGGCGCAATCTGATCGAGGCGGGTCGGCCGCGTGCCCTCCTGGCTCTGGAGGAAACCTGGCATGGCCACGCGAGCCGATGGTGACGGGACCCGATTCCAACGTGCAGTCGTCACTCACGGTCACGGACGAGAAGGATCGTCACGTGCTCGCAGCGGCGGCCGCCGCCCATGCGACGGTGTTGGTGACAGCCAACGTCAAGGATTTCGACGTACCGGAGGCGTCCGCGCTCGGCATCCGAATCGTGACTCCCGATGAATTCGCTGTCGAGATCGCTCAACGCAACGTGGATGCGCTGGTTCGTCACGTCGAGCGCGTGCCCGCGGAGCGGCTGGAGCGGTACTTGCAGATTCTCGAGCTCGAGCTTCCGCTCGCAGTGGCGTTGATCGAGCCGCTGCTCAGGGACTGAGCAGGGGATTCAATCCTCGTCGAGGAAGTCCCACGTCAGGAGCCGGTCGCGGCGGGCGTCGTCGTCGCGGCGAAAGGCGAGGACGTCGCCCAGCCGCATCCGTCGCTTCGTCCCGACCCGGGTCGACGGGATCTCGCCGCGATCGAGCAGTGTGGTCAACCACGGTCGCGATACGCCGAGAAGCTCCGACGCCACTTCCGTTCCGATGGGAAGGTTCGCCGGAGCTGATGTGACCTCGCGGCCATACGACACGTCGTCGAGCACGGTCGTGATGAGCTCGGCAATCTCGGGATCCAAGCGGTAGCGCTCGCTGCCAATTGAGATCGCCACTTCGTCCGCCCCAGAGGACCGGATCGCATCGGCAACCTCCGCGGCATTGCGACCACGAAGGCGCAGGCGTTGTTCGGTCTTGGTGGCCATGCGACTCATTGAACCAGACGTTGCGATTAACCGCAAGTCACCTCGGGCTCGTTGCCGAGGTGATGCGTTCAGAACTGCGCCTGTAGCTGATCGAGTTCGTGCTGCAACACGACGATCCGGCGGCCGAATCGTCGCGAGGGGATCTCACCGCGGCGAACGCATTCGTACGCGGTGGATCGGGAGATCCCGACGATGGCCGCGACTTCCGGGACCGTCAGCGTCCGTCGAGGTGTCGGTGGGGATTCTGGTGGCAATGGTGGCCGGGGATGGACGATCGTTCGACGGTGCATCGACCGACAGGCCGTCGACAGTGGCGCCCAGCGCCGCACGCGACGGCGTCACCGAAAGCAGTGGACGAACCAGTTCTTCGATCTCGGTGTTACCTCTGGTGCTGACGGCCGTTCCCCCGAACAGCTCGGAGAGATGGTAGCACTGCAATGCCTCCAACCGTAAGAAAAGTTATGGCGGCCGTCCTCACGTCGCGACCGGTGCTTCGCCGGTTCGTCAGCGTGGTCCGATCGCCTCCGATCCCGACCTCGTAGGCTCGGGCCGATGGAGCGCATGGCGGAGGGTCGCACCCTGTGGCTGTTGGCCGGCCAGGCGTTGTTGCGTCGAGGCGGGGCCGGCTCCGTGAAACTGTACGCGTTGGCGGCCGAGACCGGCCTCACGACAGGGAGCTTCTACCATCACTTCGACAGCGTGTCGGAGTACCTCGAGCAACTCGCCAGCTTCTACGGCACAGAGCAGGCCCAGGCCGCGCTCGACTCGGTGCAGGACAACGACCCGCGCAAGCGGTTGCGCAAACTGGCCGCCGTGGCACGTCGCGAAGACATGACGACGCTGGACGCCGCGATGCGCGACTGGTCGGGCAGCAACGCCACCGCCGCCGAGGCCGTCAAACGAGCCGACCACCTGCTGCTTCGATTCATCGAGGCCGCCTTCGTCGACCTCGGCTATCGCGGACGCGATGCGCAGGTACGGGCAATGTTGTTCTACTCGTCCGGGGTGGCCCGCGTGTCGCCGCCGTGGCGGTCGGCCGCGACGCTCGTCGACAGGGCACTCGACGCGCTCGCTCCCCCCGACTGAGGTGCGTCACACCATGTCGGTCGGCTTCAACGGAAGCCCCAGTGCCACCCGTCCGGCGAGTTCCGTGGTGCGGTCCCAGTCGAAGATGACATGGCCCTTCAGCACCTCGACGTCGCGTTGGAAGCGCTGGAACGCGGACCCCGACATGTAGACGCTGGCCCCGGCGCCTTCGGCGATCGAGTTGATGATCGCCCGGGCGCCCCGCACCGTCGCGGAGGCGGTGAGTCGCAGCGCCATGCGCCGATCGAGTGGCACGTCGCCCGCGCCGACGTAGGAGTCGAGCTCGTCGACAGCTGCATCCCATCGAGTGCGGATGGCCGCGAGGTCGCTCGTCACCTGGCCGAGCCGCATGTGCGCGGCGGACTGGTCGATGGCCTTCTCGCCCAGCGAGTAGGCGAGCACTCGCTCCGCGATGCGCGCCCGATAGAGCTCGACCGCCGCCTCGGCAGCACCCAACGCGGGCGCTGACGCGACGAGCGCCAGCACCTGAGGCACCGGGAGCCGGCTCATGCCGTCGCCGTCGAGCACCTCGCCACCCAGCATGAGGTCGATTCCTCGCACCGCACGGTGTTCGGGCACGAACACGTCGTCGAGACGCACCGTGTCGCTACCGGTTGCGCACATGCCGGACGTGTACCAGACGTCGTCGATGGTGGCCTCCGCGGTCGGCACGAGGACGAACCGGCTGGCGATCTCGGGCTCCATCTGGATCGTGTGGACCATGATCCAGTCGCTGTGGTGGACACCGGTCGCCCATTCCCAGCGGCCGCTGACCCGGTATCCACCATCCACCGCGACGGCTGTGCCGGTGGGGGCGAGCGGCGCCGGGACCAACGCCCACGGTCGCTCGGCCGGGAACAGCTCGCTCCGAGCGGCGGCCGGGAACTTGGCGAGCATGAAGTTGTGCATGACGAGGAACGAGATCGTCCAGGCCGACGCCGTGCAGCCGTGGCCGAGGAGGCGAGTCGAGTGCGCCAGCGTCGAGAAGCCGAGCCCGTGCCCACCAAGTGATGAGGGCACGACCATCCGCAGCAGGTCCAGATCCTCGAGGTCCGTCATCGTCGCCGGAGGGAGCCGGCGGATCGCTTCCGCCTCGTTTGCTCGACCGGCGATGGCGATGGAGAGTGTTTCGCTGCGGTCCAGTACGTCTGTCGCTGTCAGGCTCATGGCAGCATCATAACAAAAGTTACGCGCCATCCTTTCCGACGGCCATAAGATGATCTATGTTACGGAGCACCCAACGGGAGGAAGCGGCATGCAGCGCACAGAACACGTGATCAACTCGGTCTTCGCCTACCGCTTCACCGCGCCCAACCCCGACCACGCGCTCTTGATCTGTCACGGCATGGGCGGACACGGCGGCATCTACGACCCGTTCTGTGCGGCCTACGCCACCGATCATCGGGCCGACGTCTGGAGTATCGACCTTCCCGGCTTCGGACGGTCCACCAGCGCGAGCCGGCGAGGCGAGTTCACGGCCGAGCAATGGGTCGATGCCACGGCGAGCTGCGCCGCGCACATCCAGCAGCAGACGGGCCTGCCGGTCGTGGTGAAGGGGTCGAGCCTCGGTGTGGTGGCTGCCTCGGGCGCCTTGCTCGCCAGTGATGCCATCGCCGCCGCGGTGTTCATGGGGATGGCAGTCGTCGGCGCGGGTGAGTACATCCCTGGACGGCCCGCCCACCCGTTCACCACCGAGGCCGGACAGGAGATCGTCCGCGAGTACGGCACCACTCTGGTGCTCAAGATCGACCGTCTCGTCGACTTCGACATCGACTACGGGTTCGTCGGCGCGGCGAGGGAGAAGCACCTCGACCCGCTGAACACCTGGGAGATGGACCTGGCGTCGTTCGCCAGCATCTTCACCTACCGGGTGGCGAAGGACTGGAGCGCGAACACCAAGCCCATCCTGTTCACGGTGGGCGAGAACGACCCGCTGTCACCGCCCGAACGCATCCAACTGGTGGCCCAGTTCCTCCCCTGCCCGACCGAGGTGTACGTGCACCCCGAGGGCGTGCACCAGCTGATGCTGTTCCACACCGCCGACTACTGCGCCGTCGTCCGTGACTTCGTGGACCGGGCGGTGCTGGCTTCGGAGCCGGGCGCGTCGTGAAGCAGGCCGGCTCGTACGACTTCCTGCACATCGGTGCTGTCCGATGGGGTCTCGACATCGCATCTGCGGCCGCCGCCGAGGTGGAACGGCGGGGTGTACGGCCCTACCCGCGCATCGTCCACTTCGTCGACGCCCTCCCGAAGACGGTGTCCGGGAAGATCCAGCGCAACGAGCTCCGCCGCCTCACGGCCGCATCCCACCAGCCATCAGTTCACAAGGAGACCCCATGACGCATCCGACCGGTGTTCATCACCTCGCCGTGATGACCAAGGACATCAAGGCGCAGATCGACTTCTTCACGCAGGTGCTGGGGCTGCCGCTCGTGGCGCTCTACGACATGCACGGCGTCGACGGCGCATGGCACGGGTTCGTACGACTGAACGACACCACCCACGTCGCGTTCTGCCAGATTCCGGGTGTGGAGACGATCCCGTCGACGGTCGGGCTCACTCACGCCGGCACCGGCTCGGGCCTCAGCGCTCCCGGCACGATGCAGCACGTCGCATTCGACGTCGACAGCGAGGACGATCTGCTCACCATGCGCGACCGGCTCCGCAGCCACGGTGTGGTCGTGTTCGGGCCGATCGACCACGGGTTCTGCAAGTCGCTCTACTTTGCCGGCCCCGAGCAGCTCGCCCTCGAAGTGGCCTACTCGGCACAGCCGATCGACGGGTCCTCGTGGATTGACCCAGCGGTCGTGGCGCTGGCCGGCATCGACGCAGACGAGCTCGACCGCTATCGGGCCCCCGCCGCCTACCAACGACCCGCCACCCCGGAGCCGCAGCCGGCCATCGATCCGTCGAAGCCACACATGCCGTACCCGCCCGATCAGTACGCATTCATGGTCACCGTCCCAGACGAGGCCGTCACCGCGGGAGCCAGCCATC
>CAZYWK010000140.1:0-5618 GCA_964651825.1 uncultured Ilumatobacteraceae bacterium | reverse complement strand
CCAACCCAGGACGCACCGTTCCAGATGGTGCTGATGCCGGGGGACACCGGCACGACAGTGGCCGTCGCACGGGCGAACGACTGTGTGCTGGCCGGGGCGGCGAGGGCGGCGGCCGCGGCGGCGTCGACCAGGCCGGAACCTGCCCGCTCGGCGGTTGCGCCGGCGATGGGCTGGGCGGACTCGGCCATGGCGGCCTTCACCTGGTCGGGCGACCAGTCGGGGTGCGCCTGAAGGAGCAGCGCCGCGACACCGGCCGCAACGGCACTGCCGTGCGACGAGCCGCTGCCGCGGAACGTCTCGGCATCGACGTAGCCCTCGGGATGGTTGAGGTCGGCGTCGCTGCCGGGTGCACGCAGGCTGTTCAGGTGAGCACCAGGGGCTGCGAAATCAGGATTGCGCACGCCATCACCGCTGCTCGACCAATCGGCCACCGTGATGCCGTCATCGGCCACGTCGGCACCCGCAACCGCGATCACGTACGGGTCGTGAGCGGGCGAAGCGAGCCCGCCGGACTCGACGCCATCGTTACCAGCCGCCGCCACCACGACGATGCCGGCGTCCCACGCCCGCTCGACCGCAGCGGCGAACGGATCGCTCTGGTAGTCGCCGGCGATACCGCTGTTGAGGGAGAGGTTGATGACGCCGATGTCGAGCTCGTCGGCGTGGTCGACGACCCAGTTGATGCCGGAGATCACGTCGGCCGGATCGGCGCCGTCGAAGCCGTCGTCGACCTTGACCGACACGATGCCGGCGTCAGGAGCGACGCCGAGGAACCACTGCGGATGCTCGGCGGCGGTCGCCGGATCGGCGCCCGGCTCCTGGCCGGCGATGATGCCGGCGATGAACGTGCCGTGGCCGTTGACGTCGACGAAGGCATCGGTCGGTGCCGAGGTGTCGGTCGTGAAGTCGACGGCAGCGACGACCTTGCCCTCACCCATGAGGCTCTCGACCGGGGCGACGCCCGTGTCGATGACTGCCACGTTCACGCCGGCGCCGGTGTAGCCGGCCTCCCACAGCGCGCGGGCATTGACCTGGTCGACCACGTGGTACATCGCGCCGAGCGGCAGATCGGCCGCGTCGACTGCTGGTTCGGCCGCGGGTACGAGTGTCGACTCGGCCCGATCGAACACGACGAGGCCGGCCAGCGCGAACACGGCCGCCGTGCCGATCGCGATCGGGAGCTCGAACCGCCGGTGGCGACGAGTGACGCGGCCACGCGCTTCGAGCCGCTCCCACTCTCGGCTCGCGGAGGGCGCGGCTTGCACGATGTCGAGATCGTCGACCCTGCGCTCAATCGTCAAGTTCTCCACTTCACACTCCGATCAGCAGTCACTGTTCGCGGTTTGTTGAGTCCCGCCTGATCCTCTGTTGAGGAATTGCAGAAATCTAACACGCAGCGCGTGGGTTTCAATCACGCAGAGTGGTACCGATCCAATTCGCTCAGCGGGCGCGCAGCGATGTACTGGTCCGGCACGGAGGCCGGTACATCGCCATCGCTGCCACCGACGGTGGCGGTCAGCGGGCGGGGATCAGCAGACGGCGCGGACGTACGGGTACGGATTGACCGCTCGACCGCCGCCTGGGTGCACTTCGAAGTGCAGATGGTTCGCCGAGGTGTTGCCCGTCGAACCGACGTACCCGATCACTTCGCCCTGCGAGACGGACCGGCTCGAACCCTCCCAGGCGCTGAGGTGCGCGTAGAAGTAACGGGTCCCGCTGCCACCGTTGAGCCAGATCGAGTTGCCGCCGAGCCGGGTCGTCTTGAACTGCACCGAGCCGGACTCGACCGCGACGATCGGCGTGCCTCCCGGCGACATCATGTCGACGCCCTCGTGGCTCCGTCCGCCGGAGCGACCCGACCCCCAGGTGTCGGCGAACGCGCGCGGACCGTTGATCGGACACACGATTCCACTGCCGGCATTCGACGGCGGCGGCGCCACGGGCTCGGGCTCGGGCGCCGGGGCCGGTGACTGCGGTTGGGGTTGGGCCGCAGCGGCGGGTGCGGGCGCAGCGGAGCCGCTCGCTGGCGCGGGGCTCGCGTTCGACACGGCGGCGTTGGACGCCGCCGCGCTCGACGAGGCACTGGTGGCGGCGGCCGCCTTGGCTGCCTGGGCATCGGCTGCAGCCTGTGCCGCGATCGCTGCCTCGCGGGCCGCCCGCTGACGATCGAGCTCGGCCTGGACCGCTTCATCGATCAACCGTTGCTTCTCGACCTCGGCCAGGCGCACGACCTCGGCCTCGGCGTCGACCTTGAGCTGTGCGTATCGCTCCTGTGCCGCGCTCGCCGCGCCCTGCTGACGCTCGAGGTCATCACGCTTCTCGTTGACCTCCTTCGACAGCGCATCGAAGTCGTCGAGTTGCACCGCGGCACTCCCGCGGGCGACCGTACCGAGCAGGTCGGCGGTGATCTCGTCGTTGGCGTGGTCGAGATCGATCAGGAGCGGGAAGGTCGACGTACCGGCGTTCGTGAACGCCCGAACCGCTTGGGCCTCGAGTTCGGACCGCATGGTGCTGGCATCGGCTTCGACAGCAGCCAGTTCGGCCTCCGCTTCGACGATGGCCACGCCCAGCTGATCGACCTCGGACTCGGCATCGAACATCGCCTGCGCGGCGGCGTTGGCGCGATCGCGGGCCGCCTGGATCTCACGAGCGGCCTGCTCGGCTGCGCTCGACTGCGCCGTCGAGGTGCCCGGAACAAGAGCGATCGACGTCAGCGCCACGGCGACGACGGCCGCCAGACGGCGCGCCGATCGCTGCAGGGTCCCGTCGCTCGTCACGGGCTGCGAGGCTAGCGGAACATTACAGTTCGATGACGGCACGCGGGCCGAAGCCCCGACCCGGCGGCTAACGTGACGACGTGGGAGGGACGATCCGGTCGATCAGCAGACTGCGGCCCCTCGGCGCCTCCATCGCCGTGCTGGTCGTCGCCGGCGCGGCCATCGGTTTGGCAGGGTGCGGCAGCGATGACGCCGACGACCCCACCGACACGCTCAGCGCCGACGCCGTGCTGACCGCGCTCGTCGAGTGGACCGTCCAGAGCGGCGCGCCACCGACGACCGACGATTCCGCCGCCCCACCCGTGGTGTACATCGCGCCGGTCAGCGGTGAGACGATCGCCGCCGGGGTGCAGGCGGCGGTGGTCGCCAGCACCGACGGCGACGCGACGGTCGTGTTCGCCGACGACAAGAGCGAAGCGTTCGACGACACGACCGACGACCAGTCGGTACACAACGACGGGGTACTGCTCTTGGTCGGCGCACTCCCCACCGAGGATTCGGCGACCGGCGCAACGACGGAGATCGCTGTCGAGCGGTACCGATCGATCGACGACAGCGGGTCGTACCTCGTCACGATCGCGGCCTCACACGACGGCGCAACCGTCACGGCGGTGACGGCGGGTTGACGATCCGAGCGGCGATCTCCAGGGCCTGAGACGCTTCGTCCAGATCCACCGTCGCCGCCGGGTCCGCGGCCCGCGCTCGCAATGACTCGAGCACCACCCGGGCTTCCGCGAACCCGCTCGAGTCCGCGCTCGTGGGCCCGATCTCCGCACCCACCAGCAGATCGACCGCCGACGAGGCATCGATGACGGCGAGACGGAACGAGCCGAGCTCGCTCGCGCGCCGGCCCATCACGAGCCGCTGCGCGGCCACCGTGGCGGGATCGGTCTGATCGTGCTCGTGCAGCCGCACCGTGCGCGTGGCGCGGAGGAAGAGCAACAGTCCGGGCAGGTAGATCGCCGTCAACACCGTCATGCTGACCTCGATCGGCAGCGAGATCGGCGTCGCCACCACCCCACCGAACACCCAGGCCAGCTGGAACTCGGTCTCGTAGCGGGCCCCGGCGCGACCGAGCATCGTCTCGGGCGCGAGCCGTTGGACGAGCGCGTCGAACGCGTTGCGGCCAAGGGTGGTCGACAGGCCGACCATCCCGGAGATCACCAACAACAGCGGCGTCGACGCACCGAGGATGCCGACCGCGGTGAAGATGGCCGGCGCGGCGATTGCCATCGCGATCATCTGCTCCTCGCGGAAGCGCCCCCGCAACAGGGTCGCCGCGGTGTGGCCGAGGAAGGCTCCGGCGGCGTAGATCGCGACAGCGAACCCGTACACGTACGCCGGTTGGCTATCGCGACGCAGCGAGAACGCGATGGTGAAGACGAAGAATCCGACCGCCGCGCGGATCGCGATCATGCCGATCGAGCTCACGACCACCGACGGTGTCAGCGACTCGGCGAGCTGCAGATCCTCCGAGGGCGGTGGCATCGATCGGCGAATCCGGATGGTCAGTGCCACCGCGCCAGCGATGACGTAGAGCGCCGCGCCGGACCGCAGCGTCCATTCCGGGCCGGTCTCGCGGAGCAACGCCACCGCGGCCACCGCGGCGATCGCCGCGGTGATGCTCGCGAAGCGCGAGAGACGCGCGTTGGCTGCGACGAGCGCGTCCGGGTCGTCGACGAGGCTCTGCACGAGCGTCTGCTTCACGATGCCGGAGGCCTTGGCGACGACGAGCAGAGCAAGCACGATGGGATAGAAGGCGAGGTCGAGCAACGTCGACACGAGCGCGAGGCACAGGAGCGCTCGGAACGCGAACAGGCCGGCCGCGACGAATCGCTGCGTCCCGCGGAACCGGTCGACGGCAGGGCCGACGAGTGGGGCCAGCACAGCCAGCGGGATCATCGTGACGAGCAGATACAGCAGGACCTGCTCGCGAGATGCGTCCGGGCTGATGTTGAAGAACAGCGACCCCGCGAGGCTGACCGACACGAACGCGTCGGCGGATGCACCGAGTCCGTGGGTAATGCCCAGACGGACGATCGGACCCTCGCCGAGCGCCGAGCGCCGGAGCCGGCCGGACCAGCGCCTGGCCCGTCGCGGCGGCTCGCTGCGCTCGCTCACACCGCCGCGGCACGGGGACGGGCGAACGTTTGGTCGCCGACGTCAGCCATACCCCGAAGCTACTGGACCGAAGACCTGGCAGCCGATCGTTCGGCGCGCGGGGCTCGTTCCGCGGGCTCTGTCGGCAGGCCTGCTCAGTTGAGCTCGGCGATGAGGGCGTCGAGCTTGGCGTAGCCCTCCTCGACGCCGGTCTCCATGCCGCTCGCGAGCCACTGGTCGCGGCCCTCGAAGCTGTCGACGAGCGACTGGGCGTGCAGGCGCGTACGACCCTCGCCGAGCTCCTCGAACCAGAGGGTCTCGAGTGCCACGTCGTCGGGCATGCCGTCGAACGTGAAGGTCTGCACGATGCGGTCGTCGCCGACCTGATGGAAGCAGCCGTGGAAGCCGTACTCCTCACCGTCGCGCCCGGCGACGTAGCGCCAGCGGCCGCCGGTGGTGGCGTCCCAGTCGATGATCGTGGTGTCCATCCCGTTCGGGCCGACCCACCGGACGAACAGCTCGGGGTCGGTGTGGGCCCGCATCAACTGCGCCGGCGTGGCGTCGAAGTCGCGGGTCATCCGGATGATCGGAAGGGTGGGATCGGCCTCGATCGAGACCTGGTAGCGGTTGCTGGTCGCGCTCATGACGCTGCTCCTTCTTGTAGGGATGGATAGGGATGTTGCTGGTCGGGGAGCTCGTCGCCGCGCAGCTCGGCGAGGACGGCGTCAAGACGCTCGTAGC
>CAZYWK010000139.1:0-5655 GCA_964651825.1 uncultured Ilumatobacteraceae bacterium | reverse complement strand
GTCGAGCGCAAGGTGGAGATCGCGCGGCGCGCCTACCACCTGCTCGTCGACGAGGTCGGCTTCCCGGCCGACGACATCATCATCGACCCCAACATCTTCGCCATCGCCACCGGCATGGAAGAGCACGACCGCTACGGCCTCGACTTCATCGAGGCCACCAAGCTGATCACCGACGAACTGCCGCACGTCAACATCTCCGGCGGCGTGTCGAACCTGTCGTTCTCCTTCCGCGGCAACGAGCCCGTCCGCGAAGCGATGCACTCGGTGTTCCTGCTGCGCACGATCGAGGCCGGCATGCGTCTCGGCATCGTCAACGCCGGCCAGCTCGCGGTGTACGACCAGATCGACCCCGAGCTGCGCGAGCTGTGCGAGGACGTCGTGCTGGCGCGCCGGCCCGACGCGACCGAACGCCTGCTCGAAGCCGCGCCGCGGTTCGCCGGCACCGGTGCCGAGGCTGCCGATCCGGTCGCCCAGGAGTGGCGTTCGTGGGCCGTCGACGCCCGCATCGAGCACGCGCTGGTCAACGGCATCACGACGTTCATCGAGGACGACGTCGAGGCCGCTCGCGCGGCCGCGTCGCGGGCCGTCGACGTGATCGAGGGCTCGCTGATGAAGGGGATGAACACCGTCGGCGACCTGTTCGGCGCCGGCAAGATGTTCCTCCCCCAGGTGGTGAAGTCGGCCCGCGTCATGAAGCAGGCCGTCGCCTACCTCACCCCGTTCATCGAGGCCGAAGGTGGCGAGGACGCCGGCTCGAAGGCCGGCAAGGTGCTGCTGGCCACGGTGAAGGGCGACGTGCACGACATCGGCAAGAACATCGTCGGCGTCGTGCTCGGCTGCTCGAACTACGAGATCATCGACCTCGGTGTGATGGTGCCCGCCCAGACGATCCTCGAGACCGCGCGCGAGCGCGACGTCGACGTGATCGGGCTCTCCGGCCTCATCACGCCGTCGCTCGACGAGATGGTGCGCGTGGCCGGTGAGATGGAGCGCTCCGGCTTCCAGCTGCCGCTGCTGATCGGTGGCGCCACCACGAGCCGCCTGCACACCAGCCTCAAGATCGACCCCGCCTACCACGGCCCGGTCGTGCACGTCGCCGATGCCAGCCGGGCGTCCGGGGTGATCGGCAGCCTGATGTCGTCCGACCTGCGCGAGGGCTTCCTCGACGACCTGAAGGTCGACTACGCCCGCGTCGTCGAGTCGCACGCCCGCGCCACGGTCGAGCGCGAGCGGGTCTCGATCGACCAGGCGAGAGCCAACCGCTTCCAGCCGACCTTCGACGCGACGACCGTGGTCGCACCGGCGTTCACCGGGCTGCAGGTGTTCGACGACTACGACGTCGCCGAGCTCGTGCCGTACATCGACTGGACGCCGTTCTTCCGCACCTGGGGCATCCGGTCGCGGTTCCCCGAGGTGCTCACCGATCCGGAGTTCGCCGAGGCCGCGCGACCGCTCTACGACGACGCGCTGGCGATGCTCGACAAGATCGTCGCCGACCACTGGTTCCACCCGCGGGCCGTCGTCGGCATCTGGCCCGCCAACGCCGGCGCGGGCGAGTCGGTCGACGACATCATCGTGTATGCCGACGACACGCGAACCGGCGAACTGGGCCGCTTCCACGGCATCCGCCAGCAGGCGGCCCGCACCGGCGGGCGACCCAACTACAGCATCTCCGACTTCGTCGCCCCGGTCGGCTCCGGTGTCGCCGACCACGTCGGCGGTTTCGTGGTCACGGTCGGCCCGGAGGAGACGGCGCTCGCCGAGGAGTTCGAACGGCAGAACGACGACTACTCCTCGATCCTGCTGAAGGCGCTCGCCGACCGCCTGGCAGAGGCGTTCGCCGAACGCATCCACGAGCGCGTGCGCACCGAGCTGTGGGCCTACGCATCCGACGAGCAGCTCACCACCGACGAGCTCGTCGGCGAGTCGTTCCAGGGCATCCGCCCGGCCCCCGGCTATCCGGCCCAGCCCGACCACACCGAGAAGATCACCCTGTTCGAGCTGCTCGACGCGCCGAACACGGCGGGAGTGGTGCTCACCGAGTCGTTCTCGATGCTGCCCGGCTCGTCGGTGTCGGGCCTGTTCCTCGCCCATCCCGACTCGAAGTACTTCGGCGTCGGCAAGATCCGCCGCGATCAGCTCGAGTCGTACGCCGCCCGCAAGGGCTGGACGATCGAGGAAGCCGAACAGCACCTCGCCCCCATCCTCGACGGCTCCGGCTGACGGGTCCACTCGGCGTTTGCGTCGGGATCCGGCACCGACAGGTGTGACCGGATCCCGACGCAAACGTGGATTCGGGTACGGTCGATGGTTGGTGGGAACGATGAGCGACGAGCCGCGGCACCTGGGCCTCACGAAGCGATCGGCCGGGCGGATCATGGTCGCCATCGCCTACATCGGGGTCGCCGCTTCGCTGATCGGCGCGGTGGTCGGCTGGCGGTTCCTCGGGGAGCTCTCCGAGGCCAACAAGCAAGGCCTGGAGCTGGCCGAGGAGTCGCTGAACGCCGCGGACGCGTCGCTCGTCGTCGCCGACGACATCGTCCAATCGGTCGACGGGACCCTGGAGGCACTGAACGGGACGATCCTCGCGGTCGGTGCGGGCATCGACGCCACCACGTCGGTCGCGGGCTCGGTGTCCGACCTCGCCGGGTCGGTTCCCGCGACGCTCGATCGGATCGACGACGGCCTCGCCTCGATCGAGAGCATCGCCACCACGATCGACACCACCCTGTCGCAGCTCTCGAGGATCCCGCTGGCGCCCACCTACGACCCGGACGTGGAGCTCGGCGAGGCGGTCGGCGGCCTGCGCGCCGACATCAGCCCGCTCGCCGATTCGCTGCGCGGCGTCTCGGACTCGCTCGCCACGTTCTCGACCAGCGGCGACGACCTCGAGGCACAGCTCGACGCGCTCGCCGACGGGATCGCCGACGTTCAGGTCGCGGTGAGCGGCACCACCGGCGTGATCGACCAGGCCCGGGTGTCGACCGCCGACGCGCTCGCCCTCGCGCAGACCACGCTCGGCGAGATCGGCACGCAGCTCGCGATGAGCAGGCTGTTCCTCGTGATCATCGCGTTGGTGATCGCGGTCGGCCAGATCGTGCCCTACTGGATGGGGCGCGAGCTGCTCAGCCCAGCTCGGCCAGATCGACGCTGAAGATCGCGCCGAGCCCCTTGCCGGCAACCTCGTCGGGATGGGTGGCAGGCGCGCACAGCACGAACAGGGTGGATTCGTCAGCCCCGCCGAGCGCGCAGGCGTACGTGGGCATCGGAGTCGGGATCCGGTGGGTGATCTCGCCGCCCTCGAGCACGCGCACCACCTGTGATCCGAGCGCGTCGGAGAACCAGATCGCGCCATCGGCATCGAGCGCGCACCCGTCGGGGGCCATGCCGGGCACCGACGCCCACACCCGCCGGTTCGACAGCGTCGCATCGTCGCCGATGTCGAACGCGACGTAGTCGGCCCCGAACGATTCGCCGACGATCAGCGTCGAGCCGTCGGCGGTGATGACCGAACCGTTCGGGAACGCCATCTCGGTCGCGGCCACCTCGACCGATCCGTCAGGCCGGACCAGGACGACCTCCGCGGTCGCGAACTTGCCGCCGCCCTCGAAGTCGAAGCCGAAGTTCCCCACGTAGGCGTTGCCGGCGCCGTCGACGACCATGTCGTTGCAGTGGCCGGTCGCCAGCCCGGCCAGGTCGGCATGCTCCACCAGCGAACCGCCTGCCTGACGCCACACCCGGCGGCTCGTCATCGCCACCGCCAGCAACGAGCCATCGGGCATCCAGCCGAGCCCGGACGGCCGGTCGTCGAGATCGCCGAACTCGACGGTGCGTTCGCCGTCGAGCGCCACCGAGTAGATCGCGCGTTGGTGGAAGTCGGAGTACCAGAGCCGGCCGTCGTGCCACCGAGGGCCTTCGCCGAAGTCGACGCCGTCGACGAGCAGTTGCAGTTCGGGCCCGGGGCTCATGCGCGCGACCGTACCGACCACGATGGTCCCCGGTCGCAGCCGGCGCGTGCAATACCGTTCACCAGGGGGCAAACAACCGGCTGGCACGTCCAGTAGGAAACACGTCCAGTAGGAAAGAGGTCAGATGAACAGCACCACTCGAATCGTGCTCGCCGAAGGGATCGGGACCGCGGTCCTGGTCATCGGCGGACCGGGCACCGCGATCTTCGCCACCGGCGGCTTCAACCAAGGGCTGAGCGTCGGGATCCTCGGCGTCGCCCTCGCCTTCGGGCTGAGCCTGATGACCATGGCGTACCTGATCGGCCGGATCTCCGGCTGCCACATCAACCCCGCCGTCACCGTCGGGATGCTCGTCACGAAGAAGCTGGAACCGGCGAAGGCCGCGCCGTACCTCATCGCCCAGGTGGTGGGCGGCATCATCGGCGCCGGGCTCCTCGCGCTGATCCTGAGCGGCACGAGCGGCTACCTCTCCGCGGCGCAGGATGCCGGCTTCGCGTCCAACGGCTACGGCGTGCACTCGCCCGGTGGCTTCGACCTGCTGTCGGTCGCGATCATCGAGATCGTGGTGACGGCGATCTTCGTGCTGATCGTGCTCGGCACCACCGACGAATCCGGTGTTCCGAAGGGGTTCGGGCCGATCGCCGCCGGTTTCGGGCTCGCCCTCGTGCACATGATTTCGATCCCCGTCTCGAACACCTCGGTCAACCCGGCACGCTCGATCGCCACCGCCGTGTTCCAGGGCGACTGGGCACTCGGCCAGGTGTGGGCGTTCATCGTCTTCCCGGTGATCGGGGCGGCCGTCGCGGGTGCTGTGTGGATGGTGATCGGCGATCCGTCGGCACCCTCCGACTCCGTCGAATGACGTGATCGGCCTCGGGCCCGGGATCCGACCCCCATTTGGGTCGGATTTCCTGGGCCCTGGTATCTTCGGGCCCCGATGTCGCAGTTCCTCCGTGACTACCTGACCGTCGTCTGGTTCGGCGTCGCCGCTCTCCTGATCGGTGGCTTGTTGCTGGGCATCGCCGCGCTCATCCGGCCGTCGAACCCGAACTACGACAAGTCGATCGCGTACGAATCGGGCGTCGATCCCGTCGGCATCGGGTGGTCGCAGAGCCAGATCCGCTACTACGTGTTCGCCCTGCTCTTCGTCATCTTCGACGTCGAAGCCGTGTTCCTCTTCCCCTGGGCCGAGTCGATCGAGCGCTACGGCACGTTCGGGTTGGTGGTGATGGTGATCTTCATCGTGCTGCTGCTCGACGGTCTGGTGTACGCCTGGAAACGAGGACTGCTCCGATGGGTCTAGTCGCCAAGGGCCGCATGCCGGCCCCGCTCACCAAGCTGCTCAACATGAGCCGTTCGTACTCGCTGTGGGTGTATCAGTGGGGTCTCGCCTGCTGCGCGATCGAGATGGGCGCGGCGTTCGCGTCGCCCCGCTACGACGTGATGCGCCTCGGCGTCATCCCGCTCCCGGCGAGCCCGCGCCAGGCCGACTTCGTCTGCGTGTCGGGCACGGTGACCGACAAGATGGCTCCGGCCGTGCGTCGCCTCTGGGAGCAGATGCCCGAGCCGAAGTACGCCATCTCGATGGGATCGTGCGCCAACTGCGGCGGCCCCTACTGGGACAGCTACTCGGTCACCAAGGGCGTCGACCAGATCATCCCCGTCGACATCTACGTGCCCGGCTGCC
>CAZYWK010000138.1:0-5763 GCA_964651825.1 uncultured Ilumatobacteraceae bacterium | reverse complement strand
GTCGGCGCGGCCGTAGCGCACGGCGTCGTGTAGTGAGAGGACGCCGAACTCCACGCAGGTGCGCCGGGCGCGGCGATCGTCCACGTCTCGGGCCGTTACCTCGTCAGCGCGTTCGCCGACGGCACCACCGAGGACCGACGCGAGGAGTGGACGTGGTCGTTCTCGGCCCCCGACGGCACGATCCACGTCATCCTCGACGGCGTCGAGACCGGCACCTGGGAGATCGACCACGGCGCCGACCCCACCCAGGGAGCACTGCGCGTGCACACCACCGGCGGAGAGATCAACGTCAGCATCGAGTCGGCCTTCGGCCCGCTGCCGGGCGGCAACCAGACGTTTCCCTCCGAGGCACTCGGCGCGGACGGCACCTACCGCTGCTCGCCGACGACACTCGAGGTGACCACCGTCCAGGAAGGCCACACCATCACGGCGCGCTTCAGTCGGGTCGGCGGCTGAACGAGACCACGGCGCTGCTACTCAGCGTGCTCGTCGCGGGCGACCTCGATGACGTCGGCTTGTCGAGCGGCGTTGTGCGAACCGTCGTCAGTGTGATCGAGGCGCTCGCCGACGGGATCGTTGACGTGCTCCCACCGTCGACCGGGCGCGTAGGCGACCACCGGTGGAGTGTTGTGCATCGCCAGCCTGAGCCTGCCGAGCGCCTCCGCGCCGGCGTCGAACACTCCACCGGGATCGAGGATCAGCGGGTCGAGGTCGCCCGGTGCGGGCTGCAGCCACAGCAGCAGCTCTGGTCGGATGCGGTCATCAGGTATCGACTCCGAGGCGATCTCCTGCGCCTGCTCGGCGCGGGCCGTCACGAACCGTTCCAGCTCGGTGAGCGTGAACCTGACCGAGCGGCCAATCCGAATCGGCGTGATCTCGCCCTGCCAGATCAGCTCGCACAGGGCGCTGCGCCCGATCGCCAGCATCCGGGCCGCGTCAGCAACCCGGACCAACAGCGGAGCAGGTTCCGCACCCGGTTGGTCGACGGTCGTGGGCGCAGCCAAATCAGGAGTTGCCCGAGGCTTCGGTCTTGTGGTTGCGACGGCGGTGTTCCTCATGCCTGACGGGGAACGACGAACTGAGGATCAGGACGCACGGCCCTGGACTGCCACGATCCCGCTGTGGAGAGTTGACCCGTCAGGTTGACAAATGGTTGCGGTTGCGGTTTGGTTGCGAGTACGGTGAGAGCATGACCGCCGAACTCGCCCGCGATGACATCGACCGCTTGGTGGACGAACTCCTCAGCACTCCCGACACGGCGCGCGACGTCGCTCAGCGGATCGAACGCGGGCTCCGGTCCGAACCGCTCCGGCGCTTCGAGCGCGTGTGGCAGGTGTCGGCCAGCCAGGCCGCGGCGATGTTCGGTGTATCCCGGCAGGCGTACGCCAAGTGGTCGACGGCGATGCCGGCCGACCGCCTGGTTGCGGTCACGCTGCTCGACGAGACAACGCAGATGCTGCTCGACCGGCTCAAGGTGGACCGCATCCCGGCTGCGGTACGGCGACCCAGCGAGATGCTCGGCGGGCTGTCCTTGCTCGACCTCGCCCAACAGCAGCGGTTCGCCGATCTCAACGACACCGTGCGGTCGATGTTCGACATCGCCCGCGTGCAGCCCTGACCCGCGTGCTCCGCTACGACGTCCCTGACCGCCACGAGTGGTCGTTGGGAAGGTGTGTACGAACTCCGCGACATGCTCGAAGCGATGCCGGGTGGCATGGCGTTTGCCGTGCGCGACTTCGCACTCGTCACGCTCGCCGGCGAACTGTCTGCAGCGTTCCCCGGTCAGCTCGTCTTCAAGGGTGGGTTCGTGTTGCCGCACGCGCACGGCCACCTGCGCTTCAGCAAGGACGTCGACGCCACACGTCACGCCCCGCCCGCCCACAAGCTCGAAGCCGACGACGTGGCCGCGGCGATCAGCGAGGCAGTCCTCGGCACCCCCGTGGCGGTCGACGTCGGTCACCCGTTCTACGAGCCGTTCGAGATCCTCACCATGCAGGTGGAGGAGATGGCCGCCGAGAAGCTCCGGGCGCTCGCCCAGCGGCTCCGCGAGACCGACCTGGCCGACCTACCGGGAAGCCGCCGGAATCGTCTGGCCCCGAATCAAGTCCCTCGTGCGATAGAGCTTGGGCCGCTCCCCGACGAGCCGTCGCCAGAGATGCGGCAGTGACCTCACCAGAAACTCCTGCGTCGCCGGGAGTCACCCGAGCGTACGGTTGGCGACGCCACCTATGAAGCCCTCCACCGCAGCCACCCGCATCACGCTGACGCCGACCGTCGGCTCGTTCGGCGCGCTCGCGTGGCATACGTGGCGCGACTCGGTCGCGCACCACCAGTTCACCTGACGCAGCGCGTCGGGCACCCGCAAGTGGATGTAGCTCAGCGGCAGAGCAGCGGTCTCCAACACCGCCGGCCGCGGGTTCGACCCGCCGTGAACGCCGGGCACAAGGTTGCCGCTGTCGTTCGTCCACTCGACGAGTGCACCGCGCGGCAGCGTCTTGAACCACGCCACCAACTCCTCTTCGAGCGCCTGCTCCATCGCAGAAGTATCACCCGTCGCCACGACACTGTCCCGCTCAGTTCAGGTGGCGCGACCCTCCAATTGTCAGATTCAGGTGCCTCCAGTTGTAGGAGTTGGGCGCTGCGTTACTGCCCTGGGAACGACCACTTCCCACCAACCGACTCACCCCGGCGCGGGTCAATGGGTCAATGGGAGACGGAAGTTGCCGGCCAGCACCCCTTTCGCGCTCGCTCGGCGGAATCCCGCCCGCGCCGCTGAATCAGCCCGATGGTGGGCGGCGCTTGTACTTCGTGGCGTCGTAGGTCTCGACGGCTTTGCGCGAGCTGCGCCAGATACCGTCGGTGCCCTGGACCGCGCCGAGCCGACCGCGCTGTGCTGCTTGGCGCAGCGCGGCCACGCTGTGGTCCTGGTCGACAAGCGCGGCGAGTGGCACCAGCCGAGCAGGGCCGGCGAGGTTCGGGACGATGAACCGGTTGAGGTTGTCGAACATCGCGCGGGCGATGAGCTCGCCAAGCGGGCCGTAGTCGCCGTCGTCGGCTCGCTGCATCGCTCGGACGTAGTCGCCGCGTTGCCGCTTGAAAACGATCACCGGGGGGTAGCCCAGGCGAACGAGGATCAGGTTCAGGGCGAGTCGGCCGGTGCGGCCGTTGCCGTCGAGGAACGGGTGGATGCGTTCGAATGAGTTGTGGATCCTGGCGAGTTCCTCGGGTAGCGGCGAAGCGGGCGGCGCGTTGTCGAGCCCGGCGCCGAACGCAACGACGTCGGCGACCCAGTCGTGGAGCTGGGCAGGGACGTCGGGCCAGGGCGGTGGACTCATTCCCTCGGCGAACGGGGCGATGTCGTGCTCGCGGAAGCTGCCGGGTGATTCAGCATCGGTTGCGTGTTCGTGGGGTGCGACTCCCCAGACGGGTGTCATCGCGAGCGAGTGGATCCGTCGCACTTCGTTGACGCTGATCAGTCCTCCGGTGCTCCAGTCGTCTGGCTCGAGTGCTTGCTCGTAGACCCATCGAGCGGCCTCGGCGTATCCCGTCACCTCCATGTACTCCCTGAGTGGCTTTGCCCCGACGGCGCGGCCCTGGTCGAGCAGCGTCTCGACTTCGCGCAGCACGAGGGTGTTGCCTTCGATGGCTGTCGAGTGGTGCGCTTCGAGGTGCCAGATGTCGGTCCAGATGGTCTCCGACTCCTTCGGCGATGGGAGCCCCCCGAGCCGATCGCGCACCTCGGCGATCGCCAGTTCCAGGCGGGCGTACACGGTCTGCCGACTCGGTCGCCCCTTCGCCATTGCGTCCCTCCGGAAGTTGATCAGCAACTTGCTGAGCCAATGCAACATATCAACTTCCAAAGTTGATATGGCTGATGACTACTCAACCGAACTTATCAAGATCATGGCAACCGCATCTGCTGTCGAGCGGCGCCGCGCCTCCGAAGGATCGACGTTCTGGGTTCAGTTGACCGGGTCGAACAGTCGCGGCTCGGCCTCGATGCCGACCGTCGGTTCGTTGCGCGTGCTCGGGTGGCGTCTGTGGCGCGGCTCGGTTGCGCACCACCAGTTCGCCTGACGCAGCCCATCCGTGCCAGCGTCGGGCACCCGCAAGTGGATGTAGCTCAGCGGCAGAGCAGCGGTCTCCAACACCGCCGGTCGCGGGTTCGAGTCCCGCCATCCGCACGTGAGCTTCAGCGGGCGTTAGTGGCCGCGCCACGCAGAACGAGCGCTGATCTCGGAGCGCGATCGGACTCGGCCAACAGGCCGCGGCCACGAAGAATCGGCATCACGCCCTCACCGAACCAGTACGCCTCTTCAAGGTGCGGGTGACCAGACAGGATGAACTCGTCGAAGCCGAGCTCGTGGTACTCCTCGATGCGGTCGGCGACCTCCTGGTGGCTCCCGACGAGCGCGGTGCCGGCACCGCCTCGAACCAGGCCGATGCCCGCCCACAGGTTCGGTGCGACCACGAGATCGTCACGGGAACCCCCGTGCAGTGAGACCATCCGCTGTTGGCCGACCGAGCCACTCTTGGCGAGTGCGGCCTGGGCGGCCGTGATCACCGTCGGATCGATCGCATCGAGGAACCGGTTCGCCTCGGCCCACGCGTCGGCGGCGCGATCGCGGCTGATGACGTGCAGCCGGATGCCGAAACGCAGCGTGCGGCCGTTCTCGGCGGCGAGCTCGCGCATCCGCGCGAGGCGCGGCGCCACCATCGCCGGCGGCTCTCCCCATGCGAGGTAGACGTCGACGTGCTTGGCGGCGACGAGCTCCGCCGCCTCCGACGCCCCACCGAAGTACAGCTGCGGACGCGGTTCGGGGACCTGGTTCACGGTCGCGCCCGCAACGTGGAAGTACCGCCCTTCGAAGTCGTACGGCTGGCCGCTCAACGCACCGCGCAGCACCGAGAGGAACTCGTCGGTGCGGTCGTACCGCTCGTCGTGATCGAGCCAGTCGCCGAACCGTCGCTGCTCGCTGTCGTCACCGCCCGTGACGATGTTCAAGAGGAGCCGCCCGCCCGAGATTCGCTGATACGTCGCCGCCTTCTGCGCGGCGAGGGTCGGCGAGATCGAGTTCGGCCGAAAGGCGACGAGGAACTTGAGCCGTGCCGTCTCACGGAGCAGCGCCGCGGTCACGAGCCACGAGTCCTCGCACCACGTGCCGGTCGGGGTGAGCACACCGGTGTAGCCGAGATCGTCGGCGGCCCGCGCGACCTGGGCGAGGTACTCGAGCGTCGGCGGTCGATGATGGCCGTCGGGACCGAAGGGAACCACGGTGCGACTGTCGCCCGAAGTAGGCAGGAACCAGTGCAGGACGACGCTCATGAATTGTTTCCGATCTCGAATGATGACTTACTTTGTCAACTTTACCTAGTTGATACCGAGACCGTCCTCGGTCGACGCCGGGCCGCTCGCCCGAGTCTTCGGCTGGCTATCTTCGACACGGAGCGCCTGACGCTCCGACGCTGTGATGGACGCTTCGACCACGAACAGGACCCTGCGGTTCCAGGTGCTCGGCCCTGTCCGGGTGCTCGACGACGGTGGCCGCGAACTCGACCTCGGTGGTGCTCTTCCGCGGACCCTGCTCTCGGCGTTGTTGGTGCTCCCCGGCCAGCCGCTCTCGTTCGATCGGCTCGTCGACGTGCTGTGGGGCGCGCGGCCGCCGCGTGCGGTGGCGTCGACCTTGCAGGCCTACGTGTGGCGGCTGCACCATCGACGGTGGTGCTTGTGGGCGGCAGCACTCGCAGTCCTTCTTCTGCGCG
>CAZYWK010000137.1:0-5950 GCA_964651825.1 uncultured Ilumatobacteraceae bacterium | reverse complement strand
GCGTCTTCCAGATCTGGATGAAGGACGGCTCGTACCACGAGATCGACCTGAAGGAATGCCACGGCTGGACCCGCCAGGGATGCAAGAGCTGCCCCGACTTCGCCGCCGAGCACTCCGACGTCGCCACCGGCGGCATCGGCGAGGACAACGACTGGACCCTCACGATCGTGCGCACCGAGCTCGGCGAGGAGGTCATCAACCGGATGATCGCCGACGGCTCGATCATCGCCCGCCCCGCCCAGACCGACGAGACGGCGATGCGCCTCCTGCGCCTGCTGTCGATCGTCAGCCGCCGCCGCTGGCCCGAATTCGCCGACAGTGCACCGGCGGTAGGAGTTCCACCCCCCAAGAAGAAAGCCGCAGCCGCGCACTGATACCCGCGAGGCACGCCGCCGAGGGAAGCGCCAGCGACCGCCCTGGGGAATACAGCGGACGCTCGGCCGACCTCGATCGTCGCGAGGGAGTTCCCCGTGAGGCCGGGCAAATCAGTGACGGCAGGATTCGAGCTCGACTTGGAACGCGTCGAGCTCGGCCTGGGCTTCGGCCTTGGCCGCCACGTCGCCCGAATCGGCATCCTTACCGATGTCTTCGAGCTCGTCGGAGCCGTACGCGTTCAGCTTGGCGAGCATGCAGTCGCGTTCCTCGTCGGTTGTGGCCAACGTCTTGATGAGGTCTTCGGCGACCCGGTGCGCGCTCGGCTGCGAGCTGCAGGCGGCGACGCCGAACGTTGCGGCGAGCACCAGCGCGACCGCGCGGAGCATGGGGCGACCGGGAGACGTCTTCACAGCGCCGACACGATAGTGGCAGGATTCCCCGATGCCCCTGCACCGCGAAGCCGCCTCGTTGCTGGCGCTCCTCGAGCAGATCGGCGGACCGACGACCGCGCAACAGGGTGCCGTCGAAGCTCGTGTGGCCCGTCGGGCACTGCTGCGTCCGCCGACCGAGGACTGCTTCGAGATCCGTGATCTCGACGCCGGCGGGGTCCCGGCCCGCCTGTACCGCGCCGTTCCCGACACGACCCGGCCGGGGCTCCTGGTGTGGTTCCACGGTGGCGGTTGGGTCCTCGGTGACCTCGACACGCACGACAACGTCTGCCGCACACTCACCAACCGCACGGGACACACCGTGCTCAGCGTCGACTACCGGCTGGCGCCGGAAGCTCCGTTCCCGGCGGGCCTCGACGACTGCATGGCCGCCACGGCCTGGGCCCACGAACACGCCGACGAGCTCGGCGTCGACCCCGGCCGCCTCGCCGTCGGTGGCGACTCCGCCGGCGGCAACCTGGCCGCTGTCGTGTGCCAGTCACCGCCGGCGCCGATCCGCTTCCAGCTGCTCGTGTATCCGGTGACCGACGCGCGGGCGAACACACCGTCGTACGTCGAGAACGCCGAGGGGTTCATGTTGACGGCGTCGGGGATGCGGTGGTTCGTCGACCAGTACCTGCTCGGCGATGCGGGCAGCGTCGACGATCCGCGCGTGTCGCCGCTCCTGGCGACCGACGAGTGCCTCGCTGCCGCCCCGCCGGCGCTCGTCATCACCGCTGGGTTCGACCCACTGCGCGACGAAGGGATCGCCTACGCACAACGGCTGATCGACGCCGGCGTGACCACTTCGCACGTCCACTTCCCGGGCCAGATCCACAGCTTCTTCTCGCTTCCCGACCTGCTCTCCGATGCCCGCGTCGCACATGCCGTCGCCGCCGAAGCCCTGATCGCCGCGCTGCGCTGACCCGAGGCGATGAGCGAAACCACCACGACGAGATGGCGTGGTGTCGCTCAGCGCACTATCAGGCGTGGGCCGCGAGTGCGGCGGCGCGGGTGAAGATGGCGTCGAGCATCGGTTCGGTGAGACGTTTCGTGAACGTGTTCTGCTGGCTCGGGTGGAACGAGCACAGCACGGTGGTCGGGCGGCCGACCCAGGCCGTGACGTCGATCTCGACGCCGTGGCCGAACTTCGGTCGCGGGCGGATCCCGAAGTGGCGAGTGATCGCCTCGTAGCCGAACGCTCCGAGGCAAACGATCACCGACGTGTTCGTCAAGGCGTCGAGCTCGCGCTGTAGGAACGGGGCGCAGTTGTCGCGCTCGGACGGCAGCGGTTTGTTGTCCGGGGGTGCGCACTTCACCGTCGCGGTGACCCACGCGTCGGTGAGCCGCAGCCCGTCGTCGATCGAGACCGAGGTGGGCTGGTTCGCCAGGCCGGCACGGAACATCGCCCGGAACAACCAGTCACCGCTGCGATCACCGGTGAAGACCCGACCGGTCCGATTCGCACCGTGCGCAGCGGGCGCGAGGCCGACCACGACGATGTGTGCCGCGGGATCGCCGAAGCCGGGCACCGGCCGGCCCCAATAGGTCTCGTCGCGGAACGACGCCCGCTTCTCGGCCGCCACCTGCTCGCGCCAGGCGACGAGACGCGGGCACGCACGGCAGTCGACGACGTCGGCTTCCAGTCGCGCGAGGGGAGTCACGGAACCCGACAGTAGGTTGGGGCCACCCCATGGCCACCACGAAACCGTCGTCCACCAGCACGAAGACCGCCGGCACGAAGCGCGCCGGCCGGCGCGGAGCGTCGAGTCGAGCGAAGTCTTCAGCGACCCATCCGGCGATGACCACGATGCTGCTCGTGCGCCACGGGCAGACCCCCACGACCGGCAAGGTCCTCCCCGGCCGAGCCAAGGGCCTGCACCTCGCCGACGAGGGCCGGGCGCAGGCCGAGATCGCGGCGGAGCGCATCGGCGCGCTGAAGCGGGTCGATGCGATCTACAGCTCGCCGCTGGAGCGGGCGAAGGAGACCGCGGCACCGATCGCCAAGGCTCGCGACCTGCGCACGGTTGTCGACCGCGGACTGTTCGAGTGTGACTTCGGCGAGTGGACCGGACGGGAGCTGAAGGACTTGATGAAGCTGCCCGAGTGGCAGACCGTGCAGCGGGCGCCCTCGACGTTCCGCTTCCCCGGCGGCGAGAGCTTCACCGAGATGCAGACCCGCATGGTGTCGACCCTCGACCGGCTCCGCCAGGCACACCCAGGCGGCACCGTCGTGTGCGTGTCGCACGCCGACACGATCAAGGCGGCCGTCGCCCACGCCCTCGGTACGCACATCGACCTCTTCCAGCGCATCGTCATCAGCCCCGCCTCGGTCACCGCGATCGCGTGGGGTGCCGGCGGGCCCGTCGTCCTCGCGGTCAACTCGACCGGCCGGCCCCTGACCGACCTCCAGCCGAGCTGATCATGGGTGTGTTCCTCGAGTTCGACGACGTCGATGCGTTCACGCTCGGCACCCAGGGACGCCCCGGCGAGCGGGTCTTCTACCTGCAGGCCCGTGCCGATGGGCAACGTGTCACGCTCAAGTGCGAGAAGCAGCAGGCCGCAGCGATCGTCCAGTACCTGCGCCGCGTGCTCAGCGACCTCCCGCCGCCGGACGACAAGCCGATGCCGAGCGCGTTGGAACTGGTCGAGCCGATCGACGCCGCGTTCGTGCTCGGCCCGATCGGGCTCGGCTACGACCGCGGGAGCGACCGACTGCTGATCCAGTTGGAGGAGGTCGGTGAGGTCGACGAGGAGGGCGAGCTCGTCGAGGATCCCGACCGTGGCCACGTGCGGCTGTACGTCAACCGGGGCCAGGCCGCCGCGTTCTGCGATCGGGCCGACGACGTGATCGAGGCCGGCCGCCCGACGTGCCGGTGGTGCGGCAACCCGATCGACCCCGACGGCCACGACTGCCCGAGGATGAACTGAGCCGTGAGCTCCTGGCCCGACGACGGGATCGTCGAGGACGAGTTCGACGAAGCCGACGAGTTCGAGTTCGAGGACGAAGACGAGGACGAGGACGGCGAGCAGGGCGGCACGACGGTCGAGCTGCGCGTCGACGAGGTGGAGGATCCGGTCGAGCATCTGCTCCGCGGCGAGATCACCGTCGAGGGCCGGATGCCCTACAGCAGCAACGCGACGTTCCTCGTCCACGTCGAACACCGCGGCCGGTCACACCCGGCGATCTACAAGCCGATGCGCGGTGAGCGGCCACTGTGGGACTTCGAACCCGGCCTGCACCGCCGCGAGGTCGCGGCCTACCGGCTGAGCGAGGCGCTCGGGCTGCACGTGGTGCCGCCCACGGTGCTGCGCGACGGCCCGATCGGCGAGGGGTCGGTGCAGTGGTTCGTCACCGCCGATCACCGCCAGCACTACTTCACGATCTACGAGTCCCACCCCGAGCTGCACGACCGGCTGCGGGCGATGGCGCTGCTCGACGTCGTCGCCAACAACACCGACCGCAAGAGCGGTCACGTGCTGCTCGTCCCTGGTGCCGACGACGCACCGGGCAGCGTGTGGGGCATCGACCAGGGGCTCTGCTTCGCGCCGGAGTTCAAGCTGCGCACCGTGATCTGGGAGTTCGGCGGCGAGCCGATCGCCGACGACCTGCTGGCACCGGTGGCCGAACTGTGTGCCCGGGTCCCGCTCGACATCGCCGCACTGTTGAACGACGCCGAGGTCGAGGCGATCCAGGGGCGTGCCGCGTGGTGTGTGAAGGAGCGGGCGTTCCCGACCGACCCGTCCGGCCGCCGCTATCCCTGGCCGTTGGTGTAGGTCGACCCGAATGAGCGCCGACGATCGGCTCGACGAGCTGATCCACCGTGGCGACCTCGACGGCCTGGTGAGGATGATCGACGACCGCTGCTCGGGCCGTGACTGGGACGGTCTACTGCGCCTGCGCGACCGGTCCCGCCACGCCGTCGACACCGGCCGACAGCTGTGGCCGGCGGCCACGCTCGCCGAGTACCGGCTGGCGCTGCTCGCACCGCCCGAGTTCGTGGCGGCCGTGCTCGACGAGACCGACGGCCTGTCCGGTCGGTTCACGATCGGCCCCCTCACCGAGGTGGCCGCCCAGCACCACACGTGGGCCGACCTCGAACCCGTGCTCGATCGCGGCCCTCGCGCCGCGTTCGTCGCCCAGGAGCGTGCGCTCCGTGGCGAGGCGATCGACGGCGCCGACGATCTCCCGCCGGTGCTCGAACTGCCGCTCGTGATCGAGAGCTGGGAACCGGCGTACGCGCTCGCGAACTACACCGACAACGGTGCCGAGTTCCCTGCCCCCGACCTCCCCGACGACTGGACCGCCATCGAGCCGGCCGAGGCCGAACGGCTCGACGACGACGTCGAACTCGCCGTGCGCCAGCTCGTCGAACCGTGGCTCGCCAGTTCCAACGGACAGCTCGACGTGGCCTGCGTCGACGGCGAGGTGGAAGAGGCGATCGGCGCGCTCGGAGTGCGGCGGGCGCGGATCGCACCGCTCGATCCCGCGACGGCGCTCGCGTGGATCGCGTGGGCGGGTGCGAGCGGCGGCGCCCACGGCCGACGCCGGGGCGCCGCCTCGGGGCGGTTCGGCGCGTGGTGGCTGCTGGCTGCGATCGGTGACCTCACCGACGACTGGCCGGTGCCACCCGACGAGCTCGGTGCGCTGGCCCACGAGCTCCGCTGGTTCCGCTGGGACGCCTACGAACCGTCGCTCGGCTGGTCGCTCCAACTCGCCGTCGCCGACCGCGACACGCAATCCGGCACCACCACCGCCTGGGCCATCACCGCCCGCGACGCCACCTGAGCTCGAACGGTGACGCTGCCGGAAAACGCCGAAATCTGGAGCGACCGTCGCGCTCAGCGCGACATCTGCTCCAGATTTCGGATGGAACGGGAACGGATCAGCTGCGGGACTGGAGTGCTTCGAGGAGCTGCGGGAGCACCTTGTGCACGTCGCCCACGATGCCGAGGTCGGCGATGCCGAAGATCGGGGCTTCCTTGTCCTTGTTGATGGCGATGATGTTCTTCGAGCCCTTCATGCCGACCATGTGCTGCGTGGCACCGGAGATGCCCGCCGCGATGTACACCGTCGGCTTGACGACCTTGCCGGTCTGGCCGACCTGGTAGCTGTAGGGCACCCAGCCGGCGTCGACGATGGCGCG
>CAZYWK010000136.1:0-6158 GCA_964651825.1 uncultured Ilumatobacteraceae bacterium | reverse complement strand
CGGCACAGGCCGGTGGCGAGGAGGCTCTTGCCGGAGTTCGACGAGCAGCCGAGCACCATCAGCGGCCGCAGACTGCTCATCGCTCCATCCGCGGCGGTCCGTGGCTGGTGACGCTTCTAGCGCGGTCATGAGGCGTTCGAGCTGGGCGTCGGTCGGCACCGCGACGCGGTGGATGCCGGGGAGCCCGAACGACGCGCAGGCGCGCACGACCACCCCGTGCGGGAGCAACTCGGCCCGCAGACCGGGCCGGTCGACGAGCACCCAGCAAGCGTCGGTGTCGGTCACGTCGAGCCCGAACGACACCAGTTGTTCGACGAGATGGCGCCGGCGGTCGCCGATCGCCTGTGCCCAGCCGGGCAGGTCGGTGAGCTCCAGGAGCGGTTCCGTCGCGGCGAGCGCGAGCCCGTTCACCGACCACTGGGGTTGGCGGCGGCGCAGCAGTTCGGCGCGGTCGGCGTCGGGTGCGATCGCGTAGCCGAGCCGCAGGCCGGGGCAGGCCCACAGCTTGGTCAGCGACCCGAGGCGCCAGGCATCGTCGTCACCGCGGCTCCAGGTGCCGGTCGCCAGCGGCCAGAACGCCTCGTCCCACACCCGGGCAGCGTCGGCTGGGTCGGCCAGCCGGCCGAGCGGGTTGGACGGATTCGATCGCCAGCGTCCCGCATCGGCGCGTAGGGTCGTGAGGTGTCGTTCGTAGAGCGAGAACTCCGGTGCCATCACGTTGCCCGCGGGTTCGACTGCGGCGACGAGCGCGATCGCCTCCGCACCGCCATTGGTGAGCACGAACCGGTCGCGATCGACGCCGATCACATCGGCGAGCATCCCGGCCGCAGCGGTGGGGTCCGGGTAGCGGCGAACCGAGTCGACGACATCGGCGACGATCGCCGACGCATCGGGAGCGTACGGGTTGAGGCTGGCGGACAGCTCGACGACGTCGCCGACCGGGATGCCGAGCCAGCTGGCGATCGACGCGGCGTCACCACCGTGGGCGCCGGCGGCCGGGGCGGACAAGGACGGGGTGCGACGGTTCAGAAGTCGATGCCCTTCTTCGCCCGGAAGCCGGCACGATACGCGTGCTTGATGTCGGCGATCTCCGACACGGTGTCGGCCACCTCGATGAGCGCGTCGGCTGCCTTGCGGCCGGTGCAGATGATGTTCACGTGCTCAGGACGGCTGCGGATCGTGGCGATCACCTCGTCGATGTCGATCCAGCCCCAGTTGATGGGATAGGTCACCTCGTCGAGCACCACGAGCTGGTGGTCGCCGGCGAGGATCACCGCTTTGGCGTGGGCCCATGCAGCGGCGGCGAGCGCCTGGTCCTGCGTCAGGTCCTCGGAGTCCCACGTGAACCCGTCACCCATCGCCCACCAGTCGACACCGAGCTGGCGACAGACCTTCTCCTCGCCGGTGTGCCACTTGCCGGACTTGAGGAACTGCACGACAGCGACCGGCCAGCCGCGGCCGACGCCGCGCATCACCACACCCATCGCCGCCGATGTCTTGCCCTTGCCAGGGCCCGTGTTGACGAGCACGAGCGACGGTGCGCGCTTCAGATCGTCGGGGCGGGGATCTTCCTCCGGGATGTCGGTGGCTTCACGTTCCGGCATGTTCGTCTCCTTCGTTCGGATTGCGGACCGGCACGACGACCGGGTGCCCGCGGTGGTGGATGACATCGACGCGCGCCCCGTAGTGCTCATGGAGCTGCGGGCCGGTCAACACTTGGATGGGTGGTCCTTCGGCGACGATCCGGCCACCGGCCAGCAGGACGAGGTGGTCGCCGTACTGGGCGGCGAGGGTGAGGTCGTGCATCGTCGACACCACCGTGAGACCGAGCTGGCGGCGCAGGTCGTCGATCAGTTCCAGCACCTCCTGCTGATGGCCGACATCGAGCGCGGACGTCGGCTCGTCGAGCAGCAGCAGGCTCGGTTCCTGCGCGAGTGCCCTGGCGATGCTGACGCGCTGACGCTCGCCGCCCGACAACGTCTCGACCCTGCGGTCAGCGAGCGGGTCGAGGTCGAGGTGATCGAGCGCGCTGTCGAGGCGCTCCAGATCGCTAGCGCTCTCGGAACCGAAGCGGCCCACGTGCGGGGATCGACCGAGCAGCACGTACTGGGCGACGGTCATCCCGTTCGGCATCGTCGGCTGCTGCGCGACGAAGCCGATGAGGCGGCCGCGGGCGCGCAGGTCGAGTTCGCCGAGCGGGACTCCGCCGATGTCGAGGCGACCGGAGTGGGCCGCGAGCCCGGCGATCGCTCGCAGTAGCGTCGACTTGCCAGCACCGTTGGGTCCGATCACGTTGATCCAGTCGCCGGTGCCGGCGGTGAACTCGGTCGGGCCGAGCAACACCGCCTTGCCGACCCGAACGGTCAGGTTCGCGGCGTACACCGCTGGCCGGCGACCGGCCGGCTGGCCGGCGATGGCCCGCTGGGTCGCGATCATGTCGAACCGATCCGGCTCGTGCGCAACAGGAGCAGGAAGAACGGTGCGCCGACGATCGCGGTGAGCACACCGATGGGGATCTCCGCCGGCGCCAGCAGCGTGCGCGCTCCGAGATCGGCCAGGCAGAGGAACGCCGCCCCGCCGAACACGCTCAAGGGCAGGATCCGCCGGTAGCTCGGACCGGCCCGGAGCCGGATCGCGTGTGGGACGACGATGCCCACGAAGGCGATCAGGCCGCTGACCGACACCGCTGCTGCGGTCGCCAAGGTTGCGGCGACGACCACGATCAGCCGGAGCCGGGCCGGGCGGACGCCGAGCGACTGGGCCTCGTCGTCGCCGAGCGCCAGCAGGTCGAGGTGCCTGGCCGCGCCGATCAGCACGGCCAGGGTGACCGCCGCGATCGGTGCCAGGAGCGCGACCTCGTCCCATCCGGCGGTGTTGAACCGGCCCAGCAGCCACGCGTACACGTCACGGATCGCTTCGTCGTCGCGCTGCAGCAACAGGGTCTGCAACGCCGCGAACAGCGCCGCAACGGCGACACCCGCGAGGATCAACGACGCCCCTGAACGCCCACCGGCGGCGGTGCCGAGCGAGTACGCGAGGCCGACCGCGATCAGCGCACCCACGAACGCGGCGGCGGTGACGACCGGCCCCGTCGTGCCGAGCACCGACCCGGTGTCGGTCAACGCGATCGTGACGCCGAGCCCGGCGCCGCTCGCCACGCCGAGCAGGTACGGGTCGGCGAGGGCGTTGTGGAACGTTGCCTGGTAGGCCCCGCCCGCGCTGGCCAACACGGCGCCGACGAGCGCCGCGAGCAGCACCCGTGGAAGGCGGACCTCGGTGATGATCGCCGCGATCGTCGGCGACACGTCCCGGGAGACGTCGATGCCGGGCAGCTTGTCGACCAGCACGGCGGCCGCGTCAGTCGGGCTGATCCCGACGGCGCCGAACGCGGTCGCGATCACGATCGCCAGTAGGGCGACCGCCGCGGCGACGACGAGCGAGAGCGGGCTCAACCGCGTCGGATGAGCCCTCCCGCTCACGACGCGCCGACCAGCCCGTCGACGATCTCGGTGACGAGGTCGACGACGCGGGGCCCCCACCGCGACGCGATCTCGGTGTCGAGGAAGATCACGTTGCCGTCGACGATCGCCTGCAGCGTCGACCAACCCGGTCGAGCGGCGAGCTCGTCCAGCGTCGGCACCGACCCATCGGTGTGCGCGATGAACACTTGCTCGGGGTCGGCTTCCAGCACGTACTCCGCGGAGAGTTGCGGGTACGGGCCGGCGGCGGGATCGACACCGTCGGCGACGTTGACCATGCCGACCTCGGCCAGGATCGACCCGACGAACGTGTCGGAGGTCAGCGTCTTGTAGTCGTCGCTCATCTCGTAGAAGAACGCGGCCGGCACGGTGACGCCACCGAGCCGGGCGAGTTGGGCGTCGATCTCCGAACGCATCCGCGCAGCGAGCGCCGCCGCCTCGTCGACGTGGCCGGTGGCGGAACCGACGGCGCCGATCTGGGCGTAGACGTCCTCGAGGCTCCCGGCACTCGGGAGCACCAAGGCCTGGATACCGATGTCGGCGAGCGTGGCCACGATGTCGTCGGCGTCGCGCGAGAGCAGGACGAGATCGGGTTCGAGCGCCCCGATCGCCTCGACGTTGGGTCGGAACCCGGACAGGTCCGATGTCGGCACCCCCGCTGGGTAGTTCGAGTAGCCGTCGACCGCGACGACCTGGCTACCGGCACCGACCGCGAAGACCGCCTCGGTCAACGATGCCGACAGCACCACGATTCGTTCGGGGCGGGACTCGAGGGTGACCTCGCCGTTGCCGCCGTCACTGCCGCAGGCGACCAGTGCGATCGTCAGTACCGCGAGCATCGTGATCGCCCGTCGCGTTCGCGTGTTCATGTCACCCTCCTGTTCGTCGAGGGTGATGACGGGCCACGGGTCGCGGGGCCGAATCGCTCCATACCTCGAGAGCTGCTGATTCGATCTCGTCGCGAAGGCGACCTGACTCACCAGCCGTTGGTCCGGCCGGCACACAGTTGCGGGACAGCGCCGGAATCGCACCGGCTTCGCTCCGCGACGAGCACCGTGACCGTACCACTTGTCCATCGGACCAGCCCAGGAGGGCCGCCTCCGCGCCGATCAGCGACCGCGTCGTGCGCAGGTGCCGACGAACCGCTCCGCGGGTGTCGGATCGGCGCCGAGGTGCTGGTGCAAGTAGGTCGCCAACAGGGTGGGTGTGGCGAACCCCTCGGTGCGGTCACCGAACCGCGACGACAGCGCAAGGGCGTCTCCACCCGGATCGACGCGCGAGTAGTGGAACTCGTGGCCGCGCACCGTTGCACCGGCCGGGAGCACCGGATTCGGCTGGAGGACGGTGGCGTCGCGGTAGCCGAGCGTCAGCCGATCGGTCATCTCCCCCGCGGCCGCCACGACACCGGCGAGTGGTTGCCCGTCGAGCGACTCGGCGAGCCACAACAGGCCGCCGCACTCGGCCCAGGTCACGAGCCCTGATCCAACCGCCACCCGGACCTCGTCGAGCAGCTGCCGGTTGTCGGTCAGGCGGGTGGCGAACACCTCTGGGAACCCGCCACCGATCAAGAGCCCGTCGACGCCGGCCGGGAGGTGCTCGTCGTGCAGCGGATCGAACGCGACGAGTTCCGCACCGGCGGCCGTGAGGGCGTCGAGGTTGTCGCGGTAGACGAACGTGAACGCCGGGCCACCGGCGACCGCGATCCGAACGTCCGCGACCTTGACGGCCTCCGGCAGCGGGTGGGCGCTCAGCCGGGGTGCGGTCGCTGCCACCTGGGCGAGCGCATCGAGATCACACCCGGCCGCAACCGCTGCGGCCAGCCTGCCGATCTGAGCGGCGACCTCGCCAGGTTGCTCCTCGACCGGGACGAGACCGAGGTGACGGTCGCGCCACGTCAACGCATCGTCGCGCCCCAGGCAGCCGAACACCGGGACCCCGATCGTCGCGAGTGCCTCGGTCAACAGCTGGCGATGGTGCTCGCCGGACACGCGGTTGAGGATCACGCCGACGACGTTCACGTGCGGGTCGTGGTCGCGGTAGCCGCGCACGAGCGCAGCCACCGACGCGCTCATCGCCGATCCGTCGACGACGAGCACGACCGGCGCGTCGAGCAGGCGAGCGACGTCGGCTGTCGACGACGGCGTGTTGTCGACCGCGCCGTCGAACAAGCCCATCACCCCTTCGACGATGAGCAGGTCGGCACCTCGCGACGCGCGCTCCGCGAGCGCGCCGATCGCGTCGGGCCCGCTCATCCACGCGTCGAGGTTGCGCGGTGCCCGACCGGTCGCAACGGCGTGGTAGCCGGGATCGATGAAGTCGGGCCCGACCTTGCACGAGGCCACGGCGCGCCCGCGGACGCGGAACGCCGCCATCAGGCCGGTCGCGACCGTGGTCTTGCCGACGCCCGAATGCGTCCCCGCCACCACGAACCGAGCCACCATCGCCACGAGTATGGCGTGACCGTCCCGGACGATCTGTTCCACTCGATGGCTGCCAGCCGCCGCGATGCGGTGGCGGGTGGACCCCGCAGTCGAGTTTTCGTGCGCGCGGTGGTGGCGGGCCAGGGCTCAGGTAGCGTGGTGACCCGCACACGTCGGAGTGGCGGAATGGCAGACGCGCTAGCTTGAGGTGCTAGTGCCCTACTTATGGGCGTGGGGGTTCAAGTCCCCCCTCCGACAC
>CAZYWK010000135.1:0-6253 GCA_964651825.1 uncultured Ilumatobacteraceae bacterium | reverse complement strand
ACGCCGAACCGTTCGGCCATCAGGAGCGGTTGCAGCATCAGGATGTTCCCGATCGTCATGCCGAACAGGATGATCGCGACGAAGATGAGCCAGGTCTGCTCGGCGAGACCGAGCACGAACAGCGAGATCGCCTGCAGCCCGGCGAGGATCACCGTGAACCGCATCATCGGCATCAGCTGCACGGCGCGACCGCCGATCAACCGAGCGACGACCGAGGTCGCGGCCAGCACGGTGATCGCGAACTGCGCCGTGCTGGCATCGGTGCGGTCCTCGACGAGCTTCACCAACTGCTGGATGCCGCCGACCTGCGATCCGAGCGCGAACACGTAGCCGATCGTGACGGCGAGGAAGAAGCGGGTGCGCACGGCGGTCTCGAAGTGCTCGCCCGTTGTAGGAGGTGGCGTCTGGCCGGCCTCGATACGTCGGCCGTCGGGGGACCAGCCATCGGCTTCCGGGTCGGAGCGGACCATCAACAGCGCGAACGGAACGGTGCCGAGCACGAACACGAGCCCGAGCCACGGGGTTCCCGCCGCCAGGCCGCGGTCGTCGAGGAGCCGCTTGGCGAACGGCGTGATGAGGATGCCGCCGACCGACAGTCCGGTGGACGCCACCGACAGGGCGACCGAGCGCCGGGTGTGGAACCACCTCGTGACCACGGTCGTCGCCGGCACGAGTCCGGCCGCGGCGAACCCCACCCCGAACACGGCATAGACGACGAACAGCTGCCACTGCTCTTCGACCTGGCCGAGCAGCGCCAGCGACGCTCCCCCGATGACGCCGCCGGCGACGAGCACGTACCGAACGTCGTAGGTGGCGATGATCCGGGCGACGACGACACCGACGACGCCGCCGACCACGAAGAACAGCGTGGTGGCGAGTGAGATGCTGGCGAGCGGCCATCCCTGCTCGTTGCTGAACGCGTTGAGGTAGACAGCGAGCCCGTAGAAACCCAACCCTGAGGTGGTGGTCAGCACGATGAAGCAGCCGGCCACCACCCGCCAGCCCGGGAAACGGTCGGTCGGGCTCACCGCCGGGTCGCTGCGCACGAGCTGCTGCAGCTACAGGGCGAAGAGGTCATCGAGACCGGTCGCCCTGCTCGACGCGGCAGCCTCCGGTTCGACGTCGCCGGCGAACGCGGCGTAGCCGTCGGTCTCGAGCTGCAGGGCGAGCTCGGGGCCGCCGCTCGCCACGATCCGGCCCTGGGCCAGGATGTGCACGTGGTCGGGCTTGAGTTCGTGGAGCAACCGGTTGTAGTGGGTGATCGCCAGCACGCCGAGCGGATCCGCCGTGCCGTGGCGTTCGTTGCTCATCGCCTCGACGCGTCGCGCGCAGTCGCGCAGCGCATCGATGTCGAGGCCCGAGTCGAGCTCGTCGAGGATCGCGATACGGGGCTGGAGCACCGCGAGCTGGAGGGTCTCGTTGCGCTTCTTCTCCCCACCGGAGAGGTCGACGTTCAACGGACGCTCGAGGAACCGCTCGTCGAAGCCGATCCGCGCGGCCTCGCTCCGCAACGTCGCATCGAGATCGTCGGCGGAACGCCCGCGGCTGGCCAACGCCTCGCGCAGCACGTCGTCGAGCATCACACCGGGGACCTCGGTCGGATACTGCATCACGAGGTGGATTCCGGCCACCGCACGCTCCCAGGCGGGCAACGCCAGCAGGTCGACGCCGTCGAGAGTGACCGATCCGGACGTCACCGTGTAGCCCGGCTTGCCCATCACGACTCCGGAGAGCGTGCTCTTCCCGGCTCCGTTCGGCCCCATGACGGCGTGCACCTCGCCCGAGCTGACGGTCAGGTCGATGCCGCGGAGGATCTCCTTACCGGCGACCGAGGCGTGGAGGCCCTTGATCTCGAGCGTGCTCATGAAACCACTTCCGTTGAGAGGTCGCCGGTTCGATCGAGGGTGACGACGACGGAGCCGTCGACGACCTCGGCGTGGTGGACCGCCACCGGCTTGGTGGCCGGCAGGACCGTGGCCTCGCCGGTGACGAGGCTGAACGTGCTGCCGTGCTTGGGACACTCGAGTTCGAGCTCGTCGCACCACACCTCACCACCTGAGAGGAGCACGTTGGCGTGGCTGCACACGTCGCCGATCGCATACACCTCGTCGCCGACGCGCACGACCGCCACCGGCACGCCGTCGACCTCGACCCCGCGCACGGCGCCGTCGCCGAGCTCGTCGAACGAGCAGACGATCTGGCCCGTCACGACGGTGCTCCCACCGGCACCGTCGCGCCGAGGTCGAGCTTGTTCGACACCCGCGTGCGCAGATCGTCGGCGATCGCACCGACCGGCAGCTGGGCGATGACCTCGTCGAAGAACCCGAGCACGACGAGGCGTTCGGCGATCTCGGGACGCACGCCGCGGCTCTCGAGGTAGAAGCGCTGCTCTTCGTCGATCGGGCCGACGGTCGATGCATGGCTGCACTTCACATCGTTGGTCTCGATGTCGAGGTTCGGCACGCTCTGGGCCCACGCGCCCTCGGACAGTGTGAGGTTCCGGTTCGTCTGGTAGGCGGTGCTGCCGTTGGCGTGCTTGCGGATCTTGATCAGGCCCGTGTACACGCTCGCCGCGTGGTCCTGCACGGCGCCCTTGAACAGCAGATCGCTCGACGTGTGCGGCGCGTCGTGGTCCTGGATCGTGCGGAAGTCGTGCATCTGGGTGCCACCGGCGAAGTACAGCGCGACCTGCTTGGTCGAGCCTCCCTTGCCGATCAGGCGCGCTTCGGTGCGGGCGCGCACGTAATCGCCGCCCAGCGTCACCGTGGCGAGCAACGTCGAAGAATCACGGTCGCCGACGGACTGCTGGTTGCCGATCTGCCACGTGTTCGGCCCGACCTCGTTCACCGCGAGGTACCGGACCCGGGCGGCCGGCGCGGCCCGGACCTGGAGAACCGGCACCACGAGGGTGTCGTCGTCGGCCGCGCCGGGGGCGCTGACGAAGCGCTCGACGACGGTGATTTCGCTGTCGGCGCCGGCATCGATCACCAGGCGCGGGAACAACGCCAGTCCGGAGCCGCCGACCGAGTGCGTGACCACGATCGGCTCGGTGATCGTCCGGCCGGCCGGCACACGGATGACGGTCGGGGTCATGAAGGCCCGGTTGGCATCGGCGAACACGTCGGGTGTGTGGTCGGCGAAGAGCTCGGGCTCGGCGTCGACCAGCACCTCGGCGCCACCCTCGACGGTGGTGTCGACCCGCGCCGGGCGGTACCGATCGAGGTCGAGTTGGTCGATCCGGCTGTATCGCCAGATCTCCTCTTCGGGTGAGGGCAAGGGTGCAGCGACGAAGCGCTCGGCAGCGGCCAGACGGAGATCCGGCCAGTCCGACCAGGGGCCGCCGGCAGCTCGCACTGCGTCGGGAGTGAACGCAGACACGCCCATGAGGATACGGAGCCCGGCGCCGGAATTCTCCTACGGCCGTAGGAGAAATTCGTCTCAGCGCTTGCGGCCGAAGAGCCGTTTGAACACACCGGGACGGGCGCTGGCGGCCCGTTCGGCCTCCACCTGGGCCCGGATGTCGTTTCCCGCCTGGTTCAAGATGTCCTCGGCCTCGTCGAGGATGGCGGCGGCGGACCCGTCGTCGAGCCCGGCCGGTTCGGGCGGCGTCGGCGGGGTGATGAGGGTGCCGTGCGTCCAGGCGACATCGGCGAGGCGGCGCTCGAACGACGCGCACGGCTCGGGGCAGCGCCACGGGGCGTCGGGAGCGAGGTCGAGGTTGCACTTCCTCACCGTGTCTCCGCTCGGATAGGTCCGGCTCTCGAAGTTCTTGCACTCGGTCCGCATCGGCACGTGGGTCATGCTACGGCCGGCGACGCTCCGGGCGACCGTGCACCCGCGCCGGTCACGTGCCGCGGCCACCCCGTCCGGCAAATGTTGCAGACTGGTGACGAAACGGCGGGCACCGTTCCCATCCACCGCGTTACCAACCTTCCCATGGAGGACTGATGACCCATCTCGACGAAGCCATCGACACCACCGAGTCGACCACACCATCCAGTGACCACCCGTCGCGTGACAACGACCGGCGGGCGATGCTGCGCAAACTGGCAATCGGCGGCGCCGGCGCCGCGGTCGCGGTGACCGCGCTCGGTCGCACCGCTCAGGCTGCCGACGGCGACGCACTCGAGCTCGGCGACGGTGCGACTACCAACACGAGCACGACGCCGACGACCCTCGTCCACACCCCGGCGGGCGCAGTGACGGAAGGTGCGAGTGCGTTGAGCGTCGCCGGCGCCGCGGTCCCGGCCGACGCACCGTTGCCCGCCAACGTCGGCGGCTACGGCAACGACCTGGTCGCCAACGGCGTCCACGGCTCGACGACCGCGGCCGAGGGCTTCGGGGTGGTCGCGGCCAACCTCGCACCGGCCGCGGCCTCCGACACCGACCCGGTGCCCGTCGGCCTCGCGATCGCGTCGAGCGGTGGCGCCCAGCTGCTGTTCCTCGCGTCCGACGACGCCGTCACCGGGCCGACACCCGGCAAGCACGTCGCTGGTGAGTTGTACGCCGACAAGGACGGTGCGCTGTGGTTCACCGTCCCGACGGCCACCGCCGACGTCGTGCGCTTCGTACAACTCGCCGGGGCTTCCGGTGCGGGCTCGTACCACGCCATCGATCCGCAGCGCGCGTACGACTCCCGCCTTGCCGCCTACACGCCCAACGGGCTCCTGGAGCCGAACGCGTCCCGCGTCGTCAGCGTTGCTGATGGTCACAGCGCCGACGGCTCGGTCACGCTCGCCAACGCAGTGCCGATCGGGGCCACCGCGGTGGTGATCAACCTCACGGCGGCCAGCCCGACCGCGGCGAACTACCTGTCGGTGGCACGCGGCGACGCGACGGCGACGGCGACGTCGGCACTCAACTGGGACCTCGGTGTCACCCAGATCGCCAACTCGATCACGGTCCCGGTCAGCGCCGACCGCGAGCTCAAGGTGTTCTGCGGCGATCAGGCCGGCAGCACCCACTTCATCGTCGACGTCTTCGGCTACTACCTGTAATGCCGTGCGAACCTGCAACGCCGGGGTCTGACCCCGGCGTTGCAGGTTCAGCCGACGGAGCCGTCCATCTGGAGCTCGATGAGGCGGCTCCACTCGACCGCGTACTCCATCGGCAGCGTCTTGGTGATCGGCTCGATGAAGCCGTTGACGATCATGCCCATCGCCTGCTCCTCGGAGAGCCCTCGGCTCATCAGGTAGAAGAGTTGCTCGTCGGCGATCTTCGACACGGTGGCCTCGTGGCCGATCTGCGCGTCGCGCTCACCGACCTCCATGTAGGGGAGGGTCTTGGACGTCGAGTCCTCGTCGAGGATCAGCGCGTCGCACTCGACGTGGCTCTTCGCTCCCGTCGCGCCCTCGTCGATGCGCACCAGCCCGCGGTAGGTGGTGATCCCGCCGTCCTTGCTGATCGACTTCGACACGATCTTCGAGCTCGTGTTCGGCGCGGCGTGGACCATCTTCGCCCCGGCGTCCTGGTGCTGGCCGGCACCGGCGTACGCGACCGACAGCACCTCGCCCGTTGCGCCTTCACCCACGAGATACACCGACGGGTACTTCATGGTCAGCTTGGACCCGATGTTGCCGTCGATCCACTCCATGTGCCCGTAGTCCTCGACACGGGCGCGCTTGGTGACGAGGTTGTAGACGTTCGGCGACCAGTTCTGGATCGTCGTGTACGTGACGCGGGCACGAGGCTTGACGACGATCTCGACGACCGCCGAGTGGAGCGAGTCGCTCGTGTACACGGGAGCCGAGCACCCCTCGATGTAGTGGACCTGCGAACCCTCATCGGCGATGATCAGCGTCCGCTCGAACTGGCCGGCGTTCTCGGAGTTGATCCGGAAGTACGCCTGCAGCGGCATCTCCACCTCGACGCCCGGCGGCACGTAGATGAACGAACCACCCGACCACACCGCCGTGTTGAGGGCGGCGAACTTGTTGTCGCCGGGCGGGATGACCGTGCCGAAGTACTGCTTGACCAGGTCGGGGTACTCGCGCAGCGCGGTGTCCATGTCGCAGAACAGGATCCCCTGCTCGGCGAGGTCGTCACGGTTCTTGTGGTAGACGACTTCACTTTCGTACTGCGCGGTGACCCCGGCGAGGTACTGGCGCTCGGCTTCGGGGATGCCGAGCTTCTCGTACGTGCGCATCATCTCTTCGGGGAGCTGGTCCCACTCGTCGACCTGCGCGCCGGCAGGGCGGAGGTAGTAGTAGATGTCCTGGAAGTCGATGTCGGGCATGTTCACCGCGAACCACTC
>CAZYWK010000134.1:0-6429 GCA_964651825.1 uncultured Ilumatobacteraceae bacterium | reverse complement strand
GCCAAGGCGACCGACGACGAGCGCTTCGCCTACGACAGCTACCGCCGCTTCATCGCGATGTACGGACGCATCGTGCTCGGTGTCGACGGTGAGAAGTTCGACCACCCGCTGGAGGAGGCCCGCGACGCGGCGGGCGTGAAGACCGATGCCGAGATCCCGGCAGCCGAACTGAAGCAGCTGTGCCAGCACTACAAGGCCGTCGTGAAGGAGGCCACCGGCAAGGCGTTCCCCCAGAACCCGACGGCGCAGCTGCGCGGCGCCGTCGAGGCCGTGTTCCGTTCGTGGAACGGTCCTCGCGCCATCGCCTATCGCGTGCGCGAGCGCATCGAGCACACCCTCGGCACCGCCGTGAACGTGCAGGCCATGGTGTTCGGCAACCGTGACGACGACTCCGGCACCGGCGTCGGCTTCACCCGCAACGCGGCCACGGGCGAGAACCGCCCGTACGGCGACTTCCTCGTCAACGCCCAGGGCGAGGACGTGGTGGCCGGCATCCGCAACACCGACGACCTCGACCACATGGCCAAGGTGTTCCCGGCGATCCACGACGAGCTGCTCGCCATCTTCGAGCGCCTCGAGGCGCACTATCAGGACATGTGCGACACCGAGTTCACCATCGAGCAGGGCAAGCTCTGGATGCTGCAGACCCGGGTCGGCAAGCGCACCGGCGCCGCCGCGCTGAAGATGGCCGTCGACATGACCAAGGGCACCGGCAAGGGCCCCAAGCGCTGGAAGATCTCCAGGGAGGAAGCGCTGACGCGCGTCAGCGAAACCCATCTCGACGCCGTCCTGCACCCGCAGTTCGCCGAGAAGGGCAAGGTGCTCACCACCGGTCTGGCCGCGTCGCCCGGCGCTGCCGTCGGTGCCGTCTACTTCACCGCCGACGAAGCGGCAGCGGCCGCCGAGGCGGGCGAGCAGGTCGTACTCGTCCGCAACGAGACGAGCCCCGAGGACGTCCACGGGATGATGGTGGCCCAGGGCATCCTGACCGCCCGCGGCGGTCTCGTGTCGCACGCCGCCGTCGTCGCCCGCGGCTGGGGCACCCCGGCCATCGTCGGTGCCGAGGCGATCAAGATCAAGGGTGACCAGTTCACGGTCGGCGACATCGTGGTGAAGAAGGGCGACGTCATCTCGCTCGACGGCACCACGGGCGAGATCGTGCTCGGTGCGATGGTCCTCGAGGACGCGAAGCCACCAGCCGAGTTCGACGTCCTGCTCGGATGGGCCGACAAGGTCCGCAAGGGCAAGCTCGGTGTGCGCGCCAACGCCGACACCGGCGAGGACGCCGCCAACGCCCGCAAGCTCGGCGCCGAGGGCATCGGGCTGTGCCGCACCGAGCACATGTTCCTCGCCCCCGATCGCCTGCCGGTCGTGCGCGAGATGATCCTCGCGCGCACCCCCGAGGAGGAAGCGGCCGCGCTCGACGAGCTCCGTCGCGTGCAGCAGATCGACTTCGAGGAGGTGCTGGAAGCGATGGACGGGCTGCCGGTCACGATCCGCCTGCTCGACCCGCCGCTGCACGAGTTCCTCCCGTCGGTGGAGGAGCTGCGGATCAAGGAGGCCAAGTCGGGTCTGAGCGACCACGAAAAGCTCGAGCTCGCCGCGGCCGAGAGCTGGGCCGAGCACAACCCGATGATCGGCACCCGCGGGGTGCGGCTCGGCGTGATCAAGCCTGGTCTGTACGCGATGCAGGTGCGGGCGCTGCTCGACGCCGCAGCCGCGCTGCGCAAGCGGGGCAGGAACCCGATCGTGGAGATCATGATCCCGCTCACCGTCACCCGCGAGGAGCTGGCGCTGGCCCGGTCGTGGGTGCAGGACGAGATCGATGTCGCCGTCAAGGGTCTGAAGAAGAAGCCGCTGATCACGATCGGCACGATGGTCGAAACCCCGCGGGCGGCGATCCGGGCCGACGAGCTCGCCGAGGTGTCGGACTTCTTCAGCTTCGGCACCAACGACCTGACGCAGCTCACGTTCGGGTTCTCGCGTGACGACGTGGAGAGCCGGATGATGCCGGCCTATCTCGAGCAGGGGCTGCTGAAGCGCAACCCGTTCGACACGATCGATCAGACCGGCGTCGGCGACCTCGTGCGCCTCGGCGCCAAGCTCGGCCGGCAGACCAACCCGAAGCTGAAGCTCGGCGTCTGCGGTGAACACGGCGGCGACCCCGAGTCGATCCAACTGTTCTACGACGCCGGCCTCGACTACGTGTCGTGTTCGCCGTTCCGAGTTCCGATCGCCCGCCTCGCGGCGGCTCAGTCGGTGATCGCGTCGGCCCAGCGTTGACCCTGGCGTTCGCATCCGGCGCTCTCGCCCGCGCGGTCGTCTCGCCGGCCGCGGCAGCGGGCAACGGGAACTTCGTCGACGTCGAGGTCCACGCTTGGCAGTGGGCGGTGTTGCTCGGGTTGATCGTCGCCATGCTGCTCGTCGACCTGCTGGTCGTGCACCGGGAGGCGCACGAGATCTCCACGAAGGAAGCGGCGATCGAGTCGGCGGTGTGGATCAGCATCGGTGTCGCCTTCACCGGGGTGATCGTGTGGTGGTTCGGCGGGGCGGCGGGAGGCGAGTACATCTCCGGCTACCTGATCGAGAAGTCGCTCAGCATCGACAACGTCTTCGTCTGGGCGCTGATCATGAGCTACTTCCTCGTGCCGCTCAAGTACCAGCACCGGGTGCTGTTCTGGGGCATCTTCGGGGCGCTGCTGCTGCGGGCGATCTTCATCTTCGCCGGGGTCGCACTGATCGAGAAGTTCGACTGGATCCTCTACCTGTTCGGCGCGTTCTTGCTCTACACGGCGGCCAAGCTCGTGTTCGGCGACGACGAGGAGGCCGATCCACGGAACTCGAAGTTCCTGAAGATCGTCAACCGGTTGGTGCCGTCGACCGACGAGTACGACGGCCAGAAGCTCTTCACGAAGCGCAACGGCAAGCGGCTGGCGACGCCGCTGTTCGCCGTGCTGGTGCTGATCGAGGGCACCGACGTGATCTTCGCGGTCGACTCGGTGCCGGCCGTGCTGGCAGTGAGCCACGAGCAGTTCATCGTGTTCGCGTCGAACGCGTTCGCCATTCTCGGCCTGCGTGCCCTCTACTTCCTGCTGGCCGACATGCACTCGCGGTTCAAGTACCTCCAGCAGGGACTCGCCGTCATCCTCGCCTTCGTCGGGGTCAAGATGCTGATCGCCGAGTGGTACCACATCCCCACGTGGATCTCGCTCTCGGTCATCGCGGTGGTGTTGGCGGTGTCGATCATCGTGTCGTTGTGGGTGACCAAGCGCGAGGAGCGCACGGCTGAGGCGGACGGTCCGGTCGAGTCGACGGTGCCCGACGGCGCAGAGGGGCCGCACTCGTCCGACGTCTAGCCTGACGTCGCCATGGGGATCCAGGACGACGACATCGAACGGCTGCGGTCGACGGTGTCGATCGTCGAGGTGGTCCAGCAGTACGTCGCGCTGAAGCGGGTCGGGCGCAACTGGGTCGGGCTGTGCCCGTTCCACGCCGAAAAGAGCGGGTCGTTCAACGTCCGCGAGGAGACCGGCCGCTACAAGTGCTTCGGGTGCCAGGCCGCGGGCGACGTGTTCACGTTCGTGCAGGAGATCGAGCACCTCGACTTCCCCGGTTCGGTCGAGTTCCTCGCCGCGAAGGCCGGCATCCAGCTCACCTACACCTCGACCACGCAGTCGAAGGAACGGTCGCGGCGCAAGCAGCTGGTGGAGGCGATGGAGGTCGCCGTCGAGTGGTACCACCGGCGGCTCCTCGACGACCCGGCGGCCAGGCCGGCCCGTGACTACCTGCGCCAGCGGGGGCTGGCCGGTGACGTGGCGCGCCAGTTCAGGATCGGATGGGCGCCGGACGACTGGGACGCGATGAGCCGGGAGGTCGACGTGCCGCCCGCCGTCCTCCAGGACATCGGGCTGGCGTTCCGCAACAAGCGCAACAAGATGCAGGACTCGTTCCGGGCGCGGGTGATGTTCCCGATCTTCTCCGAGTCGGGCGAGGCGCTCGCGTTCGGGGGGCGGATCCTGCCGGGTTCGGACGATCCGGCGAAGTACAAGAACTCGGCCGAGACGGCGATCTACAGCAAGTCGAAGACGCTGTACGGGTTGAACTGGGCGAAGGCCGACATCGCCAGGGCGGACCAGGTGGTCGTGTGTGAGGGCTACACGGACGTGATCGGGTTCCATCGGGCCGGAGTCCCCCGGGCGGTGGCCACCTGTGGCACGGCGCTCACCGAGGAGCATGTTCGGTTGCTGAAGCGCTACGCCAGCAAGGTGGTGCTGGCCTTCGACGCCGACGCCGCGGGGCAGGGCGCGGCCGAACGGTTCTACGAGTGGGAGCAGAAGCACGCGGTGGAGGTGTCGGTCGCCGCATTGCCGGCCGGCAAGGATCCGGGGGAGTTGGCCCAGACCGATCCCGAGGCACTGGGCAAGGCGGTTGCGTCGTCGGTGCCGTTCCTCGGGTTCCGGCTGCAGCGGGCGTTGCACGCCCGCGCCGCCGACACGCCCGAGCAGCGGGCGCGGCTGGCCGAGGAGGCGATGGCGGTCGTCAACGAACATCCGAACACGAACGTGCGGGTGCTCTACGCGGGTGAGGTCGCGGCGCGGGTGGGCTTGCCGGTCAACGACATGGTGCGGCTGGCCGAGCGGGGGGTGCGGCGGCCGTCGATCAGCGTGCCGACCCGGCAGACCCGCGGCCCGATGGAGAACGCCGAATTCGCCGCGCTGGTGTTGCTCGTGCAGGATTGGAACTCGATCGCACCGTGGCTCGTCGAGGCGCTGTTCGACGACGAGGCCAACCGGATGGCGTTCCTGGCACTCGCGGAGTCCGCCGGCGACTTCCACACTGCGCTCGACCTCGTCGCGCCGGACGCCCGAGAGGTGTTGGAACGGGCCGCCGTCGCTGATCTGAACCTGGTGCCGGAGGTGGAAGCGCGGACGCTGATCGCAGCGGCCGTGCGCCGCGAGCTGCGGTCGCGGTCGGGCGTGATCGAGCCGTCGGCGATGGTCGAGGACCGCCAGGCCCGCCTCGATCTGGAGACACTCGCAGAGACGGATCGTGACCGCGGACAAGCTGCGGCCGAGTCGTTGCTAGGTTGGCTCAATCGCAGATCAGAGGAACGCCGCGGTGGGGCCAGCTGATCAGGCTGCCGACGCCGATCCGTCCCCGTCGCCGCCGATGTACGGCGTCGACGGGGTGGAGTGGGACGCCCTGATCGAACGCGGTCGTGCGTCGGGTGGCGTGCACGCCGAGGACGTCACCCACGTGTTCCGTGACGTCGAGTTGACCGGCGATGTGCTGGCCGACATCCAGGAGGCGATGTCCGGATTCGGGATCACGATCGACGAGGCGGTCGAGTCGGTCGTCGACGACACGCCGTCGGCGATCCGCCGCGAGGTGCTGGTGGAGTCGCGCAGTGACGAGACACGCGGCGGCGACGACATCGACGAACAGCTGCTCAGTCGACGCCGGACCCGGCGAACGAAGCGCACCACCCCGAAGGGCGAGGGTGGCACGTCCGACGCCGTGCGGATGTACCTGCGCGAGATCGGCCAGGTCGACCTGCTGACGGTCGACGACGAGCGGCGGCTGGCTCAGTTGATCGAGGAGGGCAAGCTCGCCGCGGCACACATCGACGAGGCGGCGGCTGCCGGGCAGTCGTTCGAGGGTGTGGAGAACCGGATGCTCCTGCGGGCGGTGAACCGGGGTGAGCGGGCCAAGAGCGAGCTGACCCAGGCCAACTTGCGCCTCGTGGTGAGCATCGCCAAGCGGTACTCGGGGCGGGGGATGCAGCTCCTCGACCTGATCCAGGAGGGCAACCTCGGCCTGATGCGGGCGGTCGACAAGTTCGACTACACGAAGGGCTTCAAGTTCTCCACCTACGCCACGTGGTGGATCCGCCAGGCGATCACCCGCTCGATCGCCGACCAGGCCCGCACGATCCGCATCCCGGTGCACATGGTCGAGCACATGAATCGCGTTTCTCGTGCGAAGCGCCAGATGCACCAGGAGCTCGAACGTGAGCCGACCGTCGACGAGCTCGCGGCGCGCGTGCAGCTCGAACCCGATCGCGTCCGCGAGCTCCTCCGGTACTCCCTCGACCCGCTCTCGCTCGACTCGCCGATCGGCGAGGAGGACGAGTCGAACCTCGGCGATTTCATCGAGGACGACTCGATCGACAGTCCGGCCGACGCCGCCACGAGAGCGATGCTGTCCGAAGCGGTCGGTGAGGTGCTCGGCGAGCTGTCCGAGCGCGAGCAGGAGATCGTCCGTCTGCGGTTCGGCCTCGATGGTGGGCAGGCCAAGACGCTCGAAGAGGTCGGCAAGGAGTTCGGCGTCACCCGCGAGCGCATCCGCCAGATCGAGGCCAAGACCCTCGCCAAGCTCCGCCACCCCCAACGCTCCCAACGCCTGAGAGAGTTCCTCGAAGTCGAGTAG
>CAZYWK010000133.1:0-6570 GCA_964651825.1 uncultured Ilumatobacteraceae bacterium | reverse complement strand
CAACATCGACATCTTCGGGTGGCTCGGCTACCCGATGCAGATCAAGGTCGACTTCCTGTGCCGCGACTCCATCCTCGCCGCGCCGATCGTGCTCGACCTCGCGCTGTTCATGGACCTCGCCCACCGCGCCGGCGAGTCCGGCGTGCAGGAGTGGCTGAGCTTCTACCTCAAGGCCCCGCAGGCCGCCGGCGACACGCCGGCCGAGCACGACCTGTTCATCCAGCAGACCAAGCTGAAGAACACCCTCCGCGAGTGGATGGGCGAACAACCCGTCACCCACTCCGAAGCCGGCTGACCTCGCCGACCCGTTCGTTCTGGCCCCGTCCCCAAACGAACGGGTCGTTCGTTCTGGCCCCGTCCCCAAACGAACGGAGTCACACCCCCAGCTCATTATCGGGGGCATGGGAAGACAACGACGAGACCTCAGCACGAGCACGTGGTTCCACGTGAACAATCGCGGCAGCGACCGCCAGGACATCTTCAGCGGCGATCAGGACCGCCTTCTCTTCGAGACACTCTTCACGGATGTCACCGATCGATTCGGCGTCGAGTTGCACGCGTACGCCCTGATGTCCAACCACTTCCACCTCCTCTGGCACGACGAGGTGGCGGGCCTGTCGGCCGCGATGCAGTACCTGAGCGCCAAGTACGCCACTGCCTACAACCGACGGACGAAGCGAGATGGTCCGCTGCTCACCGGTCGATTCCACTCGACTCCGATTCTCGACGATACGCAACTGCGTGTCACCGCTCGCTACATCCACCGCAATCCGCTGGCCTTCGTACCGAGATCTGCGCTGGCGGCATACCGATGGTCGAGCCTCGGCGCTGTGCTTGGACGGCGGCGGGCGCCCGATTGGCTCACGACCGGGACGGTTCGACCGCCGTCGGAATCCGCCGCTGATCACTTCCGATTCGTCGTGACCGACCAGCCATCCGACGGTGCCGTGGGCTCGGACGGCCGCATCCGAGCCCTCGAGTTCGAGGACATCATCGGCGCGGTGGCCGACATCACCGGTGTGGTACGAGGCGAAGTCACCACGTCGCGGGCCGGCGCCTTCAGTGCAGCGCGAACACTCGCCATCACGGTCGCGCTCGACGAGAGGGTGACCGGCTCGACCGACCTTGCGACCGAGCTCGGACTCGATCCGCAGTCGATCCGACGGATCGCCCGACAAGGGCGAGTGGCCCGCGATGGCGACGCAGAGTTCGCCCATCTCCACCGGAGCGTGCTCCGTCGCCTGCGCGAGATGGAGACGGGGCGGGCGGCCGTGGCAGCCTGAACCTCGTTCGTTTGGGGACGGGGCCGGAACGCACGACTCGTTCGTTTGGGGACGGGGCCAGAACGAACGGGGTCGGCTACGGTGGCGACACGTGACGGCGATCGTGATGGACGGCACTGCGTTGCGGGACGAGCTCATCGTCGGGCTGCGCCAGAGGGTCGAGGCGGCCGGGTCGCCGGCGATCTGCCTGGCCACGGTGCTCGTCGGCGACGATGGGCCGAGCCAACGGTACGTCCGCAGCAAGCACGCCAAGGCGGCCGAGGCCGGCCTGGCCTCGAAGCACGTCGACCTGCCCGCGGACGCGTCGCAGGCCGAGGTCGAGTCGACCGTCCAGTCGCTCGTCGACGACCCGTCTGTCCACGGAATCCTCGTGCAACTGCCGCTGCCCGACGGGCTCGACCCCGAACCGGTCATCGATCTGATCCCGCCGGAGAAGGACGTCGACGGCCTCACGGAGCGGTCGATGGGCCGGCTCGTGCGCGGCCGGCCGGGCCTCGTCGGCTGCACGCCGCTCGGCGTGATGCGGCTGCTCGAGCGCTACGACGTGCCGATCTCGGGCCGCCGGGCGGTGGTGGTCGGACGCTCGACGCTCGTCGGATTGCCGCTGTCACTGCTGCTCAACCGCAAGGGGACCGACGCCACGGTCACGATGGCGCACTCCCGCACCGCCGACATGGCCGCCGTCGTGCGCGAGGCCGACATCGTCGTCGGCGCCGCCGGTCAGGCGCGGATGATCACGGCCGACATGGTGAAGCCCGGTGCCGCCGTCATCGATGTCGGCGTGTCACGCACCGAGGCCGGCATCGTCGGCGACGTCGACTACGGCCCGGTCAGTGAGGTCGCCGGCTGGATCACCCCCATGCCCGGCGGAACCGGCCCGATGACCATCGCCTGCCTCCTGGAGAACACCCTCACCGCCGCCACCCTCCAAGGCGTGAAGGTCTAATTGAAGACGGGTGGGAGGCCGAATCGGCGGTTCATGTCGCTGTTGAACGCGAGCTGGCCGCCGATCATCCGCAGTTCGAGGATGCGGGCGATCGCGGCCGGACCCCCCGGGAAGTTGCCGGCACGCGCGAGCCGGGCCACGTCGATGACGTCGCCGTTGATGAGCGACGCATACACCCGGAGCGCGGCCCGGTCGCTCGCGTCGAGCTCGCCGCGATACCCGTACGCCTTGCGCCATCCGCCCTCCACGATGGCGACGGTGCCGTCGATCGCCTGATCGAGGAGATCGCGGATCCCTGCGCCGAGATCGCCGTCGGCGTACTGCCACCGATCGATCAGCTCGAACGACTTCGGGCTTGCGGCCATCAGCTCGACGATCCGGGCGCAGAAGATCGCGGTGTCGCCGTCGTGCTCCCAGGAGAGGTCGGGATCGTCGAGGAGTGCGTGCATCTCGGCCTGGAGGTCGGCGACGATCACCCGGCTCGCCAGAGCGGCGAGCTCGGCGACGTTGTGCACGTGCCGGTAGATCGCGGACTGGGTGACACCGAGGCGGCTCGCGACGGCGACGGTGGTGAGAGCGCTCGGCCCGCCCTCGCGCACGAGCGCCACCGCCGCATCGATCACGTCCTGGCGTCGGTTCATTCGCCGCGAAACCTAGTTCCTGCTGCCTCCGCAATTGACGGCGTGGACGGCACAACCACCCCGTCTCGGGTGGGTCGGCGCCGGTCGCCCAAGCCGGCATCACCACGGACGTCTCAAGGCTTGACCGCCGCGGTACGATGATGCGAGTATGAATTCGATGAGCGCACGCCCCACGTCCTCGCTCGTAGTACTCATTCAGTAGCACGCCCGGCCCTCGCCGCGCGTGCTCTCGACCTCCCACTCCGGGAGGTCGTTTGCTTTTTCCGTCCCGATTCCCACCGCCCAAGTCCACCCCGCCCTCACCGAACCGATCACCAGGAAGAAATGTCATGGCTGAGAAGATCACCGGCGCCCAGGCGCTGATCCGAGCACTGGAACACGAGCAGGTCGAGCTGATGTTCGGCTATCCCGGCGGGTGCATCCTGCCGGCGTACGACCCACTGATGGACAGCCCGATCCGTCACGTGCTCGTGCGCCACGAGCAGGGCGCCGGCCACATGGCCGAGGGCTACGCGCACGTCACGGGCCGCGCCGGTGTGGCGATGGTGACCTCCGGTCCGGCGGCGACCAACCTCGTCACGCCGCTGATGGACGCCTACATGGACTCCATCCCGATGGTCGCGATCACGGGTCAGGTGCCGACCGGGGCGATCGGCACCGATGCGTTCCAGGAGTGCGACACGATCGGCATCACCCGCTCGTGCACGAAGCACAACGAGCTGGTGATGACCGCCGACGACATCCCGATGGCGGTCCGTCAGGCGTTCCACATCGCCCAGACCGGCCGTCCCGGCCCCACCCTGATCGACGTCCCCAAGGACTGCCTGACCAACGAGATGACGTGGCACTGGCCGAGCGACGACGACGTCCTCGCGTCGCTGCCCGGCTACCGGCCGAACGTCAAGGGCCACCCGCGGATGATCAAGGAGGCCGCCCGCCTGATCCTCGCCAGCGAGCGCCCGGTGATCTACGCCGGCGGCGGCATCCTGAAGGCCCGCGCCGCCGAGGCGTTGCGCGAGCTCGCCGAACTGACCGACAGCTACGTCGTCACCACGCTGATGGCGCGGGGCGCGTTCCCCGACGATCACCCGTTGTGCCTCGGCATGCCCGGCATGCACGGCAACGCCACCGCGGTCATGTCGATGCAGCGCAGCGACCTGTTGATCGCCCTCGGTTCACGCTTCGACGACCGCATCACCGGCAAGGTCGATGCCTTCGCCCCCGACGCCAAGATCATCCACGTCGACATCGACCCGGCCGAGCAGGGCAAGGTCCGCCGGCCCGACGTGCCGATCGTCGGCGACGCCAGGTACGTCATCGAGGAGATCATCAAGGCGATCAAGGACCTCCAGGAGGGTGGCGTGGTCCAGGCCGACACGTCGGCCTGGAAGAGCAAGGTGTCGGGCTGGCGCGAGCAGTTCCCGATGACCTACGAGCAGTCCGAGCCGGGCGAGGCGCTCAAGCCCCAGTTCTGCATCGAGCAGCTCAACGAGCATGCCCCGGAGCACACGATCGTCGCGTCCGGCGTCGGCCAGCACCAGATGTACACGTCACAGTTCTGGAAGTTCGACGAGCCCTACACCTGGGTCAACTCGGGCGGGCTCGGCACGATGGGCTTCTCCATCCCGGCCGCGATCGGCGCCAAGGCCGCCAAGCCCGACCACACGGTGTGGGCGGTCGACGGCGACGGCTGCTTCCAGATGACCGCCCAGGAGCTGGTCACCTCGACCGTCGAGCGGCTGCCGATCAAGGTGGCGCTGCTGAACAACAGCTACCTCGGCATGGTCCGCCAATGGCAGGAGATGTTCTACGACGAGCGGTACTCGGAGGTGTTCCTCAACTCCGCGGTGCCCGACTACGTGATGTGGGCCGAGTCGATGGGCTGCGTCGGGATCCGCGTCGAGTCGCCCGAAGAGGTCGGCCCGGCGATCGAGAAGGCGAACTCGATCAACGACCGCACCGTCGTCGTCGAGTTCCGCACCGACGCGTCGGAGAAGGTGTTCCCGATGGTTCCCGCTGGGCACTCGAACGACGACCTCATCCTGCACCCCACGCAGCACGAGCGCGCCGGAGCGTTGCGGTCATGAGCAAGGAGCCGCTGTACAACACCCCGAGTCGGAGCAACGAGCCGATCCGGCACCACATCCTGTCGGTGCTCGTCCAGAACCGAGCGGGCGTCCTCGCCCGTGTGGCCAGCCTGTTCGCGCGTCGAGGCTTCAACATCTTCTCCCTCGCCGTCGCACCTGCCGAGGACGAAGGGATGAGCCGGATCACCATCGTCGTCGATGTCCAGTCGACGCCGCTCGAGCAAGTGACCAAGCAGCTGTTCAAGCTGATCGACGTGATCAAGATCTCCGAGCTCGACCCCCGCCGCTCGGTCGAGCGCGAGCTGCTGATCGCGACCGTGAAGGCCGACGACGAAAGCCGCAGCCACGTGGTCGAGCTCGTCAACATCTTCGAGGGCAAGATCATCGCCGTCGCCGAGTCGGCGCTGACGGTGAGCCTCGACGGACACCCCGACAAGCTCAACGACTTTGAAGATCTGCTCGACGGATATGGCATCGTTGAGCTGCAGCGGACCGGCCGCGTCGCGCTGCCGAAGCTCGAACGTCCCGCACGGCTGCGCGCCGTCAACCCAACCGCTCACCCCAACTCAGGAAAGGCTGGCTGAACATGGCCGTCACCGTCTACTACGCCGAGGATGCAGATCCTTCGATCATCCGCACGAAGAAGGTCGCCGTCATCGGCTACGGCTCGCAGGGCCACGCCCACGCCCTGAACCTCAAGGACTCGGGCGTCGACGTGGCCGTCGGGTTGCGCGAGGAGTCGTCGTCGGCAGCCAAGGCCGACGCCGCCGGCCTGTCGGTGATGTCGATCGCCGAGGCCGCGGCCTGGGCCGACGTGATCATGCTGCTCGCTCCCGACACCGAGCAGAAACGCATCTACGACGAGCACATCGCCGAGCAGCTCACCGACGGCAAGGCGCTCGCCTTCGCCCACGGCTTCAACATCCGCTTCGACCGGATCCGGCCACCGGCCGGTGTCGACGTGATCATGGTCGCCCCGAAGGGCCCGGGCCATCTCGTGCGCCGCACGTACACCGAGGGTGGCGGTGTGCCGGCCCTCATCGCCGTCGCCCAGGACGCGACGGGCAGCGCCCGCGCGATCGCGATGTCGTATGCCGACGCCATCGGTGGCACCCGCGCCGGCGTGATCGAGACGACGTTCGCCGAGGAGACCGAGACCGACCTGTTCGGCGAGCAGGCGGTGCTCTGCGGTGGCCTGACAGCGCTCGTGCGGGCCGGTTTCGAGACGTTGACCGAGGCGGGCTATGCGCCGGAGATGGCGTACTTCGAGTGCCTCCACGAGGTGAAGCTGATCGTCGACCTGATGTACGAAGAGGGCATCGCCGGGATGCGCTACTCGATCTCCGACACCGCCGAGTACGGCGACCTGACCCGCGGCTCGCGGGTCGTGACCGAGGCGACGAAGGCCGAGATGAAGAAGATCCTCGGCGAGATCCAGTCCGGCCAGTTCGCCGCCGAGTGGATCGCCGAATCGGAGGCCGGCCGGTCGAACTATCACCGCCTCCAGGAAGAGGGCAAGGCCCACGCCATCGAGAGCATCGGCGGCGAGCTGCGCGACATGATGCCGTTCATCAGCGCCGGCAAGCAGAAGGTCAGCGAAGTCTCCGGCGGGT
>CAZYWK010000132.1:0-6691 GCA_964651825.1 uncultured Ilumatobacteraceae bacterium | reverse complement strand
GATGACTGCCACAAACTCCGGTCGGATGACGGGCGCGGTGACGGCAACGTGACCGGCGACGGGAGTGAGACGATTCGGGACGGGGCCGACCGGCCGGGTGAGACGATTCGGGACGAGCTCGTCGCGGCGATCGGGGCGCACGGCCCGATCCCGTTCGAGCGGTTCATGGAGCTCGCCCTCTACGGCGAGCGCGGCTTCTACATGCGCGCCGACGGTGGATCGGCCGGCCGGCGGGGGGACTTCATCACGTCTCCGGAGGTCGGGCCGTTGTTCGGCGCGGTGCTGGGCCGGTACCTCGACGCGGAGTGGGAACGGATCGGCCGGCCCGATCCGTTCACCGTCGTCGACGTCGGCGCCGGCCCCGGAACCCTCGCCCGCTCGATCCTGACCGCCGGCGCGGCCTGCCTCGACGCACTGCGCTTCGTTGCGGTCGAGGTGTCGGCGGCGCAGCGGGATCGTCACCCGGACGGCATCGAGTCGCGCCCGAACCTCCCCCACGAGCCGTTCGACGGGGTGATCATCGCCAACGAGCTGCTCGACAACCTCCCGTTCCGCCTCGTCGTGTTCGACGACGGCTGGCGGGAAGCGCACGTCGACGTCGACCGCGACGGCCGTTTCGTGGAGGTGCTCGGTGGCATCGTCCCGGTGCTGCCGGTCCCGTCGAGCCGCATCCCGATCGGCGCGCGGGCGCCGATCATCGACCGCGCCGCGGCGTTCGTCGACGATGCTCGCCGGCTCGTCCGTGCCGGCTCCGTGCTGACGATCGACTACGGCGTGGCCCGCACGACGGAACTGGCCATGCGACCGTGGCGCGACTGGCTCCGCACCTACCGGAGCAACGAGCGCGGCGGCCACTACCTGACCGACGCGGGCGCGCAGGACATCACGATCGACGTGCCGTTCGATCAGCTCCCCGAGCCGGATGCGGTACGAACGCAGGCCCAGTTCCTCCAGCGGTGGGGGATCGATGAACTCGTCGCCGAGGGCGTGCGCGTGTGGACCGAGCAGGCCGCTCGCCCCGGATTGGAGGCGTTGCGCATGCGCAGCCGGGTCTCCGAGTCCGAGGCGCTCCTCGACCCAGCCGGCCTCGGCGCCTTCCTCGTTGCCGAGTGGCGCACCTGACGCCAGTGACCGCTGTCCCGGTCGCCGCCGCGAGCGATGTAGTTCCGGTGCACCAATGACTCGACATCGACATCGCCGCGCTGGATCGGGGGGATCTAGGGTCGGGGGCATGACTGACGGAGTGGGAGCATCGATCGACGCGCTGAGCTTCGAGAACCGGAGGTTCCCGCCATCGGAGGAGTTCAAGAGCGGCGCCCTCGTCACCGGCACGTTCCTGTACGACGAGGCGGCCGAGGACGACGAGGCCTTCTGGGCCAAGCAGGCCGCGGAGCTGCTCGATTGGGTCGAGCCGTGGCACACGACGCTCGACTGGCAGCTCCCGAACGCTCGCTGGTTCGACGGCGGCACGTTGAACGTCGCCTACAACTGCCTCGATCGTCACGTGTTGGCAGGCAAGGGCGACAAGGTCGCGATCCACTGGGAGGGCGAGCCGGGCGACACCCGCACGATCACCTACCAGGAGCTGCTCGACGAGGTGTCCCGCTTCGCGAACGTGCTCGCCTCGCTCGGTGTCGCCAAGGGCGATCGGGTGAACATCTACCTGCCGATGATCCCCGAGGCGGTCGTGGCGATGCTGGCGTGCGCGCGGCTCGGCGCCCCGCACAGCGTCGTGTTCGGCGGGTTCTCGTCCCAGGCGCTGGCCGATCGGATCAACGACGCCCAGGCCAAGGTGCTGATCACCGCGGACGGCGGCTACCGGCGTGGGTCGGTGTTCCCGTTGAAGCCGGCCGCCGATGAGGCGTGTGCCGATGCGTCCTCGATCGAACACGTCGTGGTCGTGCGGCGGGGTGGCAACGATGTCGAGATGGTCGAGGGCCGCGACCAGTGGTACCACGACCTGATGGCCGACGCCTCGGCCGACTGCCCGGCAGAACCGATGGAGGCCGAGCACCTCCTCTACCTGCTGTACACGTCGGGGACGACGGGGAAGCCGAAGGGCATCATGCACACCTCCGGCGGCTATCTCACCCATGTCGCCTACACGCAGAAGTACGTGTTCGACCTCCATCCCGACACCGACGTGTTCTGGTGCACGGCCGATGTCGGCTGGGTCACCGGCCACAGCTACATCGTGTACGGCCCGCTCGCCAACGGCGCGACCCAGGTGATGTACGAGGGCGTGCCGAACTACCCCGACAACGACCGCAACTGGGCGATCGTCGAGAAGTACGGCGTGACGATCCTCTACACGGCCCCGACTGCGATCCGCACGTTCATGAAGTGGGGCGACGCCGAGCCGGCCAAGCACGACCTGTCCTCGTTGCGTCTGCTGGGCTCGGTCGGCGAGCCGATCAATCCCGAGGCCTGGATGTGGTACCAGGAGCACATCGGTGGTGGCCGCTGCCCGATCGTCGACACCTGGTGGCAGACCGAGACGGGTGGGATCATGATCAGCCCACTGCCTGGTGCGACCACGACGAAGCCGGGCTCCGCGACGTTCGCGCTCCCTGGTGTGTCGGCCGAGGTGGTCGACGACCAGGAACGCCACGTCGAGGTCGGGGGCGGCTACCTCACCCTGACCCGTCCGTGGCCCGGGATGCTCCGCGGCATCTGGGGTGACCCCGAGCGGTTCCAGGAGACGTATTGGTCACGGTTCCCCGGCCGGTACTTCGCCGGTGACGGCGCCAAACTCGACGACGACGGCTACCTGTGGCTGCTCGGCCGGGTCGACGACGTGATGAACGTGTCGGGCCACCGGATCTCCACGACCGAGGTCGAGTCCGCCCTCGTCTCCCATCCCGCGGTGGCCGAGGCCGCCGTGGTCGGCGCCACCGACACGACCACCGGCCAGGCGATCATCGCCTACGTCATCCTGCGCGGCGGCAAGGACGTGACCGAGCAGGACCTGCGCGACCACGTGGCCGCCGAGATCGGCGCGATCGCCAAGCCGAAGACGATCTACCTCACCCCCGACCTGCCCAAGACCCGCAGCGGCAAGATCATGCGTCGCCTGCTCCGTGACGTCGCCGAGGGCCGCAACGTCGGCGACACCACCACCCTCGCCGACGCCTCGATCGTCGACGAACTGCAGGCGCGCGCGGCGACGGCAACCGAAGACTGACCGCGCCGCCGGTCACCAACATCTCAAGAGTGGGGCAAGGGGTGCCGATGAGCACCGCATGAGCCCGCCCGACGACGACCGCTCGAACCCGCTGCCGACGTTGTCGTGGAACTCCATCGTCGATGACGACCGCTCCACCAGCGACGGCGCAGTCGACACGGTTTCGCCACTCGCGCCGTCGGGTGGCGACCCCGAGCCCGTCCGGGTGACGATGAGCCTCCGCCTCGATGAAGCGCCCGACGCACCGCCGGTTCCGCTGCCACCGATGACCGGCGCGACGCCACCACCGCCACCACCCCCGGCTCCCCCCGGCGCACCCTCAGCCGTGCTGGCGTCCACACCGACGATCGGCGACGTCGAGCCGCTGCAGCACGCTGGTCAGGCCGCGGAGCCCGCTGACCCGTCGTCACCGGCGCCTGACCTGTCGGCATTCAAGCTGACCATGAGCCCGCTCGTCGTCGCCGACGAAGCCGTGGAGCCGTCGGGGTACGTGCCGATCGAACCGGTCGGCGACTTCGTTCTCCCTCCGATCCGTGAGGCCACCCCGGTCGAGCCGTACCAGCCCGAAGTCGCCGTCCCGGCGCTCGCGACGGACCCAAGCGGTGCGGGCGCTGCCGACACGTCGGCCACGACGGCGGTGCAGGTCGTCGACGCGTCGAGCGCGGCGCCGGTGATCACGCTCCCGGCAGCTCAGCCGGACCAGAGCAGCCGCCCCGTGGCGGCGATGAGCCCCTTGGCCATCGAGGTGCCCCAGTCGCGCAAACCGGCCAAGCGTCGCAAGCGCGCCGGGCTCCGCCTCGTCGTCGCGTTCGTGATCCTCGCGGGCATCGTGGCCGCAGCGATCGTGTACGGGCGGCCGTATCTCTTCCAGGACGACTGGCAGTCGAACGCCAAGCCCTACGCCGTCGCCGTCCAGGATGTCACCGGCGTCGACTTCGCCGAACCCGTCTCGGTGATCGCCGAGCCCACCGCCAGCTACCAGACGGGCGCCACCGCGCAGCTGGCAGGAGACTGGCAGGCCCAGCTCCCCCTCTGGCGGGCGCTGGGGTTGGCGAGCGGCGACGTCACCGAGGCGACGCTCGATGAACTGCTCGCCGCATGGCAGCCGGCGATGTACTCGACCGCCGACGGCCAGATCCATCACGACGAGGCCCTCGTCGGCGCCGACCTCGACGCGGCGCTCACCGTGGAGATGGCCACCGCGCAGCTCGACCAGCAGTACGGGTGGGCGATCGGGCAACCCGAGCGCACACTCGACGACGCCGCCCTCACGAGCGCCAACGTCCTCGCCCAGTCCCTCGCCATCCAGCGCCAGACCGAGTTCGACACGCCGATCGAGACGGCATCGACCGGTCCGCTGGCCTACCTCCCGGCCGTCATCGCCTACGAGGTCCTCGCCCCCTCGATGTACGCGCCGTTGCTCACGCCCGTCGCGCCGGACTCTGACAACCCGCTGGCCGACCTCGGCACGGGCGGGCCAGGGCCGCTCGCTCCGGACGCCCCCAAGCTCGCCGGTACGCCCACACTCATCGACGGCGACGTGATCGTGGCCACCCCGACCACCGAGGACCGCAGCTTCTGGTACCTCGTGTTCGCCGGATATCTCGACGCCCCCACGTCGTTCGCCGCCAGCGAGGCCGTCATCGAGAACGCCCTGACCGTCGTCGAGCGCAGTGGCACGACCTGTGCCTACGCCACCTTCAGTGGCGGCGACAGCGAGCAGACCGCCACGCTCCGCTCGGCCGTCGAGTCGTGGGTGGCCGCCGTACCGGCCGAGTTCACGAGCTCGTTCTCCGTCACCCCCGACGGCATGCTGCAGATGAGCTCGTGCGATCCCGGAACGCAGGTCACCGGCACGAACCGCCTCGGCGTGGCCCGCGAGCTGATCGGCTGGCGCTCCGCGGAGATCGCCACCATCACCGGCGTGGCCGCCGCCGGTGGCTCGGACGCCGACGTGGCGGGCGCTCTGTTCCGGCTCGTCCAGTCCGACGCCGGCGCGCAGCTCGCCGCGTCACCGGTGAACGATTCGCCGGCGGCCGCCGCCGATGCGGCGAGGGCCGCGGTGGCATCGGTCGTGACGCCGCCCCCGCCACCACCGGTCGAACCCGAGGGCTGACCTCGGCCGAGCCGATCGGCTCAGTCGCGGAAGTTCTGGAACTGGAGCGGGATCCCGACGTCTTCGGCCTTGAGCATCGCGATCACGCCCTGGAGCGAGTCGCGCTTCTTGCCGGTGACGCGGATCGACTCGCCCTGGGTCTGGCTGGAGATGCCCTTTTCGGCCTTCTCCTTGATCAGCTTGTTGATCTCGCGGGCCTTGTCGGAGGAGATGCCGACCTTGATCGTCACGACCTGACGCACCGTGTTCTGCGTGGCTTCCTGGACGTCGCCGTACTCGACACCCTTGAGCGACACGCCACGCTTGACGAGCTTCTCCTCGAGCACGGTCCGCAATGCGGTGAGCCGGTCTTCGCTGACGGTGCGCAGCGTGATGACCATCTCGTTCTGCTCGATCGTGGAGTTGGTGTTCTTGAAGTCGAACCGGGTGCCGATCTCGCGCTGGGCCTGATCGACCGCGTTGCGAACTTCCTGGGCATCGACTTCGGAGACGACATCGAAACTTGGCATGCCCGCGAGGGTAACGCCCACCCCACGAGCGACGGGAACGGGCCGTGGCGTTCGGACGGGTGAGCGATACGCTCTCAGCGCCTCGCACGGTCCCGAGCCGCTCGGAACCGGACGGAGCATGATGGGTCGGTGCCCGAGCGGCCAAAGGGAGCAGACTGTAAATCTGCCGGCGTTGTCCTTCGAAGGTTCGAATCCTTCCCGGCCCACCAGCATCGATGTTCTCGGACATCGGAGACCGCCGGACCCTCGTCGAGGGTCCGGCGGTCAGGCACGCAGGGTCTGCGACGGGCTCTCGCCGAAGCGGGCCTTGTAGTCGGCGGCGAAGCGTCCGGGGTGCCCGAAGCCCCAGCGCGTGGCGATCATCGTCACGCTCACGGAGTCGGAGGCCGCGGCGTCGGCGAGCTCGTCGCGCGCCCGCTGCAGGCGGCGATCGCGGACGTAGGTCATCGGTGTCGTCGCCAGTTCGGCTTTGAACGCGCTCTGCATGGTCCGCTCACTCACGCCGACCGCGGACGCGATGTCGCGCACGCTGAGCGGGTCGCCGAGATGTTGCTCGATGAACTCCTTGGCGGCGCGCGTCACCCGGTGCTCGACGATCTGGCCGGGACGATTGAGGAACTCGGAGTAGTTGGACGTGTGCGCGTACAGCAGCGAGCTCATCACGAACTCTTCGAGCTGGCCGATCCCGACGCCGCCGCGCAGCAGCGAGCCGTGCTCGAACAGTTCGGCGTGCAGGATCTGGATCGCGAAGTTCCAGCGGCTCGCGTTCGGAGCACCGATGCCGAACGCGGGCTCGAACTCGAGTGGGTCGGTGGGTGCTCGGCCGAGCAGCCGGCTGAGGTGCACGCGCAGCGCCAGGTCGTCGATCGACACGACCAAGAG
>CAZYWK010000131.1:0-6715 GCA_964651825.1 uncultured Ilumatobacteraceae bacterium | reverse complement strand
ATCGACGGGAAGAACGAGAGGTCGTTCGAGGTGGGAGAGTCCTGGTGCACCTCGACGGCCACCGTGTTCGTGCCGGGGCGGATCAGAGAGGGAGCGATCGCGAAGTAGTTGCTGTCGGTCTCCGTGGTGCCGTCGCGGGCGGTGGCGGCGAGGGTCGTGTGGCCGATGGCCCCCGCCGGCATGTTGTCACGCACCGCCTCGATGCCGTTGACGTACACGACCGCACCGTCGTCGACCCGCATGTAGATGGCGGCCGCAGCCGGCGCCGCGGATGCGGTGAACGTCGTGCGGAAGTAGGTGGTGATGTGCTTGTTCGACGACGAGCCGAACGCGATCTTGGTCGGTTCGCCACCGTCGCCGTAGCCGAACTCACCGGCGCCCAGCTTCCACGACGAGTCGTTGAAGCCCACCTCGCGCCAGGCTGTTCCCTGGTTCGATCCGTTGTCGAGGTAGTGCCACTGCTGGGAGCCCAGCACACGCCCGACGATCGGTGTCGGCGCCGCCGCCGGGAAGATGGCGAAGCCCTCGGCGCGCACGCCGGACACGATGCCGAAGCTGCCGGCCACGACGACCGCGGACGCGTCGCCCGTGATGGCCCAGCCACCCATGAACCGGTCGAAACTCGGAGCGAACGTCGGGTCGGGCGTGCCGGTCACCAAGTCGTAGCTGGCGACACGGGTCGCGCCGTCGCCGTTGGCCCCGTCGTGGAAGCCGGCGAACACCTTGTCGCCGATGAGCCGGATCCCCTGCACGTCACCGTCGACCGCCTGCCGCCACGTGCGCTTGCCCGTCACCGTCGAGTACACGGCGGTCCGGTTCCCGACGCCCGGCACACCGGAGTGGCCGGCGATCAGGTAGGCCCCGTCGGGAGTCACCTCGAGGTTGTCGATGTAGCCGGTCACGCCGGTCAGTTCCGGGCCGATGGTGGCGCCCGTGCGCCCGTCGAGCGTGCTGATGTTCACGCTGGGCACCCCGTTGACGTTCGCGTACGGCCCACCGATGTACACCCGGCTGCCATCCGGGCTCGCCGCGATGCCGAGCACCCGGCCGTCGACGAGTGGATTGAACGACGGATCGACCGCGCCGGTCGACGTCGAGACCGCCGCTGCCCGTGTGCGGCTCACGCCACCGATGGTCATGAAGTCGCCACCGACGTACAACGTCGAACCGGCACGCGACATGTGGTACACGGTGCCGTTGGTGTCAGCGCGGAAGCCGGAGCGAACCGCGCCGGTCGCCGGATCGATCGCCGCCAGCCGTCCGCGAGCCACTCCGCCGATCATCCCGAACGTGCCGCCCACGAAGAGCGAGGTGCCGTCGGTCTGGATGTCGTACACCGCTCCGTTGGTGTCGGCGCGAAACGACGTGATCAGCTCGCCGGTCGTGACGTCGAACGCGGCGAGGTTGGATCGCAGTTCCGAACGTGTCCCGTCGAAGCTCGTCGCCCGCGAGAACGACCCGCCGATGTACACGGTGTTGCCGATCTTCAGCGCGGCGCGCCCGGTGCCGTTGACACGCCACGACTGCATGGGGATCGAGGAGTACGTCACCGGCGCCGCTGCCACATCGACGGCGGGCGGCACGACGACCCCTACGGCGACGACGACCGGGACGAGCAGCGCCACGACCGCCGCCCACACCGGCGCGATCCGGACGAACGAGCGGCGCGCCGGAACGCCTGCTGTTCGCGTGTTCGATCCACCCTGAGGCACGCCTGTCGACCCTTCCCGTCCCCGCCGAATCGATTGGTTCGCACACTACTCCCCGATCGCACTCCCCGTACACCCTCAGCGTTCGACGACCACACAGAGCGTTCACCCGGTCCCGGGGGTGTGGCGAAAGTGCGCCGACGTGGCGCGACCGGGCACAATGGTGGGCGATGGAGCTCTGGAAGCCGCACGCACTCGCCTCGCCCCACAAGGGCCAGCTCAGCTTGAAGATCGGCGACAAGGTGCGCAGCACCGCCGAGATCCACGGCGTGCCCGTCGGCACCGAGGGCAAGGTGCTCCTCGCCAACGGCTTCAACTGGCAGCGCTACCGCATCCTGTTCACCAACGGGATGGAGGTCGGCGATCTCGACCACCGCAACCTCGAACCGATCGGCAAGACCGCCAAGCGCCTCGCCAAGCAACTGGCCAAGCAGAAGTAGCGGCTACTCGAACCAGCCGAACACGTCGACGATCACACCGGTGACGTCCTGGGAGCAGTAGCGCAGGCGTGGCTCCGGGCCTGGGCCCAGTGTGGTGAACGCGGTGGCCGGACGGTCCTGACCGGCGACTCGGGCGTTCTGGATGCTCACGTCGCCGCCACCCCACGGGTTCGGTGTTGCACAGATCCAGCCCGGCGCGTGGCTGACCATCGTGACGTTCTGGGCGATGGCCGTCGCTCCGCCCGGGATCCCCGTCGGCTCCAACGTGACCTCACCGCCCGGCGACAGCTGCGGCACGCCGAGGTTGTTGCGGCTGTCGGCGATGCGCGCCGGCTGGGTGAGACGGAGCCGCCCAGCCGTGCCCGGCGCGTCGGCCGTCGAGGTGATCCAGCCCCCGACGTCCACGACGACATCGGCAACCTGGTAGAGGAACAACTCGACGGTGCCGTCGGCGCCGATCGGCACCAGCGCGAGGTTGGCCCGGGTGTCGAGGCTGCCCGTGTGGTTGACGGTCGAGGTGGGCGGCTGGGCGGTGCCACCGGCGTACGCGGTGACATAGCCGGGCGCGTCGCTGCCAGGGCCGATCGCGGTGACGGTGAGCGACACGGTCGTCGCGCCGTCCGGGACGCCGGAGCGGCCCCTGGCCTGGAAGCGCACGACCGACGTGTTGCCCGAATCGACACGCGTGTAGCTGTTGCCGGGCGACGACGCGGCCCTGGTGTCGAGCAGCCGTGACGGCGTGACTCCCTGGAACCGGCCGGCCGCGACCGCACCGGTGACCGGGGTGTAGTAGCCGAGCACGTCGACGATCGCGTGGACATCGGCGTACGCCTCGACCTGGATGGCGCCGGTCGCATCGACCTGCACCACCGCGCTGTTGGCCGCGACGTCGCACGCGCCAACGTTGGCGTTCGAGGTCGCGGGCTTCGGGGTTCCGGGTTGCCAGGCGACGAGATAGCTGGGCGGCAGGCACTGCTGTTCGGGGGTCACGCCATTGTCGAGCGTGATGTTGACGAACGCCGCGCTCGCGCCAGCCGGTACGCCGAGCGCGACCGTTCGTGGCTGCCCGCCGCCCAGCCGGCCGGTCGGCCCGCCGATGCCGTTGCGGGTGTCGAGCACCCGCTGAGCCGCTGGATACGCGGCGAACGCGTACGCGCCGGGCGACGTCTGGATCGGTGGACCCGACGGAGGCGGACCGGTGGGGCCGCCGAGATACGCGGGCCCGGCCGGGTCGCTCGTGGTGGCGCCGGGCCCGACGATCTTGCGCACCTGGCCGTTGCCGTTGTTGACGGAGAACAGCGCCCGTTCGCCATTGCGGACGCCGAAGGCGAACTCGGTGGCGACGCTGAGCTGGGTGGTCGTGAACGGTGCGGCGTAGTCGACGGCCCCACCAGCGATCAGCAGCCACATGTCGTTCGATCCGCCGTCGGCAAACAGGTAGCCGCCGTCGTAGGCCGGCCCCCACCAGCCGTTCGGCACGAAGGCGCCACCGACGATGTAGCCGTTCTGGTAGGCGGTGAGTGGTTCGGTGAAGCCGACGGCGGGCGCGCAGCCCGTCGTCGCTCCCCTTGCGCACGGGCCTTCCCGGGTCGGCCAGCCGTAGTTCGCTCCTGCGATCCCCTCGTCGACCTCCTCCCAGGTGCGGTCGCCGACGTCGTTGATCCGGAACCTGGTCGTCGCCGAGTTCGGGTCGAACGCCATGCGGAACGGGTTGCGCAGACCGGTGGCGTACAGCTCGTCGCAGACGGCCGCGGACTGCCCGATGCGGGCGCACCGCCCGTGGCCGGCCGCCGTGAGGTACGGGTTGCCCGGTGCCGGGGCACCGTCGGTGGTGATCCGCAGGATCTTGCCGCCGAGCGAGCCGAGGTTCTGGGCCCGTGACGTGTCGGCGCCCTCGCCGACGCTCAGGTAGAGGTAGCCGTCGCGGCCGACCTCGACCGAGCCGCCGTTGTGGTTGGTGGCCGACCAGGTGATGTTGTCGACGAGCACTTGCTCGGATCCGGCCACGAGCGCTCCGCCGCTGATGGTGAACTTCGACAGTGTGTTGGTGCAGGCGCCACCCGGGCCGCCGGGGCGCGTGGCGTAGAGATAGATCGTCCCACCGGAGCTCGTGAACGCCGGGTCGAGCGCAGCGCTCAACAGACCCCGCTCCCCCTGGGCGCACACCTCGATGCTGCCGATGTTGCCGACCGATCCGTCTGCCGCGATCCGCCGCAGCCCTCCCTGCTTCTCGAGCACGAGTAGGTCGCCACCGGGGAGCACCTTGATGCCTGTCGGCTGGGTGACGGTGGCGATCAGCGAGTCGGCGAAACCGGCCGGGACGGCCTGCGCCGGTGATGCGATCGCACCCACCGCTCCCACGAGCACCGCCGCGGCGGACAACAACGACCTCGTGCGCATCGGATCCCTCTCCTCGATCGTGCCGCCCGCCCGACCGGACCATAGGCCATCGCCTGTGGTGGGTGGGGTCGCCGGTTCGCATGGCAGTCTGGGTGCATGGCGAAGATCGAGGTCGACGGCGACGAGTTCGTGGTGCGGCTCGACCGCAACGAGAAGATCTGGGGATTCCTGTCCGATCTGCGGGTGCCGCTGTCCGCGATCGCCGCCGTCGAGGTGGTCCCGGACGGCCGGCGCGCCACTCACGGCATCCGGGCGCCCGGTCTCGGTGGTTCGCAGCGGTTGATCGGCACCTGGCGGGCCAAGGGTGACCGCCAGTACGTGTGCGTCCGACGTGGCCAGCCGGCGGTCAAGGTGACCCTCGACGCGCATCGCTTCCGCACGGTCCTGGTCGGCGCCGACGACGCCGAGGTTGTCGCCGACACGATCCGCGCCGCGCTCAGCGGCGGGTCGCGGTGAACACTTCGGTCACGTAGCGCACGTCCAACTCCGCCTGATCGCCCAGCTCGTCGAGCAGCGCAGCGCGGACCTGCCGGCGGCGCTGCTCGTCGAGGAGGCGGTGTGCGCTGTGGCTGCTGAGCCGATCGACGAAGCGTTGCGTGCCGACACGATCGACCCACTCGACGCGGTCGTTGGTCATCACTTCGAACCGGCCCGTCGCCGCGAGGCCACCGGCGATCCGGAGCCGGAACTCGTCGTTGCCGGCGTACACGATCGGTTGGTCGTCGAGCAGCGAGGGGGCGACCCGGCGGAAGACGGACGTCATGACGTCGTCGATCACCGGGTCCGACTCGTGGTTCCAGAACGCCATCCACCGGCCGCCGGGCCGCACCGCAGTCGCGGCGACCTCCGCGCCTCGCGTCGGGTCCACCCAGTGCCAGGATTGGGCGGCGAACATCACGTCGCACGCCTGTGGGGTCCAGTCCTCCAGCGAGGAGATCGTGACGTCGATCCCGCGGGCGCGTGCGAGGGTGGCCATGCGCTGGTCGGGTTCCACACCGACCACCCGGATGCCGCGAGCGGCGACGAGCGCTGACGCGATCCCCGTCCCGCATCCCACCTCGACGACCAGATCGGTCACCCCGTCGACGATCCGATCGATCACCGCCGAGGGGTAGCTCGGCCGGACCGCGTCGTAGACGTCGGCCTCGCCACCGAAGATCGTCGCGCGTTCGACCACAAGCCGATCGTACGACGGCCTACGGGGAGGTCCACACACACGATGAAGCCGTGTCAGACCTCGATCGGACGACCAGTGTCAACACGGCCACGGGTTCACGATCCTCTCGTCGACCATCCAGACGTCGAGCTGTCCGCTGTCCGACACCCACCGAGCGACCCCGTCCGCCCACACCACCAGAGTGCCGATGTCGTCGCCAGGGCCCGGTGGCCCGACACGCGCGAAGCCGGCAATTCCCGCCACCGGCGACGCGGCCCGATCGACAGCGATCACCTCGTCGAAGCGTTCCTGGAGTTCGGGGTACGCGGCTTCGTAGCCAGGATGCACCAACTGGTACCAGGTGACCCCCAGATGGTCGAGTGTCTCGCTTCCGCACGCCGGATAGAACTCGACCGATTCGAACACACTGGCGATGGGCACGGGGGCCGGCGGCGACGTCGGCGGGATCTCGAGCACGGACGTGGATGAGCTCGGCACGCTGGTCGACGCTGTTGTCGCTGATGACCGATCGGCAGATGTGCACGCGCTGACGGTGACGGCAGCGACCCCGAAAGCGATCCCGAACCGACGGACTGTTCGGCGAGATCGGTCGGCGGCCACTCCGGTTGGACGGCGGGCGAAGCTCGAGCGTTCCGCGATCACCACCCGACACTGCCACGTCTGCGAGTGGACAGCGACCTCGCCTCGAGTGAGGCTCTTGAGACGGAGCTGACGCACCTTGTCGACGGGTAGCCCGTCCCCAGTTGTTCATGCCGGCGGGTAGTGGTTGCGCCCGAAGGATGCAGCGGGCAATCTGGCGCGATGGTTCCGGAATCTGGCGTCGATGTGATGCCCTCGATGCCGAGCGGCGAACCCGATGTATGAGATATCGGAAGAGATGTTGGCGGAGGGGTACCGATCGTCGATCTTTGCAAAGCCACTCGATGACTTCTGCCGCGACTGGCTGGAGGCTCACTGTGATCCCGCCGACCTCGCGGTGATGAAGGCCG
>CAZYWK010000130.1:0-7016 GCA_964651825.1 uncultured Ilumatobacteraceae bacterium | reverse complement strand
GTCAGGCGCCGAAGTCTTCGGGGCTGACGTGTTCGATGAAGTCCTTGAACTCGTCGATGATCTCGGCCGCGTCCTCCTCCGGCTCGACCGGCGGGTCTTGGCCCACCGCGTCGATGAGGTCGTCGGCCGCATACAGCGGCGCGTCGCTGCGCACCGCCAAGGCGATGGCGTCGGAGGGGCGGCTCGAGATCACCTTCTCGCCGGCGGGTGTGTCGAGGTGGATCTCGGCGTAGTACGTCCGATCGCGGACCTCGGTGACGACCACGCTGGCTACCGACGCACCGAGCTCGAGCAACGTCGACACGAACAGATCGTGCGTCAGAGGGCGTGGCGGCACGACGCCTTCGAGCGCGTAGTGGATGGCGGACGCCTCGGGGGTGCCGATGTAGATCGGCAACAGCCGTTGGCGACCGTGGAGCTCACGGAGCAGCACCATCGGGGTGTTCGCCGGGATCTCGACCCGCACGCCGACCAGTTCGAGGGGGACCACGATTCGGAGCCTACTGCGGCTCAGCGGACGAGGGGTCGCAGAGCGGCCCGCATCATCGCCGAGCGCAGCCGGCCGCCGACTTCCTCGAGGTCGTGGAGTTGGGCAACAGCCTGGGAGCGGGCTTCCGGGTTGCGCTGGCGGAGCAGGGGCTGCACGAGCTGGTCGAGGAGACCAGCCTCGCGATCGGCGGCGACACGCCAGCCCCGCAGGTGGCGGGCGTCGACCCCCGCATCGAGGAAGTGCTTGGCCTCGCGGGCGATGTCGAGCGCATCGACGTTGAAGCGATCTGACCCGACACCCGCCTCCGCAGTGAGCACGCCGTACGACAGCAACTCGTCGAGTTCGTGACGGGTGAGCCCGCTCAGATTGCACAGCTCGCCGGTGTCGAACACGGTGTCGGCCGAGTGCGCCGCACCGGCTGTGGCAGCGACCGCGACGACGGGGGCCGGTGACGGGCCCGGAGCGGGAGGAGCCTCGGTGATCGGCTCGATCTGGAGGATGTCAGCCGTCGTCGGTGCGGGCTCCGCCTGGGCGGCCGGGACGTCGCCGTCACGGCTCGGCCCGGCGATGTCGGTGCGCACGAACAGGGCCGCGGCCCCCCGCACCGGCTCGGCCTTCGGTGGCAGCGCCTGGGCCGCATACACCGGCGTCTGATCGCCGACGTTGCGGATGCCGCGGGGCCTCGCCTGCTCCCCTGTGGGGTCGATCTCACCGGAGTCGATGCGATCCTTGATGACACGCAGCGGCAGGTAGTTCTCACGCTGCTCGCGCAGGATGCACCGCAGCAGCTCGACGTCGTCGTCGTAGAACTTGCGGTAACCCGACGGTGTGCGTTCGGGATCGATCAGGCCCTGGCTCTCGAGGAATCGGATCTTCGAGATCGTCACATCCGGGAACTCCTCGAGCAGCAGCCCGAGCACCTCGCCGATCGACAAGTGCGGCATCGATCGCTCCACGCTCACCGAATCACCCATCGGCGCGTTCGAAGAACACGAGCCGGAACTTGCCGATCTGGAGCTCGTCGCCGTGGTGGAGTGCCTGCGTGCCGTCGATGCGGTCCTGGTTGACGTAGGTGCCGTTGAGCGACCCGGCGTCGCGCACCACATAGCCGTCGGGTGTGCGTTCGATCTCGGCATGGCGCCGCGAGACCGTGATGTCGTCGAGGCTGATCTCGCTGTCGGGATGCCGCCCGAGCCTGGTGACCAGATCGGTGAGCTGGAACCGATCGCCCGCTTGGGCTCCGGCGCGGACGATCAGCACACCGACCTCGGTCGAGAGCTCGCCCACCGGTACGACCACGTCGTCGTCGGTGCCCGGCGCGTCCTGCAACGGGTCGACCACCGTCAAGGTGACGGTGCGGTCGTCGAGCGAGTCGAGTGGTGAGCCGCAGCTCGAACAGAACGCGCTGGTCGGCGGATTGCGGTGGCCGCACTGGTTGCAGAAGACGTAGCCGGACACGGGCTGGAACCTCAGCCCTCGGTCAGCGTGCGATAGCCGTCGGCGTCGAGCAGTTCGTCGAACTCACTCGGGTCGGTCATCTCGATGGCGCAGATCCAGCCGTCACCGTAGGGATCGCTGTTCAGCAGCTCAGGCTGCGACTCGAGGGCCTCATTGACCGTCACGATCGCTCCGGACACCGGGGCGTAGATGTCGCTCACCGACTTCGTGCTCTCGACCTCGGTGAACGATTCGCCAGCGGCGACCGACCGCCCCTTCTCGGGGGCTTCGACGAACACGATGTCGCCGAGCGAGTCCTGGGCGTATTCGGTGATCCCGATCGTGACGATGTTGCCGTCGCGGCGGACCCACTCGTGGTCCTTCGAATACCGGAGGTCGGCGGGAATGTTCATGGCGCAACCGTATCCGTCTTCAAGAGGTGGACGGTACAACACTCGCGGCCTCGCTCGCTCGGTGACGGGCGATTCCTCGTCGCACCTCGGGCACGTAGGCGAAGGCCGTGTAGTAGCTCAGGATCAGGCCCGGAATCCCGAGGATCCAGGCCGCGATCTGGAACCAATCGGCCCCGGGGAAGTCGCTCGCGCCCATCAGGAATCCCGGCACGGCGAACATGAGCAGGAACGTCGCACACTTGCCGAGCCACGTGACGTCGATGCGTTCCATCTTGTAGACGAGCGTGGCGATCACCATCATCAGCCCGACCAGCACCTCACGGGCCAGAACGGCGACACCGAACCAGACCGGCATCGCATCGTCGATCATGATCGCCACGATGGCGACGATGAACAGGATGCGGTCGGCGGTCGGGTCGAACACCTTGCCGAACTCGCTCACCTGCCCGAGCCGGCGCGCCAGGTAGCCGTCGACCCAGTCGGTTGCACCGAGTGCCCCGAGCATCCACGCCGCGGCGGCGCGATTGTCGCGCCCGAACAGCAGATAGAGGAAGATCGGCAGGCAGAGCAGCCGGGCCAGGGTGAACGCGTTGGGGATCGACCAGATGCCGTCGAACATCGACGGGCGGGGCGTGGCGGCCTCGACTGCCGGCTCTGGGCTGCTCATCGCCGACAGCGTAGGGTTCGGGGCCGATGGCGACGATCTTCACCCGCATCATCGACGGCGACATCCCCGGCACGTTCGTGTGGCGGGACGACCGCTGCGTCGTGTTCATGTCGATCAACCCGATGGCGACCGGCCACGCTCTCGTCGTGCCGATCGAGGAGTTCGACCACTGGCTCGACGCCCCGGCCGATCTCGTGGCGCACATGTTCGACGTGACCCGCATGATCGGCGTGGCCCAGAAGGAGGCCTTCGACTGCGAGCGCGTCGGCGTCATCGTCGCCGGCTACGAGGTCCCCCACCTGCACATCCACGTGATCCCGACGTCGTCGATGTCCGAGCTGAGCTTCGCCAACGCCGCGGTCCACGTCGATCCGGCCGACCTCGAAGCGGCCGCGGTGCGGATCCGCGCCGCGCTCCCCTCTTGATCGACGCGTCCTGACGCGTCCGCGGACGGCTCAGGCCTCAGTGATCAGGGAGGCGTCGTTGTTGCGGACGTTGTTCACCTCGGTCGACACCGGGTGCATGGTGAGGAGGCCGTCGTTGCGTGCGCTGAACAGATCGGTGAGCGAGACGACGTCGTGGTTCTCGGGATCGAGCCACTCCTGCCATCTCGACGCCGGCACGATCACGGGCATCCGGTCGTGGACCGCCTGCATCGCTTCGTTGGCCGCCGTGGTGACCACCGTGGCGCTCTGGAGCCATCTCCCCCCGGCCTCGGGATCCTTCCACGCGGTCCACAGCCCGGCGACCGCCAGCGGTTCGCCGTCGAGGCGGTGGATGAACATCGGCTGCTTGAGCGGCTTGCCCTTTGCGTTCACCGGGCCGTCAGGGCCGCCGGCCATCCACTCGTAGTAGCCGTCCATCGGGATCAGGCAGCGCTTCTTGGCGAACAGGCCCTTGAACGCCGGCTTCTCCGCGATCGTCTCGGAGCGGGCGTTGATCATCTTCGAGCCGATCTTGCGGTCCTTGGCCCAGCTCGGGATCAACCCCCAGTGGAACGCCTGCACTCGCATCACGCCGTCGGGTGTGGTGACGACGCCGTAGACGTCCTGCGTCGGTGCGACGTTGTAGTTCTCGCCGAGCGTCTCGACGTCGGCGTCCGCGCCGAAGTACGACGCGATCTTCTCCGGGCTCGCGGTGGAGACGAAACGACCGCACATCGATCCCGACGTTACCGCCGGGCCGATGTGCGGCCGCTCGGATCAGATCGGTTCGATCAGGCCGGCAGGCCGGGATCGGGAGATCCGTAGTTGTTCGCGCCAGGGTTGCCCGCGGTGGCAAGGAACACGATCAGGATGATCAGGCCGACCAGCGGGATCAACGAGATCAACAGGAACCACCCTGACTTGTTGGTGTCGTGCAGACGTCGGATTCCGACCGCGATGTTCGGAATGAACAACGCGAGCGCCACGCCGGCGTAGAGGATCACGAAGATGCCTGCGATCTGCATCAGGATCCCCAGGATCACGAAGAGGATGATGTTGGCGAGGACGTACCACCAGTACTCCGCCCGGCCGGCTCGCCCGTCGAACTTCGCATACCGCTGGAGAACGACCAGCTTCCAGTACTCGACCATGATCATGAATGTTTGCCCCTTTGTGAATGTTCCGTCGGGCCGAGACCGTAGCCGTGTCACGTCACTGCACAGGTGGATGGCGTGACATGCTGCGGCTCGCAGATGACAGATTCCTGGGACGACATCGCTGGTTGGTGGATCGATGCGGTCCGCGACGACCCGTCGCAGTCCGGCGACACCCATGCCGTGCTGGCCGAGCTGCTCGCCGACGTCGACGAGTCCGCGGTCGACGGGCTGACGATCGAGGTCGGCTGCGGCGAGGGCCAGGGCATGCGGATGCTCGGTCGGCGTGTCGTCGGCACGGACCTGTCGTGGGAGCTCCTGAGCGTCGCCCGCGATGCGGGCCCGGTGGTGGTCGCTCGGGCGCCCGATCTGTCGTGGGTTCGTTCGGGCGTCGCCGACCGGGTGGTGGCCGTCGGTCTCGTCGATCTGATCGCCGACGAGACGCGATTCTTCGCGGACGCTGGCCGGGTCGTGACACCGGGTGGGCACCTGTGCGTCGTGATCAACCATCCGGTCGCGACGGCGCCGGATTCGGCTCCGCTTGCCGATCCGACGGGCGAGGTGTTGTGGCGGTGGGGCGACTACCTCTCCCCCGGCTCGTGGCCTCAGATCGTCGAGGACCGCTCGGTCGAGCTCTTCCACCGTCCGGTCGGCGGTCTGCTCACCGCGGCGGCGCGCTCCGGGTGGTGCCTCGAGCTGATGATCGAGCGTGGCCCGAGCGCCGCCACGCTCGAGCGTTTCCCGGAGCTGCGCGGCCAGGAGTCGATCCCGAGCATCGCCGGCTTTCGGTGGCGCCGTGGCTGACGGGCCGACGTCACACGGCCTACCGTTCGGTCATGGCGCCGACGCCCACATCCCCCGACGGCATCCGTGCCGTCGATGACTACCTCGCGGCACAACCATCGCCGCAGCGCGAAACCCTTGAGTCCGTTCGGGCAACGCTGCGCACGATCCTCCCCCACGCCGACGAGGCGATGAAGTACGGCATGCCGGCGTTCGTGGTCGACGGCCACGGCGTCGCCGGGTACGCCGGCTTCAAGGACCACTGCGGCTACTTCCCGCACAGCAGCACCGTGTTGACCGCCGCCGGCGACGCGGTCGCGAAATACGAGACGTCGAAGGGTGGCCTGCGGTTCCCCGTCGAGAAGCCGCTGCCCAAGGCGTTGCTGCGCCAGCTCGTCAAGCTGCGTCTCGCGGAGCTGGGCAATCCGGCCCCGCGCTGATCACTCCTCGATGATCCCCGCGGCGATGGCCGGCTCGCGGTAGGCGGTCGCGAGTGAGTCGATGGTCTCGTGGGCGTTGAGGCCACTCGGGTTCGGGACGATCCACAGGCGCGAGCCCTCGAATCCCGCCGGCTGCTCACCGAGTGCCACCTTGGCGTTGCCGAATGCGGTCCGGTAGGCCGTGACGCCGGCGACCGCGACGACAGCCGGTCGATGCTCCCGGACGAACGCCCGCAGCTCGTCCCCGCCGCGCCGGAGTTCGTCGGCAGTCAGTTCCGAGGCCTTCGCGGTCGCTCGTTTGGCCAGGTTGGTGATGCCGATTCCCCGACGGATCAGGTACACCCGATCGTCGTCGGTGAACCCGGTGCCGCGGTCGATCGGCCGGTCGATCACGCCGCCGAGCAGCAGCGCGGGATAGAAGCGGTTGCCCGGGTGGGCGAAGTGGGTCTGCGTCGCCGCCGTCCAGAGTCCCGGGTTGATCCCGACGAACAGGAGTCGCAGGCCCGGCCCGACGAGATCGGGCACCGTCGTCCCGGCGAACGACTCCAGTTCAGTGCGTGTGAATCCCACCGTGCGGCTCAGGCGTCGAGCTCGGCGATGGCTCGCTTCGGTGCGGTGAGCCGGAACGAGGCGTCGAGGAGCTCTCGGACCTCGTCCCAGTCGGTGTCGTCGTCGAGGTCGAGGCCGAGCCACCCGTAGGCCCCGAGGTACGCGGGCACGAACACACGCGGATCCTCGACGAGCGCGGCACGGTCGTCGGAATCGGGCAACACGATCAACGCGTGGTCGTGCGGGATCCACTCCCCGTCGAGCCGCACCGATCCGCCGTAGTACGCGAACACCTTGGTCGTGAAGAACGCCGGTCGGCCGTGGGACACCTTCATGTCGCTCGACGGGAAGTCGAGCGCCAGTGAACGAACCCTGGCCAGGATCGGATCGTCGTCGTCGAACATCTTCGGATGCGCCACGGGGCGAATCGTAGGCGAGCGATCCGGCACCCGGCAGCACTACACAAGTGCTGAAATCCCATGTCCGGCAAGGATTTCCACCCAGTACGAGTCCCTGGGCGCGCAGGCTCTCAGCGAGCCACCGGAGATCGGTCGACGACCGTTGTCGTGCTCTCGCGCATGGCGAAACCCTTGCTTGACAAGGGCTTCCACCAGCGTCGGGCTGGGGAGATTCGAACTCCCGACCTCTTGTCCCCCAG
>CAZYWK010000129.1:2464-7189 GCA_964651825.1 uncultured Ilumatobacteraceae bacterium | reverse complement strand
GGTGTATCGGTACCGGACGTGTCGGGAACTGGAGTCGTCGCGCCGACGGCCGAGCCCACCGTCGAACCCGTGGAGGGATCCGGATCATCGCTACCGCACGCGGCGATCACGAGGAGTCCCGCCCCCAACACCGCGACGAGCCTCACTCCTCGCGCTGACCTCACTGCGCGTGCTGACCTGGCGCGTGATGCTGACCTGGCGATTCGCAGTGACATGGTTTCGAACTGTACGGCGAGCACGTCACATGCTGGCGTCGTTGATCTCGATCCGTCCGTCGCGGACCCTGACGACGGTCGGTTCGGAGCGGGGGAAGGCCCCCCAGATCCCGCCGACGATGGAACCGAACATCGCTCCACCGATCGCTGCTCCGATCCACCACGACGAGTCGATCAGCGCGACGATCCCGCCGATGAGCGCGGCGCCGACGATCGCGCCGATCGCTGATCCATGTCGCCGTGGTACCCCTGGGCTCGACGATCAAACACGGCGCGCAAGCGGTTTGCCGGTCGTTGGACCGGGAATCGTCGGGCATGTCATCGGCTCCGACCATCGCGGTCTTCGCTCCCGCGCTCACGCTGCACATCGAGATCCACGGCGCCGCTGACGGCGAGCCGGAGATCCATCTGCATCCGGGTGGCCAGGGCTACTGGATCGCCCGCATGGTGCAGGCCCTCGGAGCGCGGGCCGTCCCGTGCGTGTGCATCGGCGGTGAGCCCGGCAACGCGCTCCGCTCGCTCATCGCGGCCGACGGCTTCGAGGCTTGGCTCACCGAGACTGCGAGGCCGAACTCGGTCCAGATCGACGATCGTCGGGAGGGCGAACACCAGCACATCGTCGAGACACCCATCGCGCCGCTCGACCGCCACGAGGTGGACGAGCTCTACAGCAGCATCATCGGAGCGTCGATCAGCGCCGGCATCTGTGTCGTGGCAGGTGCACAGCTGGCCCCTGTGCTGCCCGACGAGGTGTTCGGCCGGCTCGTGCGTGACCTCCGCGCGAACGGCGTCACCGTGGTGACCGACATCTGCGGCGATGCCCTGCGCGCCGCGCTCGACAGCGGCGTCGACATCGTCAAGTTGAGCCACGAGGAGTTGATCGCCGACGGCTGGGCGGACGACGGCGAGACGACGTCGGTGACCCGTGGCATCCGCCGCGTCCAGGATGCGGGAGCGGCGACCGTCGTGGTGTCCCGTTCGGAGCGCAGCACGCTGGCCGGCGGTGGCGGCCGGATCGTCGAGGTCCGCTCGCCCAAGTTGGAGGTCCTCGACGGGCGCGGCGGTGGCGATTCGATGACCGCCGCCCTCGCGGTGGCGCACGGCCGCGGGCTCAGCTTCGCCGACGGCCTGCGGCTGGCGACCGCCGCCGGCACACTCAATGTCGCCCGGCACGGGCTGGGAACCGGACGGCGCGACGCCATCGAGGCCGTCGCCGAGCGGGTCGAGATCCATGAACTCGCGGCCGACGATCGGTGATCGACGGTCAGTCGGGGCGGAGCGCGATCGAGCGCACACCCTCGCCGAGCTCCTCCACGAGCTCGGCCGTGATCGCCTGCACCGCTTCCGCGTCCGGCGCCTCGGCGAAGCGCACCACGACCTCGGTGTCGTCGCGTCCACCCGGACGCCGGAGCTCGACGGAGGTCATCGCCGAGTTGGCGCACCGGCGCACCACCGATCCGATCGCCGCCGAGGTGGCCGGGCCTCCCAACGTGACGATCAGCGACGGCGGCTTCGCCGTCCCACCGACCCACTGGGAGATCGGCTTGAGCGCGAACAGCGCCACGATCGCGAGCACGGTCGCACCGATCGCTCCTTCCCAGAACCCCAAACCTGCGCAGAGCCCGATCGCGGCGGCGACCCACAACGATGCCGCGGTGGTGATGCCGCGCACCCCGCCGGCTGACTTGAGGATCACGCCGCCGCCGATGAAGCCGACGCCCGCCGGCACGTAGGAAGCGATGCGGGTGACGTCGACCTGGACGTTCGTGGACCCGTCCGTGATGAACTCGTCGAACGCACCCACGGAGGCGACGCCGAAGAGCGCGGAGCCGACGGAGAGCAGGAGATGGGTGCGGAATCCGGCGTCTTGACCAGCGGACTCACGTTCGAGGCCGACGATCGCGCCCAGCACCGCGGCGCCGAGCATTCGCGCGACGACATTCAGTCCGGACAGATCGGCCACATCCATCCCGACCAGTTACCCGGTCGGGACCGCGTGCTAACGCCGCGATCCGCGCTTGACGATCGCGTCGAACTCGGCGTCGGTGATCGGGAACACCGAAAGCCGGTTCCCACGGGCCAACAACCGGCACTCCGCCAGTTCGGGCATCGCCTTCAATTCTTCGAGCGGTACGAAGCGCAACGCCTTGACCGGGGCCACCGTCACCCAGTCCCAGCGCGGATCGTCCTGATCGGACGCGGGATCGAAGTACTTCGAGGACGGGTCGAACTGGGTCGGGTCCGGCTCCGCTCGTATGACGATCTTGCACACGCCCGCAGCACCGGGCGGCTTGGCGTTGGAGTGGTAGAAGATCGCCCGGTCGCCGACCTTCATCTCCCGCATGTAGTTGCGCGCCTGGTAGCTGCGCACTCCGTCCCACCCCTCCCGCTCGACGCGCACGAGGTCGTCATAGCTGAACGATTCGGGCTCGGACTTCAACAGCCACCTGGTCATGAGCCCGACGGTAGCCCGACGGCGACAACGCTCCCGCAAGCACGGCGACGACACTGCCGGACGCCGACAGCGGTGGCCGCGATGCGCTCGGTGAGTTCGATCCCGGCGCCTTGAGGGAGCGTCTACATTTCCTGCCATGGGGCGGCTGGCGAGACGTGAACTGTTGGTGGGTTTCGGCGTTCTGGGCGCAGCGGCCGTACTGCCGAGGACGTTCTGGACCTCGATCGCGTCGGCCGCGGGTACGCCCGCCCGCCCGGGACCAAGCCCGTACGGAGCGCTGCTCGCGCCGGACGCCAACGGGCTGCAGCTCCCCGCCGGCTTCACATCGCGGATCATCGCGAGGACCGGCCAGCCGGTGGGGCCGCGCGACTTCCGCTGGCACTCAGCGCCCGACGGTGGCGGCTGTGTCGCGACGGCGGACGGCGGATGGATCTACGTGTCGAACTCCGAGGTGCCGACCTTCGGTGGGGGCGCGTCCGCGGTCCGGTTCGGCCAGGACGGCACGATCACCGACGCCTACTCGATCCTCACCGGCACCCACCTGAACTGCGCCGGCGGCATGACCCCGTGGGGCACCTGGCTCTCGTGCGAGGAGGCGGGTGCGGGCGGGCACGTGTGGGAGTGCGATCCGCAACGTCCGGGCCAGGGCATCGAGCGGCCGGCGATGGGCTCGTTCAACCACGAGGCGGCCACGGTGAACCCGGCGACCGGCGATATCTACCTGACGGAGGATCACGCCGAGGGGCGCCTGTACCGGTTCGTACCGACCACACCGGGCGACCTGTCGGCGGGCGCGCTCTTCGCCGCCGCGCTCGACGGCAACGGCGTCGTGTCGTGGATCCCCACGTCGCCGAACACGCCCGACCGGCAACCGGCGACGACCGTCTTCAAGGGCGGCGAAGGGATCGTCCTCGGCGACGGTGTCATCTACTTCTCGACGAAGCTCGACAAGCGGATCTGGGAGTTCGAACTCGCCACGTCGACGATCACGGTCGCCTACGACTGCCTCGCCAACCCGTCGGGAGCGCTCAACGCGGTCGACAACGTGATGGTCCACCCGGCGAGCGGTCGCGTGTTCATCGGCGAGGACGGCGGCAACGTGGAGCTCGGCGTGATGAGCGAGGGCCCGGACCGTACGATGGCGGCGTTCTGTCGGCTCGTCGGCCACCCCGGATCCGAGCTGACCGGCCCCGCGTTCAGTCCGGACGGCACACGCCTGTACGTGTCGTCGCAGCGAGGTGCCGACGGCGTCACCGGCGTGACGTTCGAGATCACGGGACCGTTCGATCGTGCGCCTGTCGTCGGCGATCCCGTCACGATTCCGGTGTCGGGCGACACGTTCGTGCGCGGCGGCACGTACGCCTCCACGAGCTATGCCCGCGACGTCCTGCTCCAGATCTGCAACAACTCGAGCGCCCAGTACGCCAAGTGGGCGTATCTGCGCGCCGAGCTGGACGCCGCGCCGGGCGTGGTGTCGCGGGCGGTGCTGCGGGTGAACGCAAAGATGTGGCAGCACGCCTCGCCGATGAACGTCTACGGCGTCGCCGCGGCGTGGGCGCAGGACTCGATCACCTGGACGAACCGGCCGATGCCGACCGGCGGGCCGATCGCCGGCTTCACCATCGCCAGCACCGACAGCGCGTGGTACGAGATCGACCTCACCGAGTACGTGAACACACAGCGAGCAGCCGGGCTGGACTCGATCGCGGTGGTCGTCCAGCAGGCCGAAGCGAACGGACCGGTCGGCTACATCAACTCCATCGAGCATCCCGAGAACCGCCCCCATTTCGTCCTCACCCCGGCGCCTCCCGCCTCCTCCTCCACCACCACCGCACCGCCGACGTCTACGAGCACCACAACGACCACCACCGTCGTGGACACGACCCTCCCGACCACGACCGTCCCGCCGACCACGACCGTCCCGCCGACCACGACCGTCCCGCCCACCACGACGATCCCGCCCACCACGACTTCGACGAGTACCACCACGACCCCACCCACGACGAGTCCACCGAGCACGACGACCACCACGACCACCACCACGACCACCACCAC
>CAZYWK010000129.1:0-2364 GCA_964651825.1 uncultured Ilumatobacteraceae bacterium | reverse complement strand
ACCACCACGACCACCACCACGACCACCACCACCACGACGATTCCGCCACCGACCACGACGACGACGGTGCCGACGGTGCTCACCACGTCGCGGATCGCGATCGTCGAGGACACCTACGTTCGTGGCGGCGCCGATGCAGGGACCAACTACTCGACCGGCGGCCTGCTGCACGTGTGCAACAACACGAGCGCGGCGTACGACCGCTGGGGCTACGTCAAGGCGCAGCTGGGCGGCGTCTCGACGAGCGTCGACAACGCGATCCTGCGCATCAACGCGCGGCTCTGGACGGCCGGGACCTCGCCGATGGCGGTCTACGCCGTGTCAGATGCGTGGCAGGAGCGCACGCTCACGTGGAACAACCGTCCGATGCCCCAGGTGGTGCCGCTGCGCGAGTTCACGATCCTGTCCGCCAACAGCACATGGTACGAGCTCGACGTCACCGCCTGGGTCGCCGAGGCCAAGCAAACCGGCCGCCCGGCAGTTGCGTTCGTGATCAGGCAACTCGAGCGGAACGGCCCGCTGGCCTACGTGAACACCAGCAACCACCACGAGTTCCGCCCCGAACTCGTCGTCCGGCAGGTGCGATGACCAGCGCCCCCGTCAGGCGCTGATCGGCGTCCCCTGCAACCGCGACCTCAACGGCGGGAGACGATCCATCTGCTTCGCGAATCGATCAGGATGTCTTCAGTTTGGCCCCATTGCACGCGGCCCCGAGAGTCACCATCGTGGTGAGGATGATCAGGCTCTCCGGCAACCGCCAAGTAATGGCAGCCGTCCAATGACCGCGTGGGCTCCGACGGCAGGCGCCCACGTGGAACCACTCCGTAGTCCGTTCGAGAAGATGCGCCGGACGATGGTCGATGGGCCCGGGTCGATCGGATCAAGAATGCGCGACCGCCGGTGGCAGACCATGCTGGAAGTGTTTCCCCGTCTACGCGACATGAGGGTGTTGGACCTTGGTGGCACTCCGGATACCTGGATGCTCCACGACGTGCGCCCCGCCTCGGTGACGTTGCTGAACAGCACGAGTTCCGAGATGGACCTCACATCCACGAGCGACGGGTTTGACGTCGTGATCGGCGACGCGTGCAACCCGCCGGACTCGGTTCGGAACGCAACGTTCGATCTCGTGTTCTCCAACTCGGTCATCGAGCACGTGGGAGGCGCTCATCGACGGCGCGAGTTCGCTGAATTCGTATCGCGATCGGCCCCGCACTACTGGATCCAAACGCCCTATCGGTATTTCCCGGTCGAGCCGCATTGGCTCTGCCCGGGGTTTCAGTTCTTGCCGCTACCGGCCCGAGCGAGACTGTCGCGGATCTGGCCGCTGATGCACACGCGGTCACACTCGAGGTCCGAGTCGGTTGCGACGGCCCTGGCCGTCGAGTTGATCGGCAAGACCGAACTTCGACATCTCTTTCCAGACGCCGAAATTCGTGCCGAGCGGCTGTTGGGTCTCACGAAGAGCCTCGTCGCCATTCGCCCGTGACGACAGCACTGCTCAGGCGCTGATCGGCATATCGACCGCAGACACCGCCGGTCGCCCGGTCGGCACCTCGCGGAGCACGTAGCCGATGCCACGAACGGTCTGCACGAGTCGGGGTCCGCACTGTTCGAGCTTCTTGCGCAGGGCCGACACGTGCACCTCGACCAGGTTGACGTCGTAGTCGTCGAATCCCCACACGGTGGCCAGCAGCTGACGCTTCGACAACACCCGGCCCGGGTTCCGAAGGAACATGGCCAGCAGGTTGAACTCGGTCACCGTCAGCTCCAACTCCGACTCGCCGCGATGGACCAGGTGCCCGATCTCATCGACGGTGACATCGCTGAAGGCCAGAGTGGCGTTGGCGCCGGTACGCATCATCAGCATCTCGATGCGTGCCGTCAGCTCGTCGATCTCGAACGGCTTGACGAGCACGTCGTCGGCGCCCGCGCGCATCGCCCGCGCCCGGCGCTCGGGTGGGGCGGCGGCCGCGACCGTTGCGATCACCAACGCCGTTCCAGTGGCCCGGATCGCCCCGACGATCGCTTCGGGGTGATCGTCGATCGCCTCGATGATCACCAGGTGGGGCCGGAACACCTCGACGACCCGCACGACGCCGGCACCAGGGTCCGCCACGACGACGTTGTGACCGAGCACCCCCAGGTGGGCCGCGAGCTCGCCTCGCAGCGCCGGCCAACTGTCGATCACCAAGATGCGTGCTTCGGAGTGGATAGACACGTGACACCGTCCTCTGCTCGTTCATCGTGAGGACGACTTTCCTGCCCGCGTCCTCCGCCCAGGACCTTCGACAGTAGAGAGCCACCGTGCTCGTGTCACTTGATTTTGGGATGTTCTCAGCAGACGTCAGGTTCCCTTCAGAC
>CAZYWK010000128.1:0-7338 GCA_964651825.1 uncultured Ilumatobacteraceae bacterium | reverse complement strand
CGTTCGGGACGTGGAGGCCGGGAGTTCAAATCTCCCCACCCCGACCACGGGCCGTTCCTCGACGAGGGGCGGCCCGTTTCGCGATCCGGCTACGGTCGCTGCGCATGGACCTCGCCGACCTGCAGGACGTGATCGAGCGGACGTACGGCGACCGTGACCGGGCCCGAGGCGTGTCGGCGACGGTGGCCTGGTTGGCCGAGGAGATCGGCGAGCTGGCCCAAGCCGTGCGCAAGGGCTCGCACGAACAGCAGGTCCACGAGTTCGGCGACGTGGTGGCGTGGGTGGCGACGCTCGCCAACCAGCAGGGCGTCGACCTCAACGAGGCGATCGCCCGCTACGCCGACGGTTGCCCCAAGTGCGCCACTGCCCCCTGCGCCTGCTGACCCGTGGGCGTTCGGCAGCGACGAGCCCTCGCAACGCAGTCATCGCCAACTCTGGACCAACTCGGCGATTTGGATGGCGTTGAGGGCAGCGCCCTTGCGGAGGTTGTCGTTGCTGACGAACAGCGACAGGCCGCGGCCCTCGGGGACGCCCTCGTCCTGACGGATGCGGCCCACGTAGCTCGGATCCTGGCCGGCTGCTTCGAGCGGATTCGGAATGTCGGTGACCACCACGCCGGGAGCTGCGCCGAGCAGTTCGTACGCGCGGGCGACGCTCAGCGGCCGTTCGAACTCGACGTTGAGCGACAGCGAGTGACCGGTGAAGACCGGCACACGGACACATGTGCCGGACACGAGGAGGCCGGGGATGTCGAGGATCTTGCGGGTCTCGTTGCGGAGCTTCTGCTCCTCGTCGGTCTCGAACGAACCGTCGTCGACGAGCGACCCGGCGTACGCCACCACGTTGAACGCGATCGGCCGGGCGAACTTCGCAGGTGCCGGAAACGTCACGGCCGCACCGTCGTGGGTGAGCTCGGCGGCCCGATCGACCACCTCGCGGGCCTGCTTGTCGAGCTCATCGACACCCGCCAGGCCACCGCCTGACACCGCCTGGTAGGTCGAGGCGATCATCCGCACGAGGCCGGCTTCGTCGTGGAGCGGCTTGAGCACCGGCATGGCCGCCATCGTCGTGCAGTTGGGGTTGGCGATGATGCCCTTCGGCGGGTTCCTGGCCAGTTCGCCGTTCACCTCGGCGACGATCAGCGGCACCTCCGGATCCATCCGGAACGCGGAGGAGTTGTCGATCACGATCGCGCCGGCAGCCGCGAACTTGGCGGCGAAGTCCCGCGACGAGCTGGCGCCCGCCGAGAAGAGGGCGATGTCGAGACCGGAGGGATCAGCGGTCGCAGCATCCTCGACCACGACGTCGTTGCCGTTCCACGGCAGGGTGGAGCCGGCGGAACGGGCGGACGCGAAGTAGCGGATCTCGGCGACGGGGAAGCCGCGCTCGGCGAGGAGGCGACGCATGACGGAACCGACCTGGCCGGTCGATCCGACGACGCCGACACGGAGGGCGCGATCTGTCTTGCTCATCGTCGAAAAGACTAATGGTGCCCTGCTGGGTCCGGGTGGGGCGTTTTCGCGCGTCACGCGTTGCCGCTTTCCCGGCGCCACCTGCCACAATCAACACGCATGGTGCGGCGTTCACAGTTGATCCCTTGGCGAGCGGCCGGGCAGCTGAGCGAGCGCCAGGCGAGCGGCGACGACGTCGTGCGGACGACCGGATGGGTCTTCAACAACGAGACCGGCTCCGAGCTGACGCTCGAGCAGTTCGTCGCCACCGGCGACAGCGAGGTCCCCGCCTACCTCACGGTGTTCGGGCTGCGCTCGCCCGCCAACGACCAGCAGACCCTGGTCGAGATCGGATGTGGCATCGGGCGGATGACCTGCGCGTTCACACGGGAGTACGGCCACGTGATCGCCTGCGACCTCGACGCCGGGTTCCTCGAGCGGACACACGAGACCGTCGGACGGTTCGGCAAGGTCGACCGGCTGCGCACGGTCCACGTCGCCGACGGGCAGACCCTCGACCTGCCGGCGAACTCCGCCGACGTGGCGTTCAGCTACATCACGCTCCAGCACTGCGACTCCGACGACGCGCTCGACCTCACCGCCGAAGCGGTCAGGGTCACCAAGCCGGGCGGCAAGATCGCCCTCAACTACCGGGGCCGCGGTGGTTCTGACGTCGTGTTGTTGCCGCTCGGCTCGGCGGCACGCGCCGCGTTCCGGCTCCCCGGCATCGGCACCTGGATCTCACAGCGGCGCACGGCCGCCCGGCTCGGTTGGCAGGCCAACCGGCTCCATCCCGATCAGGTGATCGGCCCGCTCGCCGCCCAGCTCACCGACATCCAGCTGTGGCGTCATCCGAAGAGCAAGACCAGCGGCTATGGCGTCGAGATCAAGACGTTCGACGGCATCAACCCCCATCACTACTGGGTCGTGGCGACGGTGAGATGATTCGCTACTTCCTGTCGGGGAGGGGGGCGGAGTAGTCGGCGCCGGAGTCGAGGCCGAACGCGGTGTGCAGGGCGCGGGCGGCGCGCTCCATGTCGCCGGCCGCGGTCACGACCGACACCCGGATCGTCGAGGTCGAGATCATGTGGATGTTGACGTCCTCGTCGGCGAGCACGCGGAACATCTTGGCGGCGATGCCTGGTGACGACTTCATGCCGGCGCCGACGATCGAGACCTTCGCGATGTCGTTGTCGTGCGACACACCGGTGGCGCCCACTTCGGCGGCGACGCGCGACACGATCGTCTCGGCCTCGTTCATGTCGGCCATCGGCATCGTGAAGCTGATGTCGGTGGTGCCGTCGGTCGAGGTGTTCTGCACGATCATGTCGACGTTCACGTTCGCGGCCGCGAGGGGTTCGAACAGCGCGGCCGAGATGCCCGGGCGGTCGGGCACACCGAGCACGGTGACCTTGGCCTCGGTCATGTCGGTGACGACACCGGAGATGATCGGATCTTCCATCGAGGCCTCCTCGTTGGTGACCCACGTCCCCGGCTCCCAGGTGAAGGAGCTGCGGACGTGGAGGGGAACGTCGTGCGTGCGGGCGAACTCGACGGAGCGCAGGGCGAGCACCTTGGAGCCGGCACCGGCCATCTCCAACATCTCGTCGAAGTGCACCTTGGGGAGCTTGCGGGCCTGCGGCACGATGCGCGGGTCGGCGGTGAACACGCCCGTGACGTCGGTGTAGATCTCGCAGGCATCGGCCTGCAGCGCCTGGGCGAGAGCCGACGCGGTGAGGTCGGAGGCGCCCCGGCCCATCGTGGTGATCTCCTTGTCGGTGCTCACCCCTTGAAACCCGGCGACGACGGCGACCTTGCCGGCGGCCAACGCGTCACGCACCCGATCGCCCTTCACCTCGAGGATCTTGGCCTTGCGGTGCGTGGTGTCGGTGATGATGCCGACCTGGCTGCCCGTGAAGCTGATCGCGTCGATGCCTCGATCGGCCAATGCCATCGTCATCAACGCCGCCGTCTGACGTTCGCCGGTGGTCAGCAGCATGTCCATCTCACGGCCTGGCATCGAGGCCGAGACGGACTCGGCGAGGGCGATCAGCGTGTCGGTGGCCTTGCCCATAGCGGAGACCACGACGACGACGTCGTTGCCGCGACGCTTGGTGATCGCGACGTTGTCGGCCACCGCACGGATGCGGTCGGGGTCGGCGACGGACGTTCCGCCGTACTTCTGGACGATCAGGGCCACGGGGACGAAACCCTACCGGCCCGTCTCACATCGTCCGGCCGCCGTTTGCGTCGGGATCTGATCACACCGGTGCGTGCTGAATCCCGACGCAAACGACGACCAGACGGGCGACGGAGGGAAGGGGTCAGGCGCCTTTGACGACGTGTTCGACGACTTCGAAGCTGAGCAGCGCCGCACCCTGGGAGACGGGCTTCGGGGCGTCGCCGCCGTGCCCGGCGCCGGGTGCACCGGCGTTGGCGTGACCTTGCCCGAACTCCTGGCTGTTCAGCCACGCCTGGAAGTGCTCCTCGGTCTCCCACCGCGTGTAGACGAAGTAGCGCTCCTCGCCTTCGACCGGGCGCAGCAGCTGGAAGTCCTCGAACCCCTCGAACTGCTCGACCATCTTCGCCCGCCCGGCGAATCGACCTTCGAGTTGCGGACCCATCCCCTCGGGGACGGAGATGGCATTGATCTTGACGACGCTCATCCCTCCAGCATGCCCGCTCCCTCGGCACCCACCCAGTCGGCCAGCATCGCGAAGGCGTCGTACACGTCGGTGAAACGGGTGGTGAGCGGAGACAGGCCGAATCGCAGGACGTCGGGATCGCGGTAGTCGGCGATCACCTTGCGGGCGGTCAACTCGAGGTGGATCCGCCGAGCGCCGGGATGCCGGATCGCCACATGACCGCCCCGCCGGAACGGATCCCGTGGGGTGTCGGTGACCAATCCGTACTGGTCGGCGAGACGGATCGCGAGCCCGGTCAGCTCGCGGCCCTTCGCCGCGATCGCCTCGATCCCGGCCTCGGCGGTCAGCTCGATGCCCGCTCGGGCGGCGGTCAGCCCGAGTACCGGAGGTGTGCCGTTGAGCATCCGGCCGATGCCCGGCCGCGGATCGAACGGGCGCTCCATGGCGAACTGGTCGGACTGGCCGAACCAGCCCCAGATCGGCTGGACGAGCCGGTCGTGGAGGTGCTCGCCGACGAACACGAACGCGGGCGCGCCCGGGCCACCGTTGAGGAACTTGTAGGTGCAGCCGACGGCCAGCTCCACGTCGGCGGCATGCAGGTCGACGGCCAGGACGCCGGCGGCATGCGACAGGTCCCAGATCGTCGTCGCTCCGGCCGCCGCGGCGCGCGCCGTTTCGGCTGCGATGTCGGCGACCTCGGCGGTCCGGTAGTCGACCATCGAGCGCAGGACGACATCGACGCCGGTGAGGTCGTCGAGCCCGACGCGCAGTTCGCCGCCACGCAGGCGGGCCACTCCCTCGGCGGCGTAGCGGTCGGTCGGGAAGTCGCGGCCGTCGATCGCGATCACCCGGCGGCCCGGCACCAGGTCGAGTGCCACGTTGAGGAGCTGGAAGATGCCGAGCGTGGTCGATTCGTGGACCGCGACCTCACCCGGCTGTGCGCCGATCAGCGGGGCCAGCAGGTCACCGGTCGAGAGTGTCAGGTCGAGCCAGTCGTGTTGCCACCACGAGTTGATCAGGTCAGCCGCCCACTGGTGCTCGAGCACGTGGCGCACTGCGGCGACGGTCCGTTTCGGTGTGCGCCCGAGCGAGTTTCCGTCGAGATAGATCACGTCGGGGTCGGAGATGACGAACTCGTCGCGCCAGGCGGCGAGCGGGTCTTGGCGGTCGAGCTCCTCGGCGTGATCACGCGTGACGTCCATGCCGGGAGTCTGGTCGTTCAGATCAACTCCAGATATACGGCGTGGCGGACGTAGCCCTCGTTGGTGAACTCGGCGATCTCGGCGAGGCACCGCAGGTCGGGCCGGAGCCATGTCGCGCCCTTGCGGTAGCTCGCCGGTGGGACGGGGTCGAACGGGCAGCTGTCCGTGGCGAGCTCGCGCATCAGGGAGAGGAGTTCCTCCAGGGTCGTCTGGGTGAAGCCGGTACCGACACCCCCGGCGAAGCGCAGCGTGCCGGTGCCCTCGTTCGGCACGCCGACGAGCAGCGCACCGAACGTCGACGAACGGTTGCCGGTTCCGCTGGTGAACCCGCCGATCGACAGTTCGACGCGCGTGCGGTTCTTGATCTTGCGCCAGTCCTTCGAACGCGTCCCGGGCCGATAGGTCGACCCGAGCCGCTTGGCGATCACTCCCTCGAGACCCTGCTCGCGGGTCGCCTCGAGCAGCGCGGCACCGTCGCCGATCCGGTTGCCGGGTATCACCCAGTTGTCGCCCGGCTCGACGAGTTGGTCGAGGAGCTGGCGTCTCGCCTCGTACGGCAGGTCGATCGTGTCGGTCCCGTCGACCGACAGGACGTCGAACAGCTGCAGCACGGCTTGCCGGGTGGATCCGACACCGCTGTTCTGGACGAGCTCGAAGCTCGGCCGGCCGTCGTCGTCGAACACCACGAGCTCGCCGTCGAGGATCGCCTCGGCCGCGTTGACCGATTCGGCCAGGCCCGCGAACTCGGGCCAGCGGGTCGTCACGTCGTGACCGGCGGTGCTCTGGAGGCGGACCGATCCATCGGCGGCGTGGACGATCGTGCGGTAGCCGTCCCACTTGATCTCGAACGCCCAGTCGTCGCCGTCGGGCAGCGAGGCCATCGTCGCCTTCATCGGCGCAACCGGGAACCGCAGCGTCATGCGCGACCCAGTCTGGCCGTCGTTCTCGTGAACAGCTTGCGCACGCGGGTACGCAGGAAGATCACGAGAACGGGTCGGGGACGCGGGAGGAGAGGGCGCCGGACGACTCGAGGTCGTCGATCGTGGCGTCGTCGTAGCCGAGCAGTTCGTGGAGCACGGCACGGTTGTCCTCTCCGCGGTACTTGGCGATGCCGCCGACGGCCACGTCGGGAGCGTCGCCGAAGTGCCACGGCACGTTCGGGACCCTGATCGATCCGCCGTTGCGGTCGTCGATGTCGACCGTCGCGCCACGCTCGAGCGCCCACGCGGTGTCGGCCAGTTCACCGGGCTGGCGCACGCGTCCGACGGCGAGTCCGTGCTCGGCGAAGAGCGACTCGAACGTGTCGGCGTCGGGCACGGTGGCGGCGAAGTCGCGGATGACCTCGCGGAGCGCGTCGAAGTTGGACCGGCGGCCCGCGACGTCCGCGAAGCGTGGATCATCCGCGAGTTCGGTACGCCCCATGGCGGCGAGGAAGAGGTCGAACGTGCCGCGCTCTGCGGGGTGACCCGACACGACCAGTGATTCGCCGTTGGCGACCGTCAGCACGAGGTAGTCGCCGGGACGGAAGCTGCGGATCCACTGCGGATCGTCGTCGCCGTCCCACAGTGCGTCGTGGAGGTGCTCGTTGACGTACAGCATCGTCTCGGCCATCGAGATGTCGAGGCGCTGACCTCGCCCGGTGTGCTCCCGCTGGTACAGGGCGGCGAGGATCGCAGCGGCAGCCTCCATCCCCGCGTAGACGTCGGCATGGCTGTGGGGATCCTTTGCCAGCGGGCCGCCGCGGGCGTTGCCTTGCGACGCGATGATCCCGGCCTCCGCCTCGACGACGGGCGCATATGCCCGGCGATGCATCCAGGGGCCGGTCTGGCCGTAGCCGGAGATCGACGCGTAGACGAGGCGCGAGTTGATGGTGCAGAGGACGTCAGGGCCGAGGCCGAGCCGGTCCATCACGCCGGGCCGGTAGTTCTCGACGACGACGTCGGCGTGGCGGGCGAGGTCGCGGACGACGGCCGCTCCCCGTTCGTTCGCGAGATCGACGCTGATGTTGCGCTTGCCGACGTTCTGCTGCACGAAGTAGCT